>JACQVH010000249.1 GCA_016209895.1 Candidatus Hydrogenedentota bacterium | reverse complement strand
GCTCGCGGGCAATCTGCGGCACGCTCATGCCGGCGTCGCTATATTCGTAAACCCGCGCCTGCATTGGCGTAACCTTGCCGTTGCCGGGTCGCTCGAGCGCGGTACCGGGCGTCGAGACTTCCCGAGTTGACCTCGGGTCCTCTGCGCCAAGATTGAGTAGGGCGCGGAATGCCTTCCGCGCGGCTTCGGGATCCTCCGGTGCCTCCGGCGCTGGAGCAATCGGCTCGAACTCTACCGAATCCGCCGTATCGTTGGCGAAATCGAGGCCGACCCACGCGTCGAGGATGTCTCCCGGCGAGCCCGTTTCCGGCGGACGCGCAAGCACGTGGAGAGCCGGTCGTTCGGATTCCGGCGCCGAGGGCTTGGGGGCGCGCGGCGGATGCGCGTGATATTCAACCTCCGGTTTGCGTTCCGTTGCCGCGGGTGAAGGCCGGTCCTTCAGAAAACCAACTTGTTTCTGAACGCTCTCGAGTTCGGACCGGGCCTCCTCCAATTCGAGGCGAAGTTTTCGCGTCGCTTCCCGCAAGCGCTCTAAGTCGTCCAAGGCCCCGTTTACAGTTTGCTTGATGATGCCGACCTTCTTGTCCAGACTCTCGTTGACCTGGCGAGCGAGGTCCTTTTGTTGATCAAGGATGTCCCGCATCGTTTGAAACAAGATCATCGTGTGCGTAAGATCCGGCTGCGGATGGGAGGGAGTCGCTTGGCGGGTTTTTTGATCGCGCCAGAGGTGATAGACCATCACGCACAGGACGAAAAGCACGGCCAGAATCGTAAGCGCGTCTCGCATTACGCTAATCAATTCCGACATCTTCTGTCGTCTCCTCGCGCCACCTGCCGTTCCACGCTCTCACCCCATGCATCAGACCGATATGTCGAGTCGGTGCGTCTCCGGTTCCGGGGCCGGGTTTGCGCCCCGAGCGACTTTTTCCGGAGGTGCCGGATCAGTCGTTGCCCGACGTCGGCGCCGCCGACCCGCGAACGGATTCCGCCGCCGACCTTCTGCCTCCACCGGTTCGTTTTGCGACTCCGCCGTCTGTTGCACTTCCGTCTCGAGTTGGATGCGGTCCTGCTGCAGCTCGGCGGCTACGCGTTGCTGGGCGGCTAGAGAAGCCCGATCGGCGATTTGCTGAATCCGTTCGGCGGCCGTCATCCGGGCCGCTTCGGTCTGAAGATCCACCGGCTGCGGCATCAGGCGGCTCCTTGAATACTCTTGCGCAGGGCTTTCATGGCGGCGCTGTGAACCTGGCACACGCGCGATTCAGATACCTCGAGGACCATACCGATTTCCTTCAAGGTCAACTCCTCATAGTAATACAAGTTTAGCACCTTTTGCTGCTGATCGGGTAGTTGGAGGATGGCCTGGACGAGGCGTTCCTGGCGTTCACGTTCCACCGCCCGGTGCTCCGGAGTTAGTGCGCCGGCGTTTCGGATCAGATTCGCTTTGCGCGAGTCAGCGCTGTCCTCCGACGGCAGGTAGTCATCCAAAGAAAGCACTTGCGCGGTTTGAAGTTGAGCCATCGTGTCTTCGACTTGGTCCGGAGTCGCGCCTAGCGCCTCTGCAATATCGGCGACGTCGGGTTCTCCCCCTTTCTGGTGCCGGAGTTTTTCGCGTGCGCCGCCGACACGCCGGGCCATGGCCCGAAGCGATCGCGGCGCCCAGTCGAGCGTCCGGATTTGATCAATGATGGACCCCCGGATGCGGATGGTCGCGTACGTGCTGAACTTGACCTCTTGCCGATGATCGTATTTCTCGACCGCGTCAATCAGTCCGAGCACGCCCCAGCCGATCAAATCGTCCATTTCCACCGTAGCAGGGACATGGATGGCCATACGCCCGGCCACGTACTTGACCACGCGCAGGTGCCGCACGATCAGTTCTTCTCGCGCGGTGGCGTCCCCCCGTTCCTTCCAACGAATCCAGAGGTCTTTATCGTCGGTGCCGATCAATGCAGACTCTCGATGCGCGCCTGCGGACTGATGATCTCAGTGATACGCAGACCGAACTTCTCGTCCACGACCACGACGTCTCCGCGGGCAATGATGCGATCATTAACGAGCAATTCCACCGGTTCATCTATCAGATGCCCCACTTCAATAACCGATCCGGGACCGAGCGCCAGGATATCTCGGATCGGCATCTCCACGCGGCCCAGCCGGGCGGTAGCCACCAAGGTGATATCCAAAACCATGTCCATGTTGTTACGTTCAACCGGGCTCGTCTTTTCCGCTTGCTCCGCCACGCTTCTGCTCCTATTGTTAGTTGCTCGTGACCCGTGGCCAGTGACTAGTGGCCAGAGGTTAGTTTCCAGTTTCCGGTTTCGAGTTACTTGCTACTCGGAACTTGGTATTCATTCCGCATTTGGCATTGTCGTCAGTCTCGGAGTAAGGCTGTCAGCAATACGGCGCTCTGCTCGCGACGTCGTCCGGGCTGGGCCTTAAACCGTGGAATTCCTCCGACCTCGATAACAATGGGATCGTTCACCTCCGAATCCAATTGGACGATGTCGCCGATCTGAAGCCGGGCAATCTCTTGCAAGGGCAGGCGTGCATGGCCGAGGACGGCGTCCACGGGCGCCAATACTTTGCGCAAGGAACGCTCGATTTGAACGCGGTTTCGCGCCAGGGCTTCCGGAGACGTCTTGCGGGTAAAGTGTGCCTGCCGTGATAGTTGATCAAGAATCGGACCGAGCACGGCGAGCGGAATGCACACGTTCATGTTGCCGACGACCTCGCCGATGTGGACTTCGTATCCCACCAACAGCACCATTTCGCTCCCGGCTACAATCTGGACAATAAGCGGGTCGCTTTCTTGGGCCACGACGCTGGTCTTGAAATCCACAAGCTGATCCCAGGAGCGTTTCAAACAGTCCAGGATCATCAGCATGATACGATGCACGATCCGGTTTTCGATCTCGGTCAACTCGCGGGTCTGCGACAAGGCCATCCCCTTTCCGCCCAAGACCCGGTCCACGATCGGGAATACCATCCCCGGATTGAGCTCGATGATCGCCTTACCTTCCAGCGGCGCCATGTTTACGATGGCCAGCGAGGTGGGCCGCGCGACCGAGAGGACGAACTCGTCATACGTCAGTTGGTCAATCGAGACTAAGTCGGTGCGCACGACCGTGCGGAGGAACGGGGGCAACGCGATGCTCACTTCGCGGCCGAAGGCTTCGAACAGGCTTTGAAGGCCCTTGAGTTGGTCCTTGGAAACGCGCTCCGGCCGGCGGAAATCGTAAGTGGCCAAATGGGCCGCTTCCGCGCCGGCTTCGGGCCCAGGGGCTTCAGCTTCGCCCTTCGAGACGGTGCTTAGGAGAAGGTCTACTTCATCTTGACTGAGTATATCGGCCATGCACCGTACCTTTCCCGAGCCCTGTGTGTTTCCACCCACCCTAATCTACATTGGATGAATTTTACCACCGAGTCCCCACCAAGTCATCATCGTAAACGCCTTGGTGATCCGAGGGCAAGAAGGCCGCACGAAGCGCACCGGCAAGCGCGTCTCGCGCAGGTCATGGGCCGGATACCCATTCTTCAATCTGCATGGGGACTGTCAACTTCCCGCCAAGTGCCGCCGTTAGCACCAATAGAAGGAACGACTCAAAACCTTGCCAAAGCAGAGCTTCCTCCTCCTCGCGGGCTGCACCGGGTGACTGTGTGCAGCCCGCGACCCTTTTTCCCCTACTCCGCGGTTGTCATCCCGCTCGGAATCCGGCAGAATGACGTGGGAACTCACTTTCGGACCATCGCACCGGCGGCTGGTCCTAATCCTGAGCGGAAGACTGGGGAGGCGCGGTATCGTATGCGATGGATTTTCGGAGGGGCGCTCATGTTCGGTGTGTTGGTCGGGCAATTGGCGCAGGGGCAGGCGGACCGGTTCTATGGCGAGCCGGTGGAACTGAAGAGCAACTTCATCTACTTCACAAGTTGGAAATATGTCCGCCAGGGCGGATTCGCCTGGAGGATCGAACCGGAACCGGGGACGGAGGGACAGAATGCGGGCGCGTGGCTCCAGGGCGACACCGGCAAACCGGCCACGTTCGAACTGAGCGACATGCCGCGTGGGATTCGTCTCGTCGCGCAGAAGGCGGAGAAGGTTCCATATCAGCCCGGGCAACTGGCCGCCACTATTTTTGAAGACGGTAAGTACAAAACGTGGTACACCATTGGACCGACGCCCGATCCCGAGCCGTTCAGCATGAAAGACAAGATCATGCCGGGCCAGAACCAGTACCTTTGCTACGCGGAGTCGGCGGACAGCGTTACGTGGGAAACTCCCAAGCTGGGCCTCTTCGAATACACCGGAAACAAAGACAACAACATCGTATTTCGCAACGACCTGAACGGGTCCATCCGAGGATTTCACGGCGGCTGCGTTTTCCTTGATCCATCCTCGACGGATGAACACTACAAGATGTTCTATCTGGGGATCATCACTGATGAGGAATGGAACGCCTACGCTGCCCAATACCCTGATGAAGTGGATACGATGGCCCGTCGCACGGACGTGGGCGGCTACCGCATGGTCGTGGCCGTATTCGGGGCCGTGTCACCGGACGGTATTTACTGGAAGTCGCTGCCGGAACCGCTGATGATCCAACATGCCGATACGCAGAACACATGTTATTACGACGAAGACCGGAAGGAGTACGTGGGCTACGTGCGGGCTTGGCAAGTGAATCCCAAAGCGCCGGGCACCGAGAAAGACAATATAGATAGTTGGATCGGTGTGGGCCGGCGTTCGGTTGGTCGCTCGGTGAGCAAGGACTTTCGGCACTTCAGCAAGCCGGAGACCGTCATGTCCACCGGCGCGGACATGGCGCCGAGCCATCTTTTTTACACGAACGGCAAAACGACGTTGCCCGGCATCCCCGATAATCATGTGATGTTCCCTTGGGTCTGGGAATTGGAAAGCGACAGCGGCGCGGTCTGGCTGTTGTCCAGCGCCGATGGGCAGTTTTGGTCGCGGGTACCAGGTGGGCCCGTGGTAGATATGGGACTGCCGGGCACGCCCGACGGCGGTTATGTCGTAGTCAGCGGCAATCTGCTGGAATATCCTGGGGATAAATGGGGCATCACGTTCGGCGGCAACCCGATCCCGCACAAGTACCCGGGTCGTGACGTGAGCAAACGCAAGGGGCTATTTCCCGGAGTACCCGGCGTCGGTGGTCTGGCCACCTGGCCACGAGGTCGGCTTGTCGGGCTACAATGTGACGAGGAAGGCGAATTTGCGACGATCGCGGTGATACCCAAGGGCGACCGCGTTCGATTGAATGCGTCAGTCAAGCCTAGCGGATACATCAAGACCGCGGTTCGACTCCTCGGGAAGGGCGAAGGGCCCGGGCGATCCTTCGAGGAAGCGGACCGATTGCTCGGGGATGGCTTGGCGATGCCCGTGACCTGGAGAGGCGAAGACAGTTTGAAGCACGAAGGCGCGCCCGTAGTCCTCCGCTTCCAACTGCGGCAAGCAACTCTATACGGTATTGAATTCTATTAAGACCACAAGCTGAAGCTTGAACTACGAACCGTTCGTAGTACACGCTTTAGCGTGCGGAAACAGGAGGGGAGGAATCGTCATGAAGAGTTTGAGTCGCCGGGATTTTGTCAAAAAAACGAGTTGCGCCGTGGCCGCCGCCGGTACGCTGTGGTCTTCGACTCGCCGTGCTTCAGCGGCCGTCGGCGCGAACAGCAAAGTGCGCATTGGCTTGGTCGGTTGTGGCGGCATGGGCCGCGGCGATCTTGCCACGTTCTTCTTGAATCCTGAAGTGGATTGCCCCGTCATTTGCGACGTGGATGACGCACAACTGGCGAAGACCGCCGAGTTGGTCGAAGGGAAGCGGGGTACCCGACCAGACACGGTCAAGGATTTCCGCCGACTGATTGACCGCAAAGACGTGGACATGGTTCTAGTGGCGACGCCCGACCATTGGCACGCCCTGCCGACCGTATACGCTTGTGAGGCGGGTAAAGATGTATACGTGGAAAAACCGTTGGGTAAAAGCATCGCGGAAGGGCGCGCTATGCTGGAAGCGGCACGATCGAATCAGCGGGTAGTCCAAATGGGTACGCAATGGCGAAGCGGGACGCATTACCGCGAGGCGGTCGAGTTCATTCACTCCGGCAAACTGGGCAAAGTCCGGCAAGTTCGCGCCTGGGCCTACCTCGATTGGGTCGGTGGTATTGGTAATCCGCCGGACGGTGCACCCCCGGCCGGAGTGGATTACGACATGTGGCTTGGCCCCGCGCCGGAACGCCCCTTCAATCCGAACCGATTTCATTTTAACTTTCGGTGGTTTTGGGATTACGCCGGCGGACTGATGACGGATTGGGGCGTGCACCTGTTGAACATCTGCCTGTGGGCGATGGGCATGGAATCGCCGCGCAGCGTCTACTCGGCCGGCGGCAAGCGTGTCGTGGAAGACAACACCGAAACGCCGGATACACAGATCGCGGTTTACGATTTCCCCAGTTACACCCTCATTTGGGAACACCAGATGCTCGGCGGCGTGGGCATCGGTGGAAGGCCGCATGGTATGGCCTTCAGTGGAAGCGAGGGGACTCTAGTCCTTGACGATTCCGGCTGGGAAGTCATTCCGGAACCCAAGAAGAAAAGCTTGGAACCCCTTAAGGGCAAGGCCGGAGTGGACGCCCGTCCCGCGCACGTCCGCAATTTCCTGGACTGCGTCCAGTCCCGACAGCAGCCCGTCGAGAACCTGGAAGTGGGACACTTTGTTTCGACCGTGGCGCATCTCGGCAATATCGCGTTACGAACCGGAAGCCACATCGCCTGGGACGCTGAAAACGAACGAGTCGCAGGAGAACGCGATGCCAATCACCTTGTCGCGTCCGCGTACCGGAAACCGTGGAAACTGTAAAGAGAGACTGCACGGACGGGAACGCTAGACTCGTCAAGATGGGACTGACTCGGGTCGCCGACGAAAGAGCGATCAAAGAATGGTCAGTTGTGCAAAAACGTTTGCCAATGGCCCAGTCCATTCCTTGGCTTTGAGCGGGACACCTTTTCGGGTGCGGCCGGAACTCGTCGTCAGGCTCGCCCGAGAAACCGAACCAATGCGATGCCGCATGGGAGGCAATAACCACAAGTCTGGAAATGGGTTAGAGGCGGCGAATCGGGCTCGTAACCGGCCGCTTCGAGCGAAGAGCGCGACAGGGCAGGATTGGAGGTGTCCCAGATTCGCCCGAACGTAGGTTTGGCATGTCTCTTGCCTATCCTGGGGCAGGGAAGGCTAGTTGCAATACTGGAAGAGGGAAAGGTAGGAATTTGAGGCGTCAGTCGGTCAGCGAGCATTGACGTAGCTTTTATCCATCCCCGAATGGGACCTACCCAATAGCAGACGCGCGCTTCGTCCCCGGAAGCGCGCGTTCCCTTTTCAGACGACATTTAAGCCAGTCTTGCGCGCTCGACCGTTACCGCCCTACGCAGGTCGCCGGTGTAATCGTGGATGGCCGCTCGGACTTCATCCTGGCCAGTTTCTATAATCGCGAAGGAGGCTTTTTCGCCGCGATCCTGCGGGGACCTCAGGTGGCCCGGGTTCACGTAGAGGGAGCATCCGATTAGATCAATACGCGCCACATGCGTGTGGCCGGTCAAGATAATGGCGGCGGCGTACTCCGTGTGGCGCAGATCCTTATCAGCGTGGGCACAAGCGATCGCGATCCCGTCGAACTCCTGGACCAACCGCTTTGGGATGCGGGGATCGCCGTATTCCGGACACGACAGGCCCGGCACCATGATCACCCGCGGATACGCCAGCGCCAGTTCTTCTGCATCCGCATAGTTGTCACCCAGATGGATGAAAACCTCGACGCCGAGGCGTTGTTCCATCCGCTCCGCAACTTGATGCATGAGTTTGCGGTTCCCATGGGTGTCACTGATTACGCCAAGGATCACGGGGTGAGGTTTTTCCCGCGGAAATCTTTGGTACTCGGGGGCACGTCCGTACTAATCTCCACCGGTATCTTTCGTCGAAGCGGCATAGGAGTCGTAGAGCGCTTGGCAAGCGGTCCGGTCGAGTTCCTTCTGCGAAAACACGATCCGAAAACTCAAATCCAGTGGCATGCCTTCGTTGAGCGGCGTTTCAAGAAAGGCCCCAAACCGAGCATAACGACGTATCGAGTATACCGGTTGGCCTCCGACGTTACCGGGCGGTGTCATGTGAATAATCCAGTATCGCTGATCGCGCACCACGGCGCTGCAACAGACCCACCACGCGCCCACCACCTTGTCATCCTCCAGTTCCTGAGCGCCTTCCGGAAGGACGTACTGCGTGGACGACTCGTGTTCGCTGACTTCGTTCGCGAGTCGGACTTGCATACCGGCATGCTGCAGGTCGCCTTTGAGTTGAATGCCGCCGGTCATGGACATGAGCTTTGATTCGAAGTCAAAGATGCGTGTTTCGTTGCTGCCGGACTGCGCCGTGATCGTACGGATTTCCTTAATGAATGGTTCGCCATCGTCCCCGCACCAGAGTATTTCCTCGGACTGGACCGCGCGGTTTTCGTGGGCTTCGGCCTTGAGCCAAGTCATGTGACGTTGAGTGCAATTGGACATGTGCCACGTATCGAAATCCGTACCCTCCGCCAACGTGTCTTTCCAACCGATGAAGAGGCCGCGATGGTGCGTATACTTGCCGCCGGGTCCTTTGGTTATTGGCGCGGCACCCGCGAAATCGTACAGGTGCGTAAAGACCTTGTACGATTCCTCGCGTTGGGTTTCATCGTACGGGCCGATGTATGTGCTTAGCCAAGATTTGCCGTCCCGCAATAGCGCAAATTCGCCGGGCCGCTCTTCAAAAGTGAAACCCGCCGCAAACACATTAAGCGGAAAGGCTGCTACCAGACACCAAACCCACCGATTTTGCATCTTAAGATTACGCTCCATAGGTCGAATAGGTCCTATCGGTCCTTTTCATTTCACGATCAAATCGCCCACGATATATCCGACCACCGCCACGCCGAGTCCGACCACGAACATATCGAATCCGCTGCGCAAGAAGCCACGTCCGGTGAAGACGCTGCGGGCTGCGCCCACGGCGAAATGGGAGACCATGGACAAAGTGAACGAAATCCACACCGCCCAGAATCCCTGGAGAAAGAGGAACGGAGCGACTGGGATAAAGGCGCCAACTGCCGTGGACAGACCAGTGACCCACCCTTCTTTCAGCGGGGTGCTGTGCGCTTCGCCGATCTTGAGCTCTTCCCTCACTTTTTCGTCCAAGGCACGCGAAGGATTCTGCATCACCTCCCGGGCCATCAGCCGGGCTCGCGCGCCTTCGATCCCCTTGGCTTCGTAAATCAGGGCCAGCTCTTGTTCTTCAACCTCGGGCATTAACCGCAACTCTTCTTTTTCCATGGCTATTTCGTGGGCATAGACTTCGCCCTCGCTCTTCGCGGCCAAGTAGCCGGACGAGCCCATGGACAGGGCGTCCGCAATCATTCCCGCGACGCCCGATAACATCACGATAGGCGTCTGCACATTGGCCCCGAGCACTCCCGCCACCAGCCCGAAATTGGCGGTGAGACCGTCATTGAAGCCATATACCACGTTACGGAGGAATCCGCCGGAACCGGTCCGGTGCCACGGCTCGCCTTCCGTACCCGTTAACTCGCGGAGCTGCGCGGCGTGTTGGGCCGATTCTTGCGCCAAGGTCAGCGCCGTCGCTCGCGCCGCGCCGGCCGGGCTTTCCCGATGCAGTTTCAGATAGCCCTTGACTTCTTCCCCCTCTTCGCGCAGAAGCAGCGACAGCAAGACTGCCGGCCCAAATTTGCGGGCGAGATAAGCCAGAAGGCGTGCCCGCGCCGAGGGTTTGGGCGTGGGTAACGTGACCTCGTGTTCTTCGAGAATGCGCCGCCACAGTCCGACGTGGCGGTCTTCGATTTCGGCGAGCCGCCGGAAGATGTCCTTGCGCGATGCATCCGTCTCGGTGTCTGCCAGTACTCGATACAGAAAGGCCGCATCGGCCTCATCACGCCAATGATGTTGCCATGCAGCCAAGATCTTCGCTTCAGACATGCGGCTCACTCCCCGCTGAATGTACTTCATTGTGCAGTACCGGAGCAATACGCTCCGGACCCGAGGATCTATTCCGAAGCGTGACGGTGGCCACATCTTGATTCCGCCGTAACAAAGGTCTACATTCTGCGTCAATTTCCTGGGCGGGAACGGAGAGGGCCGATGTCCCAGTTGCGAATGGAAAAGGATGATTTGAACAATGTCCCGGCGATACCCGTGCCGGAAGGATACATTCTGCGTAACTACGAAGATGGCGATGAAGTCGGGATTGCCGTGATTTACGGCGCGTCCGACTTGGGTGCGAACACGCCCGATGCGGTGCGCGAGCGGATTTTGCAGCACCCTTGTTTTGCGCCGGAGCGGGTCTTTGTCATGGAACACGCCGGCGAACTCGTGGGCACCTCGTGCGCTTGGCTCGAACCGTCGGACCCGGGTGTCGGCTACTTGCATATGGTCGGCGTGCTTCCCGGGCTGCGCGGGCGGCGACTCGGCGCGATCCTTACCATCGCCGCGATTCACTATACGCAGCAGGAAGGATTCTCCGTACAGCGACTCTTGACCGACGACTTTCGGGAGCCGGCCATCCGTCTTTACCTCGATTTGGGCTACTACCCTCTAATCTCGGATGAAACGCACCCCAAACGCTGGGAGGAGCTAGCGACGAGATTCGGTCGTCCGGAAATTCTGGCCCGAGCACGTACGCTGCCCACGGCGTAGGGACCGGAACAATCGGCGCGGCTGACTTGTTCTCGCCAGTGATGTGAGGTCAGACGGCCTTTTCCAATCCCATTGGCGCCTGGTAAACTAATCCCTCGGTATGAACGCAGACTATGATGTAATCGTGGTGGGCGCGGGCCATGCTGGCGTCGAAGCGGCTTTAGCGTGCGCCCGCTCCGGCTATCGAACGCTCCTGGCCACGATGCAACTCGACGCTATCGCCAAGATGCCCTGTAATCCTGCCATCGGCGGCATCGCCAAAGGCCAACTGGTCCGCGAGATAGACGCGCTCGGCGGAGAAATGGGCCGCTGCATTGATCGCACCGGCATCCAGTACAAAATGCTTAATCGTTCGCGCGGCCCCGCCGTCCATTCGCCGCGCGCCCAGGCGGACCGCATTGCGTATCAATACGACATGAAGCGCATCTGCGAGGGACAGCCAAATCTCGTCCTGAAACAAGTCATGGTGGAAGACTTGGTCGTTCGAAACGAGGTGGTAGCGGCGGTCAAGACCAAGCTGGGCAACGAGATTCCCGCGCGCGCGGTGATCATGTGCACGGGGACGTTTCTCAATGGCTGGTTGCACTACGGACTGACCGGCGCCGAAGGCGGCCGCGCCGGTGAAATGCCTGCCACCGCCTTGGGCGAAACCTACCGCCGCTTGGGTTTCGAGGTCGGCCGAATGAAGACGGGGACTTGCCCGCGCATTCATCGGCGCAGCATCAACACCGACGTAATGGCGGCGCAGCCCGGCGACGAACACCCGCGCCCCTTCTCGTTCAGCACGCCCATCGAAGGGTTCAATCCGAATAAAATCCTGTGTTGGCTTACGTATACCACCGACGCGACCCGCGACGTCATCCGCCGGAACCTGGATCGATCGCCGTTGTATTCGGGTAAAATCCAGGGGATCGGGCCGCGATATTGCCCCAGCATTGAAGATAAGGTGGTGCGATTCCCGGAAAAGGAAAAACACCGAGTCTTCCTGGAACCGGAAGGGCTAACCACCTCGGAAGTGTACGTGAATGGCTTATCCACGAGTCTGCCGGAGGACGTTCAACTTGCGGTATTGCACTCGGTGCCCGGTCTCGAAGCGGCCGAAATCCTTCGGCCCGGCTATGCCGTCGAATATGATTTTGTGCCGCCGACGCAACTAAAGCCGAACCTGGAAACGAAACTGGTTCGCGGACTCTTTCATGCGGGCCAGATCAACGGCACGTCCGGTTACGAAGAAGCGGCCGGCCAAGGGCTTTATGCCGCGCTTAACGTCGTGCGCTATCTGCGCGGCGAGCCGCCGCTCTACATCGCGCGCGACGAAGCGTACCTGGGTGTGATGGTGGACGACCTGGTAACCCGTGGCGTGATTGAGCCGTACCGGCTGTTTACGTCGCGGGCCGAGTATCGTCTCCTCCTGCGGCATGATAACGCCGATGTCCGGTTGGCGAAGTACGGTATTGCGGGGCACGAGTTTCTCCAACGGACCCAGGCGAAGGAACAGCAAGTCCAGGCAGAAATTGCCCGTCTCAAAGACCTCATGGTGATGCCGTCGCAGGAGATCAATGACGTCTTGGCATCACGAGGGCTCTCGCCGCTGACGGAACCGCAGACTGCCGCGCAGATGCTCCGCCGGCCGGAGCTACGTATCGCCGACCTCGGCGAATTTGCAGCGCCGCCGGAGCCACTGTCCTTCGAGGTCGCAGAACAGGTTGAAATCCAAATTAAGTACGAAGGCTACATCGAGCGACAGAACCGCGACGTGGAGCGCTTTCGCGCGGCCGAAGAAATTCATTTGCCGAAGAACCTGGACTACTTCGCGATACCGGGCTTGCCCCGCGAGAGCAAAGAGCGCCTCCACCAAATTCGCCCCGTAAACTTCGGCCAAGCGGCCCGGATCACCGGCGTGCGTCCCGCCGATATCGCCGTGCTGCACATCTACGTCGAGAAATTGCTGCGCGCCGAGAAACAGCCCGCCTGATTTCCGACCGAGGCGAGGGTTTCGAGTGTAGGATTCACTAGACCCCCTTTTCCATCAATGCTTCTGCGTCAGCGCGTTCTTTCGCCGGCACATCCCGCAGTTGTACCAACTTTGTCAGCCAGGCTCGGGCCTCCGGATTTCGCGATTGACGTAGCAGCAGTTTAGCCAAGGCCAGATAGGCATAGTGAAATCCCGGATTGGCCGCAACGGCGCGTTCCAATACTGCCATTGCCTCCGTGACCAGATTCAGTCGGATCAGCACGTCGGCTAAGAAGAGGACGGTCTCGCGTTTGGCGTCGTCCAAAGGAAGGGCGGTATGGAGTAACTTTGCCGCCTTGGAAAGGTCGCCCTGCGCCTCCGCGCGCTCTGCCGCGTGAAGCAGTCCGATGATCCGTTCCTTGCGTGGAGCATCCTTTCGGCACAGAAAGCTTCCATACGTGCCGCAGGGCAGCGTGAACGTCTTATAAACCGCTGCAAAAGGAGCAAAGTCCTCCACGCACCAAGTGCTGCGGTGAAGTTCGCCGGGATTCCCATGACGCTCCGGATGCTCCCAATTGCCTTCCAGAGGAATGTTGACCAGCAGGGCCTTGGTCGCCTTTTCATAAAGGACCTCGAGCGCTTGCTCGCCTTCCTTACGTTGCAGATGCTCAATGACATCTCCCGCGATGATGAGCTCGTACTCCGTCAGACATGGAGCCAGTTCCCGAATATCGCCGATGGTAATGTTCGTGTAAAGGGCGCGCTGATGCGCCTGGATGTACGGTTCGAAGAGTTCGATCCCATCAATGCAAACCTGCCACTCCGTGGGCTGAACGCGCTCGTTCATGACATCCAGATATTCGCGACACAGGAACCCCCACAGGCCGAAACCGCAGCCGACGTCCAGCACGGACTTCGGATTGATCTCCAGTATCCAGCTCAGACCATGCGAGATATGCGCGTTGGTGCTGACCGGCATTACGCGTCGATCACGCCGGCAGAGACGTCGTAGACCGCCGCCGCCGTAATCTCCACCGGGACAAATTGCCCCACGGTCAAAGAAACGCGCGATTTCACATACACGCGACCGTCCACCTCCGGCGCCTCCGCCGGACTGTGACCGAACCATTGCCCGCGTTCTTCATCCCAGCCTTCAACCAAAACTCGCGTCCGCGATCCCACGCGCGCGCGATTCTGCTCGCCGGTGATCCCCGCTTGGACTTCCATCACGGCTCGCCATCGCTCTTCCTTGGCGTGGTCGCTGACTTGCTCCG
>JACQVH010000251.1 GCA_016209895.1 Candidatus Hydrogenedentota bacterium | reverse complement strand
TTGCTCGTTGCTCGTTGCTCATTGCTCATTGCTCGTTGCTCGTTGCTCATTGCTTATTTGAAAACAATTGACAACTCCGAACCCCCGTGCTAGACTCATCTCACGTCGGAACTCTCGACCCCGGTTGAGGTTAAAAGGGAGAAAGTTGGGGTGCTTATGAAAAAGCAGGTCTGGCTCAAGGCTGTTTCCATCATATTAGCGGCGGCGCTCATCGTGCAGGTCGGCCCCGTCTGGGCGCAAAGCTACGACCCGGACGAAGAACTTCCACGACCCACCGGAATGGAGAAGGCCCTCACGAAACTCGGACGCGGTCTTTCCAATATCATGTTCGGTTGGGCCGAAGTCCCCGTCACCTTTGACCGGAAGCTCAAAGAAGGCAAACCCCTCGCGTACCTCCTCGGCGTCGTCCCGGTGCTGGGCACGGCTCGAGCGCTCATGCGCACCTCCACGGGCGTATTCGAAATGATTACATTCCCCCTGTCCGATCGCAAAGTCAACTACGAAGCCGTTCTCGAACCGGAGTACATCTTCTAGAATCCCGATCTTGATTGACTGGCGCACCACAGTATGCGCCTGAATGAACTAACCTGTAGCGGTTTCCGCTGCCTGGGTGAGTTGCAATTCCTTCCCATCCCCGGCGTCAACATCGTTCACGGTCGCAATGCCCAAGGTAAAACGTCGCTCCTCGAAGCCGCCTATTTTGCCGTCACCTCGAAGAGCCACCGTACCAACACCGAATCCGAACTGGTTCGACATAACCATGACCGGTTCCAAATTCGCGCGGAAGTAGCGCGTCGCGACCGCGAAGTACGTATCGAAGTCAATTGGTGGCAGGGCACCAAACGTATCAAGGTGAACCATGTCGCCCTCAGCCGCGTCAGCGATCTCCTGGGACGCGCAAACATCATCTTCTTTTCACCCGAAGACATCGCGTTGATTCAAGGCGCCGCCTCGGTACGCCGACGCTTCTTCGACATGGAAATGGCGCAACTGCAACCGAGCTATCTCGCCGCCCTTCAGCAATATCGCCAAGTCCTGCGCCAGCGGAATCAACTCCTGCGGCAGCCCACTCCGGACCTCCCGCAACTCGAGGCCTGGGACGAACCACTCGCACGGCACGGCGCCGTCTTAATCGAAGAACGCCGCAAGTTCCTGCGCGACCTCGCCCCGCTCGCCACCCGCGCCTATGCGCACATCGCGCCCGACGAGCCCGTCGAAATTAGATATCACCCGGATGTCCCCGACGCCGCCGCGCTCCCCAAGACCCTCCTCAAAGCGCGCAACTCAGACCTCCGCCAAGGCGTAACGAATCGAGGTCCGCATCGCGACGACTTCGAAGTCTATGTCAGCGGCAAGCCCGCGCGTATTTTCGCGTCCCAAGGGCAACAGAAGACCGCAGCCCTCGCGCTGCGACTGGCCGAAATCGAACTGGTGCACGACCGCACCCGCGAGTATCCTATCCTCATGCTGGACGAAGTGATGGCCGAGTTGGATGCCGCGCGCGCGGAACGACTCCTGGATTCCATCCACCCCGACGTGCAATGCGTCCTGACCACCACCAATCTGAACGCGAGCCTCCCCAGTGCTCAGCGCGCTTCTGCTCATTTCCTAATGCAAGGCGGCCGACTTGAAACGCGATAAACCAATGGGCGTTGGAGAAATTCTGGATTCGCTAAAGAAGTCCACGAAACTCGGCAAGCAACTCGAACAAGCGCAAATCTGGGAACGATGGCCGGAAATCGCCGGTCAATCGCTCGCCATTCACGGCGAACCCAAAACCGTGCGCGAAAACAAACTCTATATCGAAGCCGACAGCCCGGTTTGGATGAATGAATTCGCATATGACAAATGGAACATCATCAAACGCGTAAACCGCATGTCCGGCCACGAACTCATCTCCGACATCTTTATCACCCTCCGACGCGAAAAGGAAACCAAACCAAACCCGTAGCCATAGTACTCCCGCTCTTTGGACTGCGGGAGCTTGCTGCCGCTATAATAGGAGGAGCTTGCTCCCCGTTTTCAATCACCAGACTTCTCCCATTTCCAACTGTCAGCACACCAGTCGCGAGCAAGCTCACTCCTCAAAAACGCAAGCAAGTTTGCGCACTCCAAAATACATACTTCGGCTTCAGTCCACTCGCCAACCGGAACTCCGTACCAACTCACAACCTGGCGTATGACCCCCCTGATCCGTGCCCAAAATGTTGCGTTTTTCGTTGTATTTTAGACCAGCTTCTGATACAATATTCACATCCAAAAAATGCGTCGTGGGGATAGAAGGGATAAGGTAATCTCGGAGCATGGCAGGTGACAGATATACCGCAGATTCAATCCAGGTCTTAGAGGGTTTACAGGCCGTCCGCACTCGGCCCGCCATGTACATTGGCGACACCGGCACCCGAGGCCTGCATCACCTTGTGTATGAAGCAGTTGACAACAGCATAGACGAGGCACTCGCGGGCTTTTGTACGAAAATTGACGTAACTGTACATATTGATAATACTGTCTCCGTCGTTGACGACGGACGCGGCATTCCGGTAGACAACCACCCCAAATTCCGAAATAAGAGCGCCCTCGAAGTCGTTATGACCATCCTACATTCCGGCGGCAAGTTCGACGACGCGTCCTACAAAGTGTCCGGCGGCTTGCACGGCGTCGGGATTTCCGTAGTCAACGGGCTCTCCGAATGGCTCGAAGTGGAAGTGAAACGCGACGGTTTCATCCACTTTATCTCCTTCAAACGAGGGAAGCCCGACGGCCCGATCGAGAAACGCGGTAAATCTCGCGCCACCGGTACGCGGGTTACCTTCAAACCCGACCCGGAGATTTTCGAAGAGACCTCGTTCAACGCCGAGACCCTCCTGAACCGCCTGCGGGAGTTGGCGTTCCTCAACAAAGAAGTCAAGGTCACGTTCGAAGACGACCGTACCGAAGAAGAACCGGTCGTCATGCAATATAAGGGCGGCATCAGCGAATACGTCTTGTATCTGAACCGAAACAAGGAGCCGCTGCACCGCAAGCCCATATACTTCGAAGCCGAACGGGACAAGGTCCAGTGCGAAGTGGCCCTGCAATATACGACCGCCTACTCCGAGACTATTTCGAGCTTCGCCAACAACATCAACACCCACGAGGGCGGCACGCACTTGAGCGGATTCAAGGCGGCCCTCACGAAAGCCTTGAACGACTACGCCAAGAAGAACAACCTCTTCAAAAAGGGCGAGGTGCAGATCGCCGGTGACGACACCCTCGAAGGTTTGACCGCTATCATCTCCGTTCGAATTCGCAATCCCCAGTTTGAAGGCCAAACCAAAATGAAATTGGGGAACAGCGAAGTGAAGGGGATTGTACAGTCGCTGGTCACCGAAGGTCTTAACACCTATCTCGAAGAGAACCCCACCGTCGGCAACCGGATTATCCACAAAACACTGGAAGCGGCCCGGGCCCGCGAGGCGGCCCGCAAAGCCCGCGATCTAACCCGCCGCAAAGGTGTGCTTGATTCGGGCTCACTGCCCGGCAAACTGGCCGATTGCTCGGAGCGCGATCCGGCCCTCTGCGAACTCTATATCGTGGAAGGCGACAGCGCCGGCGGTTCAGCGAAACAGGGCCGGGACCGCAAGTTTCAGGCCATCCTGCCCATTCGAGGCAAAATCCTCAACGTCGAAAAAGCCCGACAAGACAAGATGCTGCACAACGAAGAAATCTGCGCGCTCATCACCGCCCTCGGCACCGGCTTCGGCAAAGACGAATTCAAGATCGAAAACCTCCGCTACCACAAAGTCATTATCATGACCGACGCCGACGTGGACGGCGCGCACATCCGCACGCTGCTCCTCACCTTCTTCTTCCGCCAAATGCCGGAATTGATCCAACGCGGCCATCTCTACATTGCCCAGCCGCCCCTGTTCCTCGTCCGCAAAGGGAAGAAATCTCGATACCTCAATACCGAAGAGGAAATGGAAAAGTTCCTATTCGAGACTTTGCTGGACTCCTATAAGGTTTCCTCGGCCGGAGAAAACGGAAAACGCGCGAACATCAATCTGCGCAATCTTCTGCGCGGTCTCCGAGCCGCCCAGGATCGCGAGCGAATGTTCACGCGCCTCTTGCGAATTTATGGCGTCACCCAAGACTCCCTGGCCAAATGCCTCGCGCTGCCGAAGGAAAAGCGCCTCGACCCCGCAAAACTGAGTCAGGCCGAGTTGGATGAACTGTTCGGACGCGAAGCGGATTTGATCAATACCGCCGCCGTACAAACCGAGATGGGCGAGAACGGCAACGCGAATGGCAACGGACGAGAACGCGCAAAAATCGTGCGACGCGAGCACCAGACCGACCTCGCGTTCTTCAAGAGCCACGAGTTCTCCGTACTGCACAGCCACGACGAACCCATTGCGTCCCTGGGTGCCGCGCCCTTCCGCGTCGAGCACCAGGATGGGGACCTGGAAATCGAAACCATGAACGTGCTCGAACTGCGCGACCACTTGCGGAAACTGGCCGAGAAAGGACTCGAAATTCAACGCTACAAAGGCCTGGGGGAAATGAACCCCGATCAACTCCACGAGACTACCATGGACCCCGCTCGGCGCACCGTGCTCAAAGTCATGGCCGAAGACGAAGGCGCCGCCGAAGTTATCTTCGTCACCTTGATGGGCGATCTCGTCGAACCCCGCAAAGAGTTCATCGAGAAGCACGCCCTCGAAGTCCGCAACCTGGACATTTGAACGGCGCGATTGCGGAGCTCCCATTCGCGATGGGAGTCTGGTAATTAGTCGCGCCACCACGGCATGATGCCCGAAGCAAATAAAGGACCATGATGGACACCCCGACCGAACGTATTCTGCCCATTCCGATCGAGCAGGAAATGAAGACCTCGTTCTTGGACTATTCCATGAGCGTCATCGTCAGCCGTGCCCTGCCCGACGTGCGCGACGGACTCAAGCCGGTGCATCGCCGGATTCTCTACGCGATGCAGGAACTCGGGCTCCAGAGCAACCGCCCCTATCGCAAATCCGCCGCCTTCGTCGGCGCCTCCATGGGCTGCTACCACCCCCACGGCGATAGCCCCATCTACGACGCCCTCGTCCGCATGGCCCAGCCCTGGAACCTCCGTTATCCCCTCATTGACGGCCAAGGGAACTTCGGGTCCGTGGACGGCGACAACCCGGCCGCCATGCGGTACTCGGAAGCGCGAATGGCCTCGATCGCCGCCGAAATGATGGCCGACATCGCCAAAGAAACCGTCAACATGCAGGACAACTACGACCGGAAACTGCTGGAACCGGTCGTACTCCCTTCCGGAATTCCCAATCTACTGGTAAATGGATCGAGCGGCATCGCCGTCGGCATGGCCACGAGTTGCCCGCCGCACAATCTCCGCGAAGTCTGCGACGCCATCGTGCACATGATTGATAATCCCGACGCCACCACGCCGGACCTGCTACGATTCGTGAAGGGTCCCGATTTCCCTACCGGCGGCGTCATCTACGGCGCCGAAGGTTTGGCCGAGGCCTACATGACCGGGCGAGGTCGGGTAGTGGTACGCGCGAAAGCGCGCGTCGAACACAACCAGACCACGAACCGCGACAGCATTATTGTCTACGAAATTCCTTACCAGGTGAACAAGCGGCGCCTCCTTGAAAACATCGGCGCCTTGGTACGCGAGAAACTACTCGAAGGCATCACCGATCTGCGCGATGAATCGGACCGCGAAGGGATGCGCATTGTCGTCGAGGTCCGCAAGGGCGACGAGCCGCAGGTCGTCTTGAACCAACTCTATAAGAAAACGCAAATGCAGGACACGTTCAGCATCCTCATGCTGGCCCTCGTCAACAACGCGCCCCGGGTGATGTCTTTGGCCGAAATGATCTTCCATTACATCCGTCACCGCGCCGAGATCGTCAAACGACGCACCGAACACGATTTGCGCCAAGCCGAGGACCGCGCCCACGTCCTCGAGGGACTCAAGATCGCCGTAGATAACATTGACGAAGTCATCGCCATCATACGCGGTTCCGACGACACCGACATGGCCCGCGAGCGCCTCAACCTGCGGTTCGGCCTCACGGACCGGCAATCCAATGAAATCCTAGCCATGCGCCTGCGCCGCCTCACCGCGCTCGAACGCGAACAGCTTGACGAGGAGTACGTCGAAGTCCTCAAACAGATCGAACGATTCAAATACATCCTCAGCAGTGAACGCACCATCCTCGCGGAGGTGCGGAAGGAAATCATCGCGGTCAAAGAAAAATATGGCGATGACCGCCGCACCGAGATTCTCGGCGAGGCCATGGACTTCACGGTCGAGGACCTCATCGCCGACGAAGACATGGTGGTCACCATTTCCAACGAGGGATACATCAAGCGCCTGCCGGTCAGCACCTATCGCCGGCAGCGACGTGGCGGCCGGGGCATCGCCGGTATGGACACCAAAGAAGAGGATTTTGTGAAAGACCTCTTCATCGCCTCCACGCACCAATACCTGCTGTTCTTCACCAATAAGGGCCGAGTCCACTGGCGCAAAGTGCACGAATTGCCCAAGGCCGGCCGTACCGCGCGCGGACGCGCCATCGTCAACTTGCTCGATTTGCAGGGCGAGGAAAGAGTAACCGCCTCGCTGCCCGTACGCGACCTGAACGACGAAGGCAAGATGGTCTTCATGGTCACCGTCCTCGGTACCGTCAAAAAGACACCTTTGGTTGCGTTCAGCAATCCGCGCGCGGCGGGAATCATCGCCATTGACCTCGAAAAAAGCGATGAACTGATTGAGGTGCAGCTTACTTCCGGCGAAGACAACATCCTCATCGCCACCTATCTCGGCATGGCCATCCGCTTCCCCGAAAAAGACGTGCGACCCATGGGCCGCTCCGCCCACGGCGTGATCGGTATTCGCCTCGAAGCAGGAGACCGCGTAATCGGCGTTTCGATTGCCCGCGACGACATGACCGTCCTCAGCGTCACCGAAAGAGGTTATGGCAAACGGACCCAGGTCGGCGAATATCGTCTGCAACACCGCGGCGGCTCCGGTATCATCAACATCAAGACTTCCGAACGCAACGGCAACGTCGTCGGAATGCTGACCGTGGACGACCGCGACGAGATCGTCGTTGTCAGCACCGACGGCATCGTGATCCGCACCGCCGTGAAAGGCATCCGCGCTATCGGCCGAAACACCCAAGGCGTAAAGATCATGACCCCCACCGAAGGCGCCAAGGTCAGCGCCGTAGCCCGCGCCATCGCCGAAGAAAAAGAAGACGAAGCCACCGGCGGCCCGGAACCCGACAAGCCCTCTCCCGATCCCGAAAAAGAGGCAACCGATACGGACATGGGGGTAGAGTGAGTCAGTGTTGATATTGAAAGTTGATCAGCAAGCCGATGCCCTGTACCTCACGCTCGATGACTCCGATATCGTGGACTCAGCAGAGGTGAGTCCAGGCATCATTGTGGACTACAACACAGACAACAAAGTCGTGGGTATCGAGATGCTTCACCTCTCAAGGCGCACGCCCAAGCTCGACGCCAACAAACTGTTGTTCGAAACGGTCCCACCGTCCGCACCTCGCTGACGCGCCTGCCGGAACGACAAAGACTCTCACCCACCCAGCCCCTCTGTCCTTCCGAGCGAAGCCCTGCCGTCATCCTGAGCGCAGCCCACCTGTCCTTCCGAGCACAGCCCACCTGTCATTCCGAGCGAAGCCCACC
>JACQVH010000253.1 GCA_016209895.1 Candidatus Hydrogenedentota bacterium | reverse complement strand
TGACCCGCCTATTGCCTTTCACATTTCACACTTCATCCTTCAGCCTTCTCCCCTCCCCCCTCGTTTCGCAAAAACACTGCTATTCGCCTGATCCGTAAAGGAACTCCCATTGCAAATGGGAGCTACACCCTCGTTTCGCAAAAAGCTCCCCGCCCCAATTCCCGAACCCCGAAACCCTGAACCCTAAACCCTGCATCCCTTTGTCCTTCCTCACCCTTCTCCGCTACAATGGCCACTTATGCTACCCGGTGTACTGAGGTTACTTCATGGTTAGTGAACAGCAGGTGCTTGATTCGATGCGTCACATCGTTGATCCGGATGTGGGGCGCGACATTGTTTCGTTGGGTTTTGTCAAGAATGTCCGGATTGACGGCGGGGACGTCCGCTTCGTGGTGGAATTGACGACCCCGGCGTGCCCGGTTAAGGAATCGTTCCGCACCCAGTGCGAAAAGGCGGTGCGGGCCTTGCCGGGAGTCACTTCCGTCGAGGTCGAGTTCACCGCGTTGCCGGCCCGGCAGCGTCGCGGACCGGCGATCAACACGCTCGAACAGGTCGAGGCCGTGCTGGCCGTGTCGTCCTGCAAGGGCGGCGTGGGGAAATCCACCGTGGCGGCGTTGCTGGCTCGGGCGATGCTGCGAGAAGGACTGTCGGTCGGTCTGCTCGATGCCGACATTTACGGGCCGTCGGTCCCTACGCTGTTCAATGTGCATCACCCGCAGTTGTACGTGCGGGAGAATATGCTGGTGCCGGTGGATTTGGACGGACTGAAGGTCATGTCTCTGGGCTTCTTGCTGGGCGAGTCGCCGGCAGTGCTGCGCGGGCCGATCGTTTCGGGATACATCCAGCAGATTCTCCAGCAGACGGACTGGGGCCGCCTCGATTATCTCCTGATTGACATGCCGCCGGGCACGGGGGACATTCAGCTTACCATCGTACAGCAGGCGGCGCTCGACGGCGCGATCATTGTCACCACGCCGCATTCGCTCTCCCTGGTGGACGTGGCCAAGGGCATCCTCATGTTCGAGAAGGTCAACGTGCCCGTGCTTGGGCTGGTGGAGAACATGAGCTATTTCGTCTGCGACAACTGCGCAAAGAAGCACTACATTTTCGGGTCGAGCGCACGGAGTCTGAAGGAGCGCTTTGGATTGAACACACTCGCCGAGTTGCCAATTGTCTATGGACTGTCGAACGTCGAGCGGCGTGACGCGGGGGCCGACTTCGCGCCGCTCGCGGAACTGTCGGCCAATGTCCATCGCGAAGTCGGCAAGCGGCGCATCGAGCGTGTCCCTCAGCCCGTGGTTTCCGTTGACTCGGGTTTTCTCCAAATCCGGTGGCCCGACGGCGCCGTCAGTAAGCTGGCCAATCGCGACGTGCGCGCGTCGTGCCGTTGCGCGCAGTGCATTGACGAAGTTACGGGGAAGCAACTCCTCGATGTTGCGAAAATTCCCGCCGATATCGGCGTTGAACACGTTCAACCCCTGGGCAATTACGCCATCGGCATCCACTGGAGCGACGGACACTCGACCGGGATTTACTCGTGGGAACACCTGCGGCAGATCGCGGGGACGGCAGCTTCAGCGTAGCCGGGGTCGGACCAGACAGACAGGTCGGACGATTCCGACGGGCATCCACTCAGCAGGTCACACTACCCTTCGTGGCCGCGTTCGCGGAGCAGTTTGTATTCGATGCTGTCCACGAGGGCTTGGTAGGACGCGCTGATGATGTTCTCAGATACGCCGACCGTGTCCCACGAATCCTCGCCATCGGTGGATTCAATCAGCACTCGCGTCTTAGCTCGGGTACCCGCTTGACCGTCCAGGATGCGGACCTTGTAGTCCTCGAGGTGGACGGTCTTAAGTTCCGGATACGTGTTTTGTAGGGCCTTGCGCAGGGCATTATTGAGCGCGTCCACGGGGCCTTCGCCTTCGGCGGCGGTGTGCATCTTGGTCCCGTCCGGTAATTCCAATTTCACGGTGGCTTCGGACAGCGACGGCTGCCGGGCGTCACGGGTCTCGACGCTCGTGCGGAAACCGTGGAGCGTGAAGAAGGTGCGATAGCGGCCAGTGGCTTTGCGCATGAGGAGTTCGAGCGACGCGTCCGCGCCTTCGAATTCGTAGCCTTCGTTTTCGAGTTCCTTGATTCGCTTGAGAATCTGGCGCGTTTGCGGCGTGTCGCGCTCCAGATCAATGCCGAATTCGGCGGCCTTCTGCAACAGGCTCGAACGCCCGGACACTTCACTGACGCTGATGTGCGTGCGATTGCCGACCAGGCTCGGATTGATGTGCTCGTAGCTATGCTTCACTTTCGCGACCGCGTCGGCATGCATCCCGCCTTTGTGCGTGAAGGCGTCGCGGCCAACGAACGGATCGGATTCGCGCGGCGACATGTTGGCGAGCTCCGCCACGAGGTGCGAGAGGTGTGTCAACCCGGCGAGTTGTTCGGGCGTCACCATCGCTATCCCCATTTTGAGTTGGACCGCGGGGATCGCAGTGACGAGGTTGGCGTTGCCGGTGCGTTCGCCGTATCCGTTGATGGTACCCTGAATCTGGACCGCGCCCTCGGCTATGGCGCTGAGCGTGTTGGCCACGCCGCAGCCGGCGTCGTTGTGGGTATGAATCCCGACGGGCGTATCCGGGAGTCGGGCGCGCACCGCGCGTATCGCGGTCGCGATCTCCCACGGCAACCGGCCGCCGTTGGTATCACAGAGCACCAGGATCTCCGCTCCGGCCCGGGCGCCGGTTTCCAATACCGTGAGCGCGTATTCCGAATCTTCATAATAGCCGTCGAAGAAATGCTCGGCATCGAGAAATACCCGTCGCTTCTGACTGCGCAAATACTCTACAGAATCTTCGATAATTACGAGGTTTTCTTCGAGAGTTACGCGCAGCACCTCACGCGCATGTAGGGGCGAAGACTTTGCGAAGATGGTTACGACTTCCGTGCCGGCATCGAGGAGAGCCTTCAGATTCGGATCATCTTCGGCGGCGGCGCGGGGATGGCGGGTACTCCCGAAGGCGGCCATCTTGGCCTGCTTGAGCTTCATGTCGCGGGTTCGCTCGAAGAGTTCCGCCGCCTTGGGATTGGAGCCGGGCTGGCCGCCTTCGATGTAGTGTACGCCGAAATCATCCAACGCGCGGACGATGCGCAACTGGTCCTCGGACGAGAACTTGATCCGCGGACCTTGCGCTCCGTCGCGCAACGTCGTGTCGTAAATCTCAACTTTCTGCGACAATGTGTATCACTCCCGGCGGCACTCGACTATTGGGCGAGCATCTTGGCCGTTAATCGCTCATCATGCGCGGCCTGGAGCAGCTTCTGCACCAGTTGATATCCTTCTGCGAGGTGGAGTCCGGTCTGCTGCGCCGCACGTTCACTGTACGCCGTCGCGCCGTTGGGTTCAATGCCGGCCCCGCAGACCACGAATGGCACCGCGCCGGTCGCATGGGTCTTGGTGTGGATCGCGGTGATGTGGTCTGGCGCCACCAGCATCCGGCAGTTCCCATGAGTGCGCACGTGTTCGAGACAAGGGCCGACGACTTTGGCGTCGAAGTCTTCGATGGCCTGAATCTTGAGATCAATGCGTCCCTCATGGCTCACTTCGTCGGGCGCTTCGACGTGCAAGTAAACAAAATCGAGTCTTTCCAGGGCTTCGAGGGCGGCGGCGGTCTTGCCGGCATAATCGGTATCGAGATATCCCGTGGCGCCGGGAACGTTCACCACCTCGAGCCCGGCGCATACACCGATCCCTTTCACCAGGTCCACGGCGGAAATCACGGCGCCGGCCAATCCGAATCGCTGGCTATAGTTCTCCATGCTCGGAGAGCGTCCCTGCCCCCATAACCAAACGGAGGTGGCGGGAGGCTTGCCAGACTGCCGGCGGGCCAGATTTATCTGGTGATTTTGCAGTACCGCTTGGGAGTGTTGCATTATTTCGTGTATGACATCCGCACCCGGGCCGGCAGGCAAATGTGGAGCGTAGGCTTGTCCCGTGATATCGTGGGGAGGCGTGCATTTCAGGCCAACCAGTTCCTCGACTGAGGCACCCCGCGCGGATACAATAGCCAGATGGCGATAGCTTACCCCAGGGTGGAATTTAGCGGGCAAGGCAGGCAACGACTGATTAAGCGATTGGATGAGTTGGTGAGCCTCTTCATTGGCGATATGGCCGGACGTGAAATCCACCATGGTGCCGTCCTGGAGCGTGACCAAGTTGCAGCGGAAGGCAACCTCGTCCGGGGAAAGCAAGATACCTTGGCGCGCGGCTTCGAGAGGAGCGCGACCGGAAAAGGTGGTACGCGGATTGTAACCGAACAGAGACAAATTGCCGATATCGCTTCCGGGCGGAAGTCCTTCCGGGATGGGACAGAAAAGGCCGGTAATACCGGAGCGGGCCATCTGGTCCATGGAGGGGGTCTTGCCTACCTCCAAGGGCGTGCGCCCATCGAGTTCGGGCAAGGGAAAATCGGCCATACCGTCGCCGACTAATATAAGATTCTTTAGCATAATGTAACTCAACGCTGAGCCGATTCGGGATATTCGGGGAACATATCATCGTAGAATGAGTAAAGTCAAGCTAGGTAGTTGGTATCAAACGCTTTGAGAGAGGGCGGTGCGAAGCGGCCCACCTACGTATAATAAGTATAATGA
>JACQVH010000268.1 GCA_016209895.1 Candidatus Hydrogenedentota bacterium | reverse complement strand
TCCGAATTGCGGATCGTCGGATTCCAGAGGGGCGGGAATGGCCCTGTCGTTGATGTCCTTGGTTTCCTTGAAGTCGTTCGGCCATTCCCTGCGCCGCGGGAAGTTCAAAATCAGCCGAGAAATTTGAGCAGGATGCGCTCTCAGCGTAGGCTATGGGGTACCTCCTCTTATCGAATTGCGGGATTACGGAAGGGAAAGGAAATAAATGAAAGAGACGCTTACACCCCCCGACAAATGGCCGGAAAAGTCTTACAAGAACCCGAATTTCCTCAATAGCGGAGACGCGCGCCTCATCCGAGTCATGTGCGAGTTCATCGAACCGGAAAGCCGGCTTCGCCGCGCCGGGGTGCGAAACACCGTGGTCTTCTTCGGGTCGGCGCGCACGTTACCCCGGGACATTGCCGAGGCAAATGTTAAGGCCGCCCGAGCTCAGTTGAATACCGTCCCGGAAGCAGACCGTGAAGCGCGGGACGCTTACGACAAGGCTCAACGAGATTTGAAGATGGCGCGCTACTATGAGGACGCGGCGAGCCTGGCCGAAAAGCTAACGACTTGGTCCTTGTCGCTGGGTAACAAGTCCAGGCGGTTTTACGTCTGTTCCGGCGGCGGTTCGGGGATTATGGAAGCCGCCAATCGCGGCGCTCACCGCGCGGGCGGCACTTCCGTCAGCTTCAACATCAGTCTGCCGATGGAACAGGCTCCGAACGGCTACCAGACCCGGGAGTTGGCTTTCGAGTTCCATTATTTTTTTGTCCGCAAATTCTGGTTCTTCTATTTGGCAAAGGCGCTGGTGGTGTTTCCCGGCGGTTACGGTACGATGGACGAACTATTCGAGCTGTTGACCCTTGTCCAGACGGAGAAAACCATCAAATACATGCCGATCCTCGTTTACGGGACCGAATACTGGCGCGAGATTGTAGATTTCGAGGCGCTGGCCAAGTGGGGCGTGATTGACCGAGCCAACCTCGATTTGTTTCGCTTCTTCGACGACGTGGACGAGGCGTTCGGCTATCTCAAAGCCGAATTAACGAAGCACTATGTGTAATGTCGGCCACACATGAAATCCAGCGCGCAGAAGCCTCGGGGCCTTGACCGAAAGCTCAGATGCGACTAGGATAGATACATGAAAAAAACCGTTGAATTTGAAACCGAGCTCGATGGCAGCGCCACTCTGACCTTACCCGCAGAAATTGCCGCCGCTCTGCCCGCGCGGGGCAAGGCGACCGTTATGGTCTGTGTAGACCTGGACCCTGAGGATGCAGCATGGCGACAAGCAGCTTACGAGCAGTTTCTGGGCGACGACTCAGACGAAGACGCCGTCTATGACCAGTACCGTTGAGTTCGGGGAGATTTATGTTTGTAGTTTCCCGTTCACGTCCGGTCAGGGTGCCAAAGCCCGTCCTGTTCTAATCTTGAGAGATCTCGACCCCGATTGCCTCGTATGCCGAATCACATCCATACCTCATCGCGGGCTTCTCGACCTGCAAGTATGCAATTGGGAAGAAGCTGGTCTCAAAAAGCCGTCTACAATCAGGTTATCCCGTCTCGTCACGGTCGAAAAAACGATACTGAAGGTGCGGATTGGCAGACCAGACCGAACTGACCTTGATCGCGTGAGAGTAATATGGAACGAGAAGTTCCGCTTGTGAGGCGACACAGGATCAGATTCGCAGCGCCGCCCGCCCCGCATCGGCTCGGTTCGGTCGCCGGAAGAATGCAAGAGCGGAAAGTAATGAGAAGGCGATTCATTGCATTGTTGTTCCTTACGACTCCTTTCGGACTCTTAGGATCACCAGCGTCTGGATCGGTAGCCTCGGAAGCGTGTGATATCAACTGGGACGCTGCGGTGGACGCCGTGGACGTGCAAGTAGTCATTAACGCGGCCCTGGGACTGCCGGTCGAGGGCAATGCCAACGTCAATCGCGACAGCGGCGTAGACGCGTTGGACATTCAGATGGTGATCAACAGCGCGCTCGGCCTCGACGTTCCTGGCTTGGACGTTGACCTTAGCGGAGCCACGGTGGTCGTTCGTTCTGGTGAGCTAGCTCCAGCCGAAGCCATGGCCGCGACCGTGTTAGTCGAGGAAATCCAGAAACGGACGGGATTGAATTGGGGCAGGCAGACGACCTGGCCAAATAGCGGCCCGCGCATCGTGATTACCTCCGGCTACACCGACCCCGGTTGGGGTCACCCGTTGCCGGGCCAGACAGCGCAAGTTTTGGCGGGGCTTCGTCCAGACGGCTATTGGATACACGTAGACACGGCGGAACCAGCAACGACCGTTTGGATCATTGGGGCTGACGCGCGCGGGGCCTTATACGGCGCGGGCAAAATTCTTCGCAGTTCGCACTGGTTCCCTGGGTCGGTCCGCTTTCCCAAGGTCATGGACCTGGTCTCGTCGCCGGCGTATCCGTTACGCGGCCACCAACTCGGATACCGCAATACCGCCAATTCGTACGATGCCTGGGACGAGTCGCAATATGAACAATACATCCGGGAACTGATTATTTTCGGCGCGAACGCCATCGAGAACATCCCGTTTGATGCCAGTGCCAGCCCGCACTTTCAAGTCCAACCGGGTGAAATGGCCCGGCGGCTGAGCGCGGTGTGCGCCCGTTACGACATCGCGTATTGGGTGTGGACGCCGGCTCAGTTCGACTTGAACAATGTGACGCTCAGGGACCAGGCATTGCAAGATCACGAGGCGTTCTACCAAGATTGCGCGCGCTTGGACGGTGTCTTTGTGCCCGGTGGAGACCCGGGAGACAATCATCCGTCGCTCGTGATGCCGTTCCTGGAGGACTTGGCCGCGTTGCTGAAGACGTACCATCCGGCCGCCGGAGTGTGGGTCTCGAATCAGGGATTCGAACCGGACGAGAACAATTATTTCTTCCTGTATCTCCAAGAGCAGCAACCGGACTGGCTGGCCGGCGTGGTCTATGGGCCATGGACCAAGATGACGCTCGCAGAAATGCGCAATCGAACGCCGAATAAGTATCCCGTGCGCCGTTATCCCGACATCACCCATTCCGTGCGGTGCCAATTCCCGGTAGACCAATGGGACCGCGCCTTTGCGCACACGTTGGGTCGGGAACCGAGCAACCCGCGCCCAATGGCGATGGCGCAGATTCACAATGTGGACGCGCAGTACGCCGTCGGGTTCGTTGCATACTCGGACGGGTGCCACGACGACGTCAATAAGGCCGTGTGGTGCGCGCAGGGCTGGTATCCCTCTACCGACCCGCGAGATACCGTGCGCGAGTATGCGCGGTTCTTCTTCGGGTCGGAAACGGGCATGCGGGCGGTGCGCGGCATCATGCGCCTGGAAGAGAATTGGCAAGGACCTCTGGCGCAGAATACCAGCGTGGATGAGACGCTGTCCTGGTGGCAGCAACTCGAGACATCCGCGCCGGAATTGGCTCAAGACTGGCGATGGCAACTCGCTCTGCTGCGCGCTTACTACGACGCCTACGTGCGGGCGCGATTGATTTACGAAACCGGTCTCGAAGAGGACGTGAATTCGCTATTGGCCAACTCCGAAGCTGCCGGAGCGGAAAACACGATGACTGAAGCGTTGAACGTTTTGGCATTGGCTGACACGAGTCCCGTGCGAACGGATCTGCGCACGCGGATCG
>JACQVH010000246.1 GCA_016209895.1 Candidatus Hydrogenedentota bacterium | reverse complement strand
CTTGAAACCCCTATGGAGGGATTCCTATGCGAGCAGTGGCTCCATTTCACGACATCCAGATGGGTACTTGGGGACTTTTCTTGCTTGCCTTGTCAAACGCAGTTCTCGCGGCCGATAGCGTGCCGGAAGCACAAAAAGTTGTGATGACGGATGTTCGGGGACCGGTGGTGTTGGGGCCGCGCGGGAATGGTGTGCTTTTGCTTCCCGATGGCACCTTGAAGCGCTTCGTGACGGAGGGGTTGGGCGGAAACGTTTATCGGAATTATTCGGAGGTCTCCGGCGACGGCGGGGCGACCTGGGGCGAGCGCCGGTTCGAGTACGAGGGTCCGCCGGCGTTTTTGCCGCTGCTGGATGCCAAGGGTGAATACCATGTCTTTCCCATGGTGGCGCGACATGAAGGCGAGGGACGCACCATTGCGGTGGACTTCTTTATTGACGTCTGGCACGTGAAAACCCGTGATAAGGGCCAGGCGTGGGATCCGCCCCAGCGGGTGTTCGCCGGGTACGTCGGTTCGATAAACAGCGTGACGCAACTCAGCCGCGGGCGGATCGTCGTGCCGTTTGCGGAATGGATAGCGCGTCGTCCGGAAGGACCCCCCACGGGCGCGAATGAGATCACGTGTGTCTATTCGGACGACGGCGGTGAGACCTGGTCCCAGTCCCCTTCCCGGCTTACGGCACCGTGCTACACGGATTTCAATGGAAGCGGCTACGGGGCGTGCGAACCGGTTATCCTCGAACTGAAAGACAAGCGCGTGTATATGCTCGCGCGCACGGAGACCGGCTATCTTTACGAATCCTATTCCGCCGATGGCGTACATTGGGACGCCCTCAAGCCGTCGCCGTTTCTTTCGACGGACGCGCCGGCCGGACTGCTCCGCCTACCCGATGACCGCATCCTCGTATTTTGGAACGGGTGCGAAAAGCCGCCGCGTGTGGATGGGGCGGGTGTGTATGGCGGGCGCGACATCCTGCACGCCGCGATTTCCAGCGACGAGTGCAAGACGTGGCGCGGATTTCGCGAAGTGTACCGCGACCCTACGCGTAACGAAGCGCCGCAACGCACCGGCGATCGGGGCACGGCCTATCCGATGCCGTATATGGCGCCGCATGGGAAAGTGATGGTCATGACCGGACAAGGCCGTTCAGGCGCTACGTTCGTGTTCGATCCCGATTGGCTGGTGGAAACGAAGCAGGCGGAGGACTTTTCCGCCGGGCTGGGCAAGTGGTCGGTCTACAAGCCGTTTGGTCCGGCCGCGGGCTGGTGGCAGGATCGTGTTCAAGGGCCGGTGTTGATTGATCACCCGGAGAAGCCCGGAGCGAAAGCCCTTCACATTCGACGCGCGGATGATAAGGCGGGTGACGGGGCGGTCTGGAATTTCCCGCTGGGCATGAAGGGCAGTCTCCGGATTCATCTTATGATTCGAAGTGGTTTTGGAGGGGCGGCGATTTCTTTGCTTGACCGATTCTTCGACCCGACGGATCCTGCAGGCGAAACCGAGGCCGCGCTTACGTTGCTTATCCGGCCAGACGGGCACATCTCTTTGGCCAAAGTCTTGGAACCTGATGCGTGGCATACGCTGCGTCTTCAGTGGGATTTGCCGAACCATACCGGTGTCGTCTTCGTTGACGACACGTCCACCGTCTATCTGAAACCGGCCTACCGGAACCCACTAGGTATTAACTATCTGCGCGTGCGCTCGATCGCCGACACGATTGATAGCGCGGGATTGCTTGTGGACTCGGTGCAAGTGGAGGTCGAGAGTCCCTGAGTAGTTGGCGACGACGACTAGCGATGGAATAGAATTAAACGACAGTGGCTAGTGGCAGGTGACTAGTGGCTAGCCACTTACGCCCGGCGCGGAGGCCGGGCGCTACACATACCGTTCGCTGCCAATCTTGTGGGGTGAGGTATCAAGTTGGGAACTCCGCGCAAAAAGTCGGTTGTCGTGTATGTCTGAGGGCGTGGGCCAGTCGGCTCGTGAGAGAATTACGGAGGAGGCGTCGCGCCGGCTTCGGCAGGAAATTGTCGAAGCCGGGGGCCGCGAGGTCTTTTTTGCGGGCGCGTTGAACGGCGACGGACTGGTGCATGAGGTGCGCGTGGTAAGTCGCGGGCACGGGAGCGCGGTGCCGGCCTTTCCGGAGGCGGCGGGTCCGCGCGAGGTGGTCTTACATAACCATCCTTCCGGCGACCTCGAACCTTCGGACGCGGACCTGCAGTTGTCCTCGATATTCGGGCATCAGGGCAATGGGGTGTACATCGTGGATAGCGATGTGACCCGGGTGTACGTCGTGGTCGAGCCATTCCTGCACAAGCCGAAACAAACGGTGGATCCCGGACGACTCGCCAACGCGTTCGCGCCGGGCAGCGCCTTATCACGCCTGTTGCCGCAGTTTGAAGTGCGGCCGCAGCAGGTCCGGATGATGGAAGCGATAGCACGGGCATTCAATGACGACGGCATCGCCGTGGTCGAGGCGCCGACGGGCGTTGGGAAGACCATGGCCTACCTGGTGCCAGCGGTGCAGTGGGCGGTGCAGAACCGAGAGCGGGTGGTGATCTCGACGCGGACGATCAATCTGCAGGAACAGATCATCTTTAAGGATATCCCCCTACTGGCGAAGTGCGTCAAGAAGCCGTTCACCGCCGTTCTGGTGAAAGGGCGGCACAATTATCTGTGCCTGCGGAAACTTCAGCGCGGGCTTTCCGAGGCCGAGTTGTTCGAGGATGAATCCCAACGCCAGACCCTGCGCGCCATCGCGGAATGGTCGGAGAAAACTACGGACGGCAGCCTTTCCGACCTGGCTTTTGTTCCGCCGCGGGAACTTTGGGAGAGCATTTGTTCCGAGGCGGATACGTGCAGCCTGCAACAGTGCCCCTGCGCGGCGAAATGTTTTGTAGGACGCGCGCGCCGCGAGGTGGCCAAAGCGGATTTGCTGATCGTAAACCATCACATGCTGTTCTCGGACATCGCGATCAAGGCCGAGATGGGGAATTTTTCGGCGATGGCGGTCTTGCCGGCATATCATCGGGTTATCTTTGACGAGGCGCACAGTGTCGAGGATTCGGCGACGGAATATTTCGGTGTGGAGGCGACTCGGAATGGGTCGCTGGCATTGATCAGCCGGTTCATTCGCCCCGAGCGCGGCCAGGAACGCGGCCTGCTGCCTTACCTCAAGATGAAGTTGATCAAAGAACGGAGTTCGATAATGGACGAACAGCTTAATCAGGCCCTCGACCTGATAGACAACGAATTGTTGCCCGCATTGGCCACAGCGCGCGAGGGATTGACGACGGCATTTGCGGCGATTCGCAGTCTGGCCGCGGAGCGCTGCGGCCAGATCGGACGCGACATTCAGTGGCGGCTGACGCCCAATATCCTGTCGGAGCCGGCCCTGCGCGATCTTCATGCGGTGTACGTGTTGCCGACGGTAGACGATGTGACGGCGTGCGCGAAGTTGTGTACGAAGCTTCATGAATATTTGAAAGCCGTCGAACGATTACCGGATCAGAATGAACTGCCGTTCGCGATGGAGATGCTGCAGCTCCTGGCGTATCGCGACCGGCTATTGCGGGCGGCCTCGGTTCTGGCGGAAGGAACCAGCGACACGCTCCAGCCGAACACGGTTCGGTGGATTGAGATTGACGCGCAGAATGATCGCTTGGTGAGGCTTGCGCGCTGTCCCCTCGAGGTGGCGGAACCGATGGCGAAGTTTGTGTTCAACAACTTGAAAACACTCGCCATGACCAGCGCCACGCTTTCGGTGCGCCGGCAGTTTGACTATTTCTTCTCGCGGATTGGGCTGGACCGAGTGACGGATCGAACGGTCGAAACGCTGGTGCTGGATTCGCCTTTCGATTACCAGTCACAGGCGCTACTGTGTATCCCGAAAGATATCCCGGCGCCGGACGACAAGGAGTTCCTGGAAGAGGCCGTCGGTCTGATCCGCGAGGCGTTGGCGATCACGAAGGGTCACGCGCTGGTGTTGTGTACTTCGTTCTACGCCCTTGATTTCGCGTTCAAGCGGGTCGAACCGAACTTGAAGCAGGCCGGAATCGCGGCGCTGAAGCAGGGCATGGCGGCGCGGACCCATCTTCTGAACCGGTTTCGAGAAGATGTCTCGAGCGTGTTGTTCGCCACGGACAGTTTCTGGGAAGGGGTGGACGTTGCCGGGGACGCGCTGCAGTGTGTTATATTGCCGAAACTCCCCTTCCGCGTGCCGACGGAACCCATCCAAGAGGCCCGCGCCGAGGCCATTGACCTCGGGGGTGGCAATGCATTTATGGAGTACGTGGTGCCGCAGGCGGTGATCAAATTCCGTCAAGGTTTCGGGCGGTTGATCCGGCGTAAAAGCGACAGCGGCGCGATTCTCGTGTTGGACCGACGCATCGTAACCAAGTTTTACGGGAAGGTTTTCTTGGAATCGTTGCCCGGTATGCGGATCGTGACCGGTCCCCGGCGGACCGTCTTTGCGGCATTGCGCGAGTTCTTTGACAGAAAGCATGGTGGACAGGATGAAGCTCGACATACGAATTGACATCACGCGGGCCAAGTCGGCGGCGGTGGGGGCGGACCACGGCATCAGGCTGGGCGAATTGAGAGAATTGGAACCCCGCGTAGCCGCCGCGCACGAAATCCTTCGCGGGGAGCGCGACGACGGCAAGATCGGATTCTGGGATCTTTACCGGGACGACGCGGTGTTCAAGGATATTTCGGAAACGGCGCGACAGTTTCTCGCGATGAAGTACGAGAACCTGGTCATCCTGGGGATTGGGGGTTCGGCACTCGGGGCGACGGCCCTGCTGACCGCGCTCAAGCCGCCGTACTATAACTTACGAAGCCGCGGGGCGCGGAAAGGGCGTCCGCGACTTTTCGTAATGGATAACATTGATCCCACCACGTTTCGTGCGATGCTGCGTCTCTGCCCGCCGAAGAAAACGCTGTACAACGTCATTTCAAAATCCGGCGACACGGCTGAAACGATGTCGCAGCTGATGGTGGTTGTGGATCTTATCGAGCGCAAGTTGGGGGTCGCCGCGATGAAAGACCACGTGGTGGTGACCACCAACCCACGGGCCCCAAAGGTTCCCGCCAGCCTGCTCCATCCGGTCGCCGACCATTATGGATTGAAGAGCTTCACGATCCCATTCAACGTGGGCGGACGTTTCTCGGTCTTCTCTCCCGTAGGCATGTTTCCGGCCGCCGTGCTGGGAATGGATCTGGATGGTTTTCGCGCCGGCTGCGCCGCCATGGATCAACGCTGTGCGACCGCGAGTCTACAGGAGAATCCCGCCTATCTGCGGGCCGCGGTGCACTACTTGGCCGACACCGGCAAGGGGAAGCGTATTTCCGTGATGATGCCTTACGCGGATGCGTTGCGGGCCGTGGCGGATTGGTATCGCCAGCTTTGGGCCGAGAGTCTGGGCAAACGGCAGAGCCTGGACGGTCAAGATGTATTCGCGGGACAAACGCCGGTGAATGCTTTGGGAGTGACCGATCAGCACTCTCAAATCCAACTTTATCGCGAAGGCCCGAACGACAAGATCATCAATGTCATCGAAGTACGGCGCTTCGACCAGCATGCCCGGATACCGCAATCTCTGACGTCCATCGAGCGGCTGGGCTATCTCCGCGGGTCGTCTCTGGACAAACTTCTGGCGGCCGAGTTGCGCGGCACGGTGGATGCTCTGAAAATCAGCCAGCGACCGGTGGTGCGGATCGTCTTGCCCTGCGTGAATGCGCATACGGTGGCGCAGCTCCTATACATGCTCGAAGTGGAAACGGCCATGGCGGGCCGTCTCTACAACGTGAACACTTTTAATCAGCCGGGTGTGGAGGAAGGCAAACGCATCGCGCGGGCATTGATGGGAGCGGAGGGGTGACTCCGACGCCCCCGGTCTTTCCGGAGTATGGCGACGGCGGAGACCAAATCGGCGCCCGCCGCTCCCGCCGCGCGTTTCGCCTATGCGTTACGTCGAGCCTATTCCTGGCGACGATGCTCTGGGTTGCAGAGTACTTTCTGCGTCACGAGCTGACTGAGGCGCAATATCTGAGCGCGCTAACCATGGCGCCGGAATCGGCTCGGGCCGTGCTTCAGCAAACCGTCAAGCGTGACGAGGCTAAGCGCGGACGGCCCACGCCCAAGTATGTACAGGCGCTCGCGGAAAGGGAGGAGGACGAGGTGGCGCTCGAGATTTACAAGAAAGCCTACGCGCTCGACCCGCAAAATCCGACTTTGGCCGTACGCTACGGTTGCCGTCTATTCTTTACCGGCCGTCCGGTCGAGGCGCGCGAACGTTTCCGGGAAGCGTCCATCCGAGATCCGGAAAATGCGCTGCCCAGCTATTTGGAAGCGGCGGTGCTGCCCTGGGTGGACCAGGAAAAGGCCGAGATTGGCGAGTCGGTGGGGTTGATCGAAAAGGTGAACCGCAGCGAACGCCGCATTTCGTTTCCCAAACCCCTCTGGTTCTCCGGACTGTCCGAGAGTGGGAAACGTTATGCGGAGCTCCGGCGGCAGAACGTAGGTGAAAGCTGCGAAGTATTTTTGCGGTACGCGAATCTGATGGTCGAGCGAGCCAAGACCGATTTTGCCGAGAAGCACCACAGTCAATGGGATACTTGGCTGCACACGATTGACGAGATGGGACAGCGATTGGTGGAAACTACCGACGCGGGAAGCCTGCAAGCCCTTGCGGGAGTAAACATTCGGCTTTCGGTTCTTCCCTTGCGCGAGCAGATGGCGGATAGCGCGAAGAATGGTCCGCCGGTCGTCGAAGACGAATTGCGATCCCGGCTGGAGGCGGCGCTCGGCGTCCTGCGCGAGTTCGAGGACCAGCGCTACGAGCGGATCGAGCGTCAGCGGACGGCCCTGGGGTTCCCATTGGATTTGTCCTGGAAGACGGCGGTCGTATTGATAGGCGTGTATCTGCCATTCTTTCTTCTCTCGAAAAGTCTTTTGAGAAGTACTTCGGCGCTGACGCTCTCACATAGCCGTCTCGGGCAGATAGGGTTTCTCCTTCCGCCACTCGTGCTATTTGGTATCCTTGCAACCCTGGTCTTCGTCTTTCGCTGGCAGGGGCCGTTCCCGGACCGGATGCCGGTGGTGGCCAGGTTTTGGTGGCTGCTGGTAGCCGCCTCGGTGGTAGTCGGGCTTTTGTATCCGGCGCTTCGGCTGCCATGGATACTTTCGCTTCGGCGGGACCACGCCGCTGACACGGCCAACTCCGCTGAGTTTGTTCGGGCTGCCCGAAAAAGCCGACGGCGGGCGTATATTTGCCTGCTACGCAGGTACTTCGGGATTCTTGCGGGATTCACCCTTGCAACGATTGCCTTCTCCGTTGGCTTATTCAGGGTCGTTTTGTCCTTCTACCCGTGGCAGTTGGAATTGCTCACTCCGGGGCAGGGTCCCCAGGAACTTGAGACGGTGCAAAAAGTGTTAATCCTGTTGGCAGGATCGTAGACGTGAGCGTTGCGGAAATAGCTGCGATTTGACAATAGCTTGAAAATGAAGCTATAATTCTCACAAAATATGAGTAATCTGCGAATTTCGCAGCCACAGAACCTAACGACACATGACCAACACCTTGGGAGGTTTACGAGCCGTGAGCGACCGTGAACAGAAAGCATACACGACTTTTGAGGCGGCGAAAATCTGCCATGTAACCCACCACAGCATCAAGAACTGGATTAAGCAAGGTCTGATTAAGGCTTCGCGCACGCCTGGTGGTCACTACCGGATTCTCGAACGGGATTTAGATAGCTTCCGCGAGAAGTACGACATGTTCCCGCGCGAGAAGGGCCCCAGCAAGAAACGGGTGATGATCGTGGACGACGATCCCGACGCGTTGGCGCTTATGGAGAAGATTCTCACGGACGAAGGATTTGAACTGATAAAAGTGAGCAATGCGACGGAGGTCGGCCTCAAGGCGGCACAGCTTTCCCCAGACTTAATCCTGCTTGATTTTCTGATGCCGGAAATCAATGGATTTGAAGTCTGCAAAGCGTTGCGCGAGAATGAGCTCACGCGAAGCACGCCGATCATGGCAGTGACCTGTCTCACGAAGGAGCAGGACATCGAGCGTATCTTCGCGTGTGGCTCGGACGAGTATCTCGCCAAGCCGTTCAAAGTGGACCAGCTATTGGAAAAGGTGAGAGAGCTGATTGGTCGAGGCCGTGTCGTTGACTAACCACTCCGATGGATAACCATGCGAACCCGCGCCGCCACTCGAGGAATCGAGCGGAAAATTCTGACCTCCATACTTTGGGTGGGGATTCTGCCTACGACGCTGGCGCTCCTGGTAGCCTACCTCTCCGCACGCGAAGGACAAAAGAAAGCCACTGAGGATGCGCTGGCGACGGCCGCGCAGAAAACCGCGGACGGACTTCAGATGGCCGCCAACGCGCGGCTTCGCACCGTCTCAAGACTGGCCCTTGATATTTCCGGCGACCCCGCCGTGGTATCGGTGTTCGTGGCCGCGACGGATCCAGCCACCGAGAATCGAGATGAATTGCCCACGTGGGCCGCGCTGAAAGAGCGTCTGCAAAAGGAAGCGAACGGCGCCGTGGACGGCCCGTCAATTTTCTGCGTCTATGATGCCCGCGGACGCCTGCTTTTTGGCACCAGACCGTGGCAGGATGCCGATCCGAGACCTTTCGATTGGGTGGGGAAAATCCAGAGCGCCACGTTTATTGACGCCGACTACGAGCAGGCGAGCAACGAGTTCACGGCGCAGGCGATGGCGCCCATCTTCACGCCGGGAACGGGACAATGTGTCGGGTACGTTTCCGAAATCGTCAATATCCAGCCGCTGATTAACTATGTGCTGGGAGGGGGTACCCAGCGGTCCCCGGGTGTTCAGCCGGTGGACAACTATCAGATTATTTATAGTCGGGATGAGCAATTCTACGTCTTACACTTGGCGCCCGACGCTTCCGCGACCGCACCGATCCTAGTGACGCAGCCGCTGGATGCCCGCTTGGCGAGGGAGATCGGGCGCACATCCGGAGTCGGCGGGACGATTCTGGATCTGTCCCATTACGCGGTGGGAAACACGTCCCAGGATGTACTGCTGGCCTTCCATCGTGTGTTCGGCTACAACCAGGGGTTTGTCGCCGTATATCGGCCGGAGTCGCAAGTTTTCTCCGTCATCAATCTCTGGGCGCTGTTGTGTTTCGGGGTGTGGGCCCTGATTGTCGGTTTTTTATCGCTCAACGCCTACCGCCACGTGCACAATAACATTGTTTTGCCGGTCTCGCTGCTGAACGAAGGCGCTCAAATCATCGAGCGTGGCGACCTCGAATTGAAACTCAAAATCCGGACCGGCGACGAAATCGAGGAATTGGCCTCGTCCTTCAACAAGATGGCGCTGGCGCTCAAGCGCAACATTTCGCAACTCGAAGAGTCAGAAGAGAAATACCGCAGCCTGGTCACCTCGATGCGGGACGGAATTTTCCAGTCCGATTCCGAGGGCATCGTCGGCTTCCTGAATCCTGCGGGCGTAGAAATACTCGGATTCACCAGCGCCACCGACGCCACTGGACAAGACTTACGCACCTTGTTCCAGGAGGACGCCGACTTTGCGCGCATCGCTTCGGAACTTCAACAGAAGGGGTTCATTGAGCGTTCCCGTATCTGGATGAAGCGTCACGACGGCCGCGCCATCTGCGTCGAGCTTTCGGGCAACCGGGTGCACGACGACGAAGGCCGTGTGGTGGGCCTCGAGGGAATTTTCCGCGACGTGACCAAGAATGTCCGGCTCGAACACGAAGTCCGGGAACGCGCCGAACGGCTAAGCGCCGTCAACCAGATTGCCAACGTCATCAATTCGAGCCTGGAAGCGGGACGTTTGTACGAGAGTCTGGTCGTCGAAGTGCACAAACTCGTGGACTTCGACTTCGCGGCGCTGGCCCTCTTAAGCGATCGCGGCGAATCTTTCAGCACGCGGCAATTGTGGCCGGAATCGGAGAAGGGGCCCGGACGTCTCACCAGTGTGACGGACGAGCACTCTTGTTCGGCCTGGGTGGCACGGGAGCGGCAGTGTCTGGTGGTCAATGATCTGGGCGCTCCGGCGTCGCTTTTTGCCGCCGAGTTTCCCGCAGCGATGGGGAGTTGTCTCTGTGTGCCGTTGTACGCGACCGGCCGCATCATCGGCACTCTCAATCTCGGCACCCAGCGCGCGGATGGGTTCACGAAACGTGACGTCGAGATTCTGGAACAGATGGCGCCCCACGTCGCCGTCGCCATTCGCAACGCCCAATTGCTCGACAACCTTCAGTTGTCACTGGAGGAAGTTACGCGCGCACGGGAACGTCTGCATGCCGCGAACGATGAATTGAAGACGCTGGACGAGATGAAGACGAATTTGCTCTCGAATGTCTCCCACGAACTGCGGACGCCCCTGGTAGCGGTGATGGGCTATACCGACATGATCTTCAATGGGAAAGTCGGTCCCATCAACGAAGTGCAGAAAGAATACCTCGGGATCAGCCTCCGTAACGTCGAAAAGCTGGTGACCCTCATCGAGAACCTTCTCGACTTCTCTCGCCTGCACCGCGGGGCCGAGACCATCGTCTTCGACACGTTCGACGTCCTGGATTGCGCGCGCGCCAGTCTCCAATTGGTCCAGCCGGTCGCCGATAGCCGCAATATCATGCTCAACGTGGTCGCCTCCGGCGACCAGATTCTTGTGGAAGGCGATAAGGGCAAGATGGGCCAGGTTTTTAACAATCTTCTGTCGAACGCCGTGAAATTCAATAAGAATGGCGGGAGTGTGACGGTCGAGATTCGGCAAAGCGATGAGACCGTCAATGTGGCCGTATCCGATACCGGCATCGGCATTCCGCCGGAAGCGCTCGACAAGGTATTCACACGGTTCTATCAATATGACAGCTCTTCGACCCGGAAATACGGCGGTACCGGTATCGGGTTGTCAATCGCTCAGGACATCGTCCGACTGCATGGCAGCCGCATCACGGTCACGAGCGAGGCGGACAAGGGCAGCACCTTCCGATTCTCGCTGCCGCTGACGTCCGCTCGGCGCGACGCGGTCGCGAAACCGGCGCCGGAATTGCCGGTGCCGTCCGAGACGCAGGTGCTGGTCGAGTTGGTAACGAAGGACCGCGCCTTGAGCGCGCAGTTCCAGAATTTGCTGCTGCCCGAAGGGATGAATCTGATCCACGCCGTGGGGCCGGTGCATGCTATTTCGCTGGCGCAGAAGTACAGCCCGGACTGCATCCTGGTGGATATCGAGGCGGGCGATAACGGCCCTACGGTGCTCGACGACCTGCTGAGCGACCCGGCCACCGGACACGTACCGATCATCATGCTCACCAACGACGATGAACTGTATACGCGCTATAGCTCGCTGGTGGCGACCCGGATCAAGCGCGGGTTTCGCAAGAGCAGTCTGCTCAGCGGCATTCATTATGCTCTGAACGCGAGCATTATCGGCGCCGAACCGCTCGGGACGAGAATACTGTGCGTGGATGACGACGCTGAAATCCTCAAGTTCATGTGTCGGTGTTTGCAAACGGAAGGTTATACGGCGGATCCTTGCATTTCGGGAGAAGAGGCGCTTCAACGCGTGTCCACCCGCGAGTATGGGTTAATCCTGTTGGACATTGCGATGCCGGGCATGGACGGCTGGGAGGCCTGTCGGCGAATGAAGTCCGACCCGGCGCTGATGGGCATCAAGATTTACGTCGTCACCGCGAAGCCGGTAGACACCACGCGCCCCAGGTTTCAGGAATCGGGCGCGGACGGATTCCTCCTTAAACCATTCAAGTCGGAAGACTTGGTCGAATTAGTCCAGAACCTCCAAGGACTGCGTCCGGCGAAATCGGTGTGAGCGGCGATTCCACTTTCCGAAAAGCGATACCCGGGCGTCCCTTCCTGTCCTTTTTCAATTATGCCCGTCCCTATTGGCGACGGTTTCTCGCGGGATCGGCGTTGTCCGTCGTTTTCATGTTCGTCGGCCTGATCATGCCGGTGGTATTGCGGGCCGTGGTGAATCGGCTCGAAGCCGGTACGATCACGCATCCGCTGCTATGGGAGTACTTTGCGGTGCTCCTGGGCACGGCGATCGTCACCGGAATCGCACGTTATTGGCAGCGGACGTGGATGATCGGCGCGTCGCGACG
>JACQVH010000245.1 GCA_016209895.1 Candidatus Hydrogenedentota bacterium | reverse complement strand
TCCCAGAGGCCATCGAGTACGGCGAAAACTTCATCGTGCACCGGGAAGGTCCGGAAGCGACGCCCTATCTGCCGAACGTAATCGTGAGTTCCAATCCACTTGTACGGCCGGAAGATTACGGTATTCCGCTTACCGCAGAACATTGGGACGAACGCACCATTCGCAACGTAAAAATGCCCTGGGCGCAGGTCAAGGAATCCAAGAACTTCCTTTGGGAAAAGGGCTATCAGTTCTATTGTTTGACGCCGAAAACCCGACACCGGGTCCACAGCGGCTGGTCCAATGTGGATTGGCACATGCTCTACGACTCGAACTTCGGCGACCCGTATCGCCTGGATAAACGGGCACCCTGCGTTGGGGAACACCAACTCCACATGAATCCCCAGACCGCGCGCGACCTGGGAATCAACGACGGCGACTATGTGTACGTGGACGCCAATCCCGCTGACCGGCCTTACCTGGGCGCGAAGCCCGAAGACCCCTTCTATCGCGTGTCGCGGTGCATGCTGCGGGTCAAGTACAACCACGCGTATCCTTACAACATCGTCATGATGAAACACGCGCCGTTCATCGCCACGGAAAAGAGTGTGAAAGCACATGAGACGCGGCCGGATGGCCGAGCGCTGTCTGCCAATACCGGATATCAAGCGAATCTGCGCTACGGGTCGCAGCAGTCGGTGACGCGGAACTGGCACATGCCCATGCATCAGACCGATACGCTATTCCACAAGACCAAGGCGTTCATGGCCTTTATTTTCGGCGGAGAGGCCGACAATCACGCGGTCAACACCGTGCCCAAGGAAACGCTGGTCAAGGTGACCAAAGCCGAGGACGGCGGCCTGGGCGGTGTCGGGGTGTGGGCGCCGGCCACGACCGGCTTCACGCCGGACAACGAGAGCGAATTTATGAAAAAATATCTGGCGGGTGAACTCGTGCGCCAGGAAGACGTGTGGTAATTACGGAGCAAGGACGGCGCTGATGCCTTATAACGAACACGATCCTTCGGACCCTATGATGCTGGTAGGTGTGACCTTGCCGAGCGGAGCCGAATCTTCGCGCGACATGGCTTACGTGTTCGCGGAGGAATTCGCGCGGATGGGGTTCTCGCGGGAGCAGCTTCTGAACGTGTTTCGCGAGCCCTTCTACGCCGGGGCGCACCGCGCCTATCTCGAGTTGGGCGAAGAAACGATTGATCGAATCGTCGGTGAATGTGTCGCTCTGTGGGGCCTTGTTGGCCGGCGAGACCGCGACGCGGTCGGCGAGCTGCGCACACACGTTCCGAAGCCGATTTCGGCGAATCCATAAGGAGGGAGAAGTCATGCCGAAGGCACATAACTGGCAACTCGGTCGGGAAATGGAGTTTCCGTACGAGGCGGGCTTTCCGAAGCGTCAGTTTGCATTCGTCTTCAATATTAACCGCTGTCTGGCATGCCAGAGTTGCACCATGGCCTGTAAATCCACCTGGACATTCAGCAAAGGCCAGGAACACATGTGGTGGGCTAACGTCGAGACCAAGCCGTACGGCGGCTATCCCCAGTGGTGGGATGTAAAGACGCTGAAGCTCCTCGAAGAGGCCAATCCCGACGGCCAGATTTGGTCGGGAAAGGTTTCAGACGACCCGAAGCAGCCGTATGGGCAATTCGCCGGCAAGACCGTGTTCGAGGCCGGACAGAAAACGCTGAAACCGGACAGTGCCCGCGTATTGGGTTACTTGCCCACCGATGAAGAATGGAACCTGCCGAATATTTATGAAGACAACCCGGTCGGCGAGAAAGGCGCCAAAAATGTCTACCACCGAGATGGCGCCCAATTGCCCGTGCACAAGACCTGGTTCTTCTACCTGGCGCGCATCTGCAACCACTGCACCTACCCGGCGTGCTTGGCCGCGTGTCCACGCAAGGCCATTTACAAACGGCCCGAAGACGGCATCGTGCTGATCAATCAAAAAGAATGCCGGGGTTATCGCAAGTGCGTTGAGGCCTGCCCGTACAAGAAATCCATGTACCGCGGCAACACCCGCATCTCCGAGAAATGCGTCGGGTGTTATCCGCGCGTGGAAGGCTCCGACCCGGAAAGCAATGGGCAACCCATGGAAACACGCTGCATGGCGGCGTGCATCGGGCAACTTCGGATGCAAGGGTTGGTGCTTCTGAATCCGGACGGCACCTGGAAAGAGGAACGCAAGAACCCGCTATACTATCTCGTCCACGTCGCCAAGGTGGCGCTCCCGTTGTATCCACAATTCGGTACCGCCCCGAACGGGTACTATATTCCGCCGCGCTGGGTGCCGCGCGAGTATCTCCGCCAGATGTTCGGTCCCGGCGTAGACCCAGCCCTCGAACGCTACGCGAATCCGGACCGCGAACTGCTTGCCGTCCTCCAACTTTTCCGCCGCTCCGCCCGGATCATCTTTAGCTACGAGATCCAGGAAGGGCCCAAAGTTTACGAAGGCGAGTTGAACGGCAAGCCGGTGACCATCTACAATGACACCGTGATTGCGTACGGGCAGGACGGAAAAGAAATCTTCCGAACAACGATCGACGAGCCCGTTTACGTGCGGCCTGCCCAGCACGTGAATTCATTATAAGCGCGAGAACGACGCGCCATTGCGCGTCCGGGGAGCCATGTCCGAATCCACACTCGACCGTGCTGCATCCGCCGCCGATATTTCGCTGTGCCGTTGCGCCCTTTACACTGCGCTCAGCCTCGGTTTTCAGGCGCCCAGCGAAGAAACAATCGCGCGCTTGGGAGGCGCTGATTCCATTGATGCCCTGGCGGATGCCGCCGCTCCGATAGACGGCCAACCGCTCGCCGGGCTTGTGCGCCGACTTGCCCAAATGCGCGATACAAGTGCGCTCCGTCTACTCGAAGCCGCCTATCGCCGAGTATTCGGGCATACCAGTCGGGGCGTAGCCCCTCCATACGAAACCGAATACGGCGATATCGGAATTTTCTTACAACCGCAAGAAATGGGCGACATCGGCGCTTTTTTTCGAGCGTTCGGTCTCGTCCTAGATTCTTCCCAACACGAACGCATTGACCACATCAGTTGCGAATGTGAGTTCATGGCGTTCTTATGCCGCAAACAAGCCTATGCTCTGGAATCCGACGATCCAGTGATGGGCGAGCAAACGGTCAAAGCCCAGCGACTCTTCCTCCGCGAACACTTGGGCCGGTTCGGTCCGGCCTTCGGTCGGAGAGTGCGCCGCGAAGCCCCGGACAGTTTCTACGGCGTTCTGGGCGAATTGTGCACTGCCTTCCTGGAAGCGGATTGCCGATTCCTGGACGCGCCCTGCGGCCCTCAGTTTCTGCAATTGTGCCCGGACTCTACGCAAAACGTGCCGATGGCTTGCGGTTCCTGCACCGAATTGTGCGAAGCGCGCGATGATACCGCGTCGGAGAGTCCGCTTTGAATCTCCACGGTCATTGTTAACGGGATCCCAACCATGAGTCAGCTCGCCGCCGATTCTTTCGCCAGGTTCGAGCCCAGTTCGCAAGTATCTTCCCCGGGTTTCGAAGTGGTCTATGAGCCGCCGCTGGTCGAGGAAGCGGTACTTCGGGCTATCCAAGGCCGCGAAGAAGAGCCGCATTTTCGGAGTGAACGGGACCGTATCTACGAACTGATAGATGCCGATCAACGGGAATCCAGGTTTCTCGTTTTCCACCGCGAGTGGTTTACCCGGCTAAGTCTGCACCGACCGGTCGAGCGGGCCCTGGATGAGCGCCCAATCCTGAGCACATCTGCCCGGCGTTGCCTCATCGCCACCGCCAAGACCCGCAAACAAGAAGGAGCCGAACTATTCGTCGCGCCGGAAGTCTCCGACCCGAATAGCGCGCGCGGTCGCGTCATCGCAGTACGCCTGCGCCCCAATTCCTTCCTCTTCCATCGAAACTTGCTGGTCTTCCTGCGACACGAATTCCTCCACATTGCCGACATGCTCGACCCCCGCTTCGAGTACCTGCCATCCTTAGACCAATTCGACCTCGGCGCCACGCTCCGGACCGTCGTCCAGGAACGATACCGAGTCCTCTGGGACACCTTCATTGACGGCCGCCTCGTCTTGGAAGGCAAACTAAACGATCACGTGCGAAACCTGCGCCTCCGCGAATTCGCCCGCATGTTCCCGTCCCTCGGCGACCGCACCCCGGAGGTTTTCGCGCGCATCTTCGACCGATCCGATCTTACCCACCCCGAACTGATCTCTGCCGCAGCGTTTCCCGAGCGGCTCGAGACGCTGCGCGGTTAGCAAGCGGTACGCCGAAACGTCGCAACCGTCTCACATCAGCTTGGTCTCTCCTATTCGTCAGCAGGCAACCTGGCGGGCTGATATGTTAGGCTGTAAGGTCGAAACGAAAGGACGAGATAATGAGATTGACACGCGTTACGGTTCTGGTACGTAATCCGGCAAAGCCCACGCGTACCTGGGAGGGACTGTTTCTGGTAGATACCGGGGCCATTGATTCGCTCGTTCCGGCCCACGCGTTGAAAAGGATTGGCTTGGTTCCCAAGGCAAAGCGCACGTATGAGTTGGCTGATGGCTCGGAAGTGAGGCTCGATATCACAACCGGCGAATTGGAATTCATGGGCGAGATCGTGGGTAGTACCCTCATTTTCGGCGCTGACGACGCCGAACCCATACTGGGTGTTACCGCTTTGGAATCGGTCGGAATCGAAGTTGATCCCCGAACCCAGCGGCTCAAGCGTTTGCCTGCCACTCGATTGAAATAGCTCGTGGCCGGCTGTCGGTCGCGACACCGACGGCGCTAAAAGTGTGCCAATTCCACCCGGTTGCGACCCAGTTGCTTGGCTCGATACAACGCTTCATCGGCCGCGCGGATCATAGCAGCAGCCTCTTTAAAGCTCTCCATATAACCGGTCACACCGATACTGGTAGTCACCGATAGTTTCTCTCCAGTCGCTCCTTCGAACCCCTCGTTCCGCACCCTCGCGCACAGCTTGTTCGCGAGGACCGCCGCCTCGTCCAGCTTAGTTTCGGGCAAAATCGCGGCCACTTCCTCGCCGCCGTAGCGACAGCAGACATCCGACTTCCGAATGTTGGCCTGCACCAATCTGGCGAACTCCTGCAACACCAAGTCGCCGGTCTGATGCCCGTGCGCATCGTTGAATTTCTTGAAATGGTCAATGTCCATCAAGAGCAGAGCGAACGACCTACCGTAACGTTGAGCCTGATGGAATTCCTCGGCCATGCGCAGGTCAAAGTAGCGGCGGACATACAACCCCGTTAACCCGTCGGTCACCGCCATGGCATACAATTGGGCATTATTGATGGCGATGGCAATCTGCGCGCCCAGCGATTGATACAGGGACACGTCTTCGGGACTGAAGGGCAATCCGTCCCTCCGTTCCTCCAGACGCAGCACGCCCAGCGGCGTGTTCTTCGCGACCAGCGGCACATACGCTGCGCTCTCCACGGCATCCTCGACCAGTACCACTTTGCGCGTACGCACCGCCTCGCCCCAAGGCGTACCTTGCAGCGCCACGAATTCCTCCTCGAGACGCTCCGGACTTATGACGTCGCGCCCGTACTTGGCGATAAGCGGGACCGCGCGATTCTGCGTGTCGTCCAATCGGTAGATCGTGAGCCGGCTTACGTCCAACGCCCCTTGCACCACGTTCGCGATGATGGTGATGGCCTCGTTCAGGTCCAGCGTCGAGTTGATGGCGAGGCCAATCTCTCGCAGCGTAGACAAATGGTCCACCTGCCGGAGCAACGATACGTAGCTCCGGTATAAAGATTCGTAATCCTGGGCAACGTTGTTCGTTTTCTTCTTAGCCATACCGTCTCTACTTCATGTTGACTCGCTTCCGATAGCGTCTTGTCCGCTCCGTGAAATCGTAATCGAGGTTCGCAATCGAGAATCGTAATCGAGAATCGTGCTCGTCCTTTCGTAATCGAGCCTCGTCCGCCTCCCATGCCATCCTAATCGTAATCGCGCACGGCAATCGAATTCACCCGTTTTCGAGATCGAGGTAATATGCACGCGTTTGCCCGCCACCCGCTGCCCCCACAGCCTACGGTCTACAGTCTGCAGCCTTTACTCGATTGCGCGCGCCTCTTCCAGTATTATCATGGCCCGTTGACCCGAGCTATGGAGTCTTCCCCGATGCTCAAGATTAAGCGCGCCATTATGAGTTGCTCCGACAAATCGGGCCTGCTCGATCTCGCCCGGCTCCTATCCGATTTCGGCGTCGAGATCATCAGCACGGCCGGGACGCTTCACACGTTACAGGAGGCCGGCATCGCCGCCACGAGCATCGCCGATTTCACGGGCGTTCCGGAACTCTTGGACGGCCGCGTCAAGTCGCTACATCCGAAGGTCCACGCGGGTCTGTTGGGCGTCCGCGATAACAAGCTCCACGTCGAACAGATGCAGGGAAGCGGCTTCCCCTGGATTGACTTGGTCGTCGCCAATCTGGCGCCGTTTGAAACGTTAATCGGTCAAACGGGAATGACCCTGGACGCGGCAATTGACATGGTGGACATCGGCGGCGCGGCGATGATCCGCTCCGCCGCCAAGAATTTCCGCTACGTGACCGTCGTGGTGAATCCGGAACGCTACACGACCGTGATGCACGAGCTGCGCGCCCACGAAGGCGCCGTTTCTTTCGAGACCCGGTTTCGGCTCGCCCAGGAGGCGTTCGCTTGCACCGCCAACTACGATCGGATCATCGTGGACTACCTGCGCAAGATGGAACCGCAGGGGAGATGAAACATGAAGGTCTTGGTGGTCGGAAGTGGGGGACGCGAACACGCGCTGGTCTGGAAGATTGCTCAGAGTCCCCTCGTAGACAAGATATACTGCGCACCCGGTAATCCCGGCATCGCACGCCACGCCGAATGCGTGGATATCGCCGTCGCCGACTTGGACAAGCTGACCTCGTTCGCGCAAGAAGAGGCGATTGATCTCACCGTGGTCGGACCTGAGGACCCCTTGTCGCGCGGCATTGTGGACCAATTCAATGCGGCCGGGCTGAAAGTATTCGGGCCGACTGCTGCCGCCGCCGAACTGGAGGCCAGCAAGGTGTTCGCGAAGCGTTTCATGGCCAAGTATCAGCTTCCGACGGCTACTTATGCCGAATTCTCCGACGCCTCGGCCGCGGAATCCTATGTGCGCGAACACGGTGCGCCCATCGTAATCAAAGCGGACGGCTTGGCCGCCGGCAAAGGCGTGACGGTGGCCCACGACGTGGACACGGCGGTCCGGTCAATCCGGGCGGCTATGGTCGAGAAGGTATTCGGCGTCGCCGGGACGCGCATCGTAGTCGAGGAATTCCTGGAAGGCGAAGAAGCTTCCGTGCTGGCTTTCGCCGACGGCAAGACGATTCTACCCATGGAAGTCAGCCAGGACCACAAACCGGTCAACGATGGCGACCTCGGGCCGAATACCGGCGGGATGGGCGCCTATTCCCCCGCGCCCGTCGTAACGAAGCCCCTCTTCGACGAAGTCGTGAATACCGTCTTGCGTCCCTGCGTGGACGGCATGGCGCGCGAAGGCCGACCCTACACCGGCTGTCTATACGCCGGTTTGATGATTACCGAAAAGGGTCCGCGCGTGGTCGAATTCAATTGTCGTTTCGGCGACCCGGAAACGCAGGTCGTCTTGCCACGGATGAAATCCGATCTCGTGCCGTTCCTAATCGCGTGTTGTGACGGCGCTTTGGACCGCCTCAAACTGGAATGGCTGCCCGCCGCCTGTGTCTCGGTAGTGATCGCTTCCGGCGGGTATCCCGGCAACTATCCCAAAGGCAAAGTAATCACCGGCATCGAATCTGCCCAACGGGACGGCGATGTCGTGGTGTTTCATGCCGGCACCAGACGGCAAGGCGAAGCACTCGTTACCAATGGGGGACGCGTGCTCAACGTGACCGCGAGAGGGTCCGATATCCCCGCCGCGATCCAGCGCGCCTACGCCGCCGTTTCTAAAATTCATTTCGAGGGAAACCACTATCGGACCGATATCGGCCGCCGCGCCTTGACCCACCTCGAACGCCGCTGCGCAGCAAAGACGCCATAACGGGAGGGTTGCCGACCTCGCCGACCGCCATGGCTGATCGCTTATCCCAGCGCCCTAAACACGAGCTGAACTGCGATTACCAGGAGGAGCGCCCCCATCACCACGCGGCGCCGGGCAAGCGTAAGCTTCTCATTGATGATCTGCCCCAACGGAGCGCCCATCCAAGTCCCCGCAAACACCAGCGCCGCCACGGCCACGTTGATCTGTCCATACGTCCAAGGTATTTGCGCAATCTGGGGCGCAAAGACATGCGCCGCCGACCCGGCAAGGCAGGTGAAAATCATGACGGAATTGGACAGCGCCACCACGCGCTCATTGGTGACAATGCGCGCCAGCAAACTCATGGGAACCATTACGATGCCTCCGCCGACGCCGGTCATGGCGGAGACCACGCCATTCACCAGCGCTATCGCAAAGGCGACCCCGTTTCGAGAGCGCACTTCATCGTCCGATACGGCTTTGGCGTCCAGCATGAACGTACGAATCCCGAGCAACGTCAACAGGGTGATAAACAACCAGAGGATCACCTCCCCGGGTAGGAACGTGCTGGCCCACCCGCCGCCGTAACCACCCAGAATGGACCCAGCCACCAGGATTGCCGTCAGCCGACGCGGTGCCTTTACGCCGGCCCGTCGCATCCGCCACGTGTTCTGCGCCGCAATGAAAACAATGGCGAAAAGACTGGTCCCTTTCGCGGTATGCGGGTCCATGCCCGGCACAAACGCCAGGAACGCCGGCACCATCAATATACCGCCGCCCACACCCAGCGCCGCGCTGATCAGGCCGACGGCCAGTCCGAGAACCAGCATCGCGATATAAAAGAATGGAGAATCCATCAAAATCAAAAGCAAAGGTTCGGGGCAGTGTACCAAATTGATTGGACTATGATCAGCCTATTCCGTAGCGTCGCCATGCTTGCCGGCGCTACTTGTCCACCGAGTTTCCGGTCGCTAGAATTCGCCCACTATGAACGCGTTGCGCTGCTGGCTGGTAGTCTTTCTGCGATTCGCGCGGTACTTGCTGTACCGCGTGGGCCTTACGGCCCAACCCACGTTCATGGACGTGCGGCGCGAAGTAAAAGAAGTGGTGGGCCAGATCGTTCGTCGCGGCCGTCCCTTCCGCGTCGTGGGGAAGGAGCACTGCCCGATGCGCGGCCCCGCGGTTTTCGCCGGTAATCACATGAGGCTGGACGATCCCTGCTTCATGTTTATCGCGGTTTCGGAGACCAGCGATGTCATTCTACCTCACGCCATGATGCGGGATGATTTCTTCGAACCCGGTCTCCTCAACTCGCGGCTGATTGACGGCAACGAGATTCTCCAACTGTGCGGCGGGATCACCATCCACCGTGACCGCGTGACGCTGAGCCAACTCCGGCCGTTTGTCCGGCTACTGCGCGACGGCGAGAGTTTCATGATTTTCCCCGGTCGCACGCGCACGCGCAGCGGATTGTTTTTCGAGTACCGTGACGAACACGGCGAACCCGGAAGCGTGGGATTCCTCATCGCACAGGCGCAGCGCGGTCACCCGAACCTCCGCGTCGCGGCGGTACCGATGGCGCGGTCCTACAATCCCGTGAGCCGGCGAAGCACCCTTTGTTTTGGCGAGCCGCTCTACCTACCACCGGATAGTGACCGCGCGCGGCTGCGCGAATTGGACTTTCAGTTGCTCGAGCGCATCGGCAGTCTGGCCGAGATCAACGTGCCGCAGGTGCTGAGCGCATGGTGTTACTTGCAATGCCTGCACGGTTTTGCGAATCAGTTTACGTTGCCGCATCTCTGCGAAGTATTGGGTAAAGTGTTCCAGGCAATCGCCGAAAACCCGGTGGACCCCGCGGCCCGTGCCGACCTGGCGGGAGAAATCCATCAAACTCTGAAGTACCTGTGCTCGATGGGCATGCTCGAATTCCGTCGCGGGACGATCACGCTCTACCGCGACGCGATTCTTTCAACGCCCGAACTCGACGGCCACTACCAGGACCGGAATCCCGTCAAGTATCTCGCGAACCAGGTTCTCCATCTCGATCAAGTGCTGGCGATTATCGAGGAAGCAGTCCTAACGCGCTGATCCCCCGACTCATCCCGCCGCGCACGTCCCTGTTTGTCCGTGCCTGTCCGTGTTCGTCCCCGGCCATCGGGTCCATACGGTCCATCACGGATTCCGCCAATCTCCCCGGCAACGTGCGAACAGCCGGCTCGCCGCGGTCGGACCCCACGTGCCCGGGCGATACAGTTCTGGTGGGAGCTTACTTGCCTCCTCGATTTCGCCGATGATTCGCCAGGCGTTTTCGACTTCGTCGGCCCGGGTAAACAGCGACGAATCGCCCCGCAAGGCGTCCAGCAGCAACCGTTCATAGGCGTCCGGCAAGGCTTCATTGAACGCCTGCCCATAGTCGAAATCCATGTCTACGGGCTCGACTTGGAATTCCATACCGGGCGGCTTCGCGTTGAACGTGAGCGCGATTGCCTCGTCCGGTTGAATGCGAAATACCAGCACGTTGGTCGGTAGCGTTTCCAAACCGAGCTTTCGGAAGTAGTGCGTCGGTGGTTCCTTGAACTGCACCACGATCTCCGTGACACGCTCCTTCAAGCGTTTGCCGGTGCGGACAAAAAAGGGCACGCCGGCCCACCGCCAATTTTCTATGGTGGCGCGCACCGCGACATAAGTCTCCGTTGTGGAATTCGGCGAAACCCCCGCCTCCGAAAGATATCCCTTCACATTGGGCCCTTCCGTGTATTGCCCCCGCACCAGCCAGGTTTCCAGCCGGTCCTGCCGGGGTACGGATACGGAACTCAACACCTTGACCTTCTCGTCACGGATTTCCTTCGGCGCAAACGCGGCCGGGGGCTCCATGGCGACAAGGCACAGCAATTGCAACGCGTGGTTTTGGACCACGTCCCGCAACGCGCCGGTCTTGTCGTAAAACTCCCCCCGCCGCTCCTCCATCCCAATCGTCTCGGCCACCGTAATTTGCACGTGGTTCACGTAGTTCTGATTGAACAGCGGCTCGAAAATAGCGTTGCCGAACCGGAACGCGAAGATGTTCTGGACGGTGTCTTTGCCCAGATAATGATCAATGCGGTATACCTGTTCCTCCGCCAGAACGGCGCGAATCTGGGAATTCAGCGCCAGCGCCGAATCGAGGTCGTGGCCGAATGGCTTTTCAACCACCACGCGGGTCCACTGGGACGCGCCGCGCGCATGGATCAATCCCGCCTTGCCCAGTTGCTCAATGATAGCGGCAAAGTATTCCGGAGACGTGGCGAGATAATATAACCGATGCCCGGGCAGGCCCGCCGCAGCCTCGATCTCACCCAACCGGCGGCCCAGATCGGCAAAGCCCCGGTGGTCGGAGAAATCCAGGGGACAATACGATAGATTCGAAATGAAAGGATCGCAGGTCTCGCCAAGACCACGGACCGTGCGCGAAAATTTCTTCAGCGCCTCGCACATTTCGCTGCGATAATTGTCATCGCTTTTGCTGCGGCGCGCCACGCCCACCACCGCCAACCGTTTCGGCAGAAAGTCGGCGGCCCACAGGTTAAAGAGCGCGGGGACGAGTTTACGGCCCGCAAGATCGCCGGTCGCCCCGAAAATGACCACCGTCGCCATCTGTTCCGGGCCGACGCGATAGCGTGCATGGTCCGCCGGTGTCGCTTCCCCGTGGAATACCGCCTTGGGTTGTGCGGCCATAATGGACTCCCGATTACACGTGAGCGGTCAGTTCCGCCCGGCGCTTTAAGAGTTGTTCAAACTGATTGATGCGGGTGTCAAAGAAGCTGAGAAGTTTCTGGTGAAGTTCCGCGTTGGCCGCCGCGACCATGGACTGGTGGTTCGCCTCCGAACTATCGAGCAACAGCACGTCATCAAAGTTCTTCCCGTACGCATCCGTCACCGTGCACCCGGCCTCCTGCGCAATCAGCAACGAGGCCGCGATATCATACGGCGCAATACCCAGCACAATGCCGCGACCCGCGTTAATGAATTGGTCGCGGACCGCGGCCGGAATGTCCCGCAGGTATCGGTTCGCAAAATCCACGCAGGCGTCCAGTTGATTGGTCAACAGCCGGGTGAGGCTGTACGACGTACTGTTGCAGGCAAAAAAACCGCCTTTCAGGCTGGTCAGGTCAATCAGCTTCGCGGCGGTCGGAAACACCAGTTCGGCGGGACGCGCCGGCACCGTCATCGCCCACGTCACCGTTTCCAAATTCGTATTCGTGGAGAGTCGCGCCTTGCGGGCATGTCCGTCTACATAAATTCGCGCGCCCTGCCCGCGTTCCGCGTAGAAGGCCTTGTCTCCCAGGATTTCCACCACACAGCCGTTGTCCACGTCCGCCATGTGAGGACGTTCGATGACCCGCGTGCTGCCCACGGCGACCACGCAACTCTCGAAGCCGCTCTTGGCCGCGCGCGTGCCGTCAATCGGGTCCACGATCAGCAGGTGCTGCGGCGGCCCGCTCGTGAAGGTCGTGTATCCCGTGTCTTCCGAGTAATACGCCACCGACATCTTCGCGCTCTTGAGAAACGCGAGGAGCGCCTTTTCCGCGGTCTTATCGAGCTGGAACGTCGCATCGCCGCTGGTCGCCTGGCCCACCACTTCCCGTCCGCGGACCGCACGGACGGATGGCGCCACGGCGTCTCGAATCGCTTTGGAAAGCTCCATCAGGAACTCTCGCGAAAGCATCTTGGTCTTGATTACCGGCCGGGGACGAATCGGCGCCGGCACGGTTATCGGTTGCGCGCTGACGATTTTGGGCGGCAGCATCAGCCGACGCGGCGCCAATGGTTTCCGCGTCGCCAGCGGCCGGATGCCCGGCGTGGCCTTATTCGTCGGTAAAGGACGAAGCGCGGGGCCCGTACGGTTGGCCAGGGGTCTTGTCGGGACCGACCGTGTCTTGATCTTCTTGGACGCCGGCTTGGTTTCTGACGATTTCGGCTTCACGCGCTTGAGCACCGCCGCACGGCGCTTCGCCGACACGACTTTCTTGCGTGAGGCCACGGCCTGCTTCTTTCGTTCTGGTTTGCCCGCTTTCTTCGCCATTCTTGCCTCGCTGCCTGCTGCAATCCCGGTCTCGCCCCCGCTGTTGCCCATCCCAGCTTCAGTCGGAGAGGTTACTAAGACGGAAGCCTCGGTTCGCTGTCAGGATTGCACCTCGACTTTGGGTGGCGCCACAAAATCCACGAAACGCGCCGCCACCCGGCCCCGTTGCGCGTCCCCCGGATGGAGGTATAGCCGATAGCGCCACGTCGTGGCGCTCCCTTTCCCAAAAATCATGTCTCCCCGCAGCTTTGCTTCCGGACGATAGTACCTCCAGGCGAAGCAATTAGCGGTCATCAGCCCATAGTCGCGCACGTGCCAGCCCGTCGGATACCGAGGATTGGACTCGTGGTCAAGTATCGCCAATCCCACATACTTGCCGTCTACCGGACCGCTATAATCGCACCAAGGAGCGCTCTTGCCCCAAGCCTCTCCCTCATTGATCCCGCCGTACCCATTCTCAATTTTCCCGCCATTGCGAACGTCCATCGAACTGGCCACTCGCACCGATACGAGACCGCCTTCCTTGGTGTCCGTAAACACGATCCGACCTTCAGTCATGCGAAATGTCACCTGGAGATCAAAGAGCCGGCGGTTCCCGGGTAGCGCATAGAATGTCAACTGACGCGTTTCCTCGAATTGCTTACGGCCTTTGGGCGTACACCAATCGTTGATTGCGGTAATCCGTCCGAATACCGGGCCAGAAACCACTTCCGAGAGCTTGCGGTGCCTCTGCCATCCATGACCCGCCTCCTCGCTCCAATTGTCCACCTTGTTGCACTCGCCATAGGCGACCCAGATGGACTTGTGGTGCGGATGATCTTTGTGCTCCCCTTCGATGCCATCCACCATCGGCCAGTTCCGGGTGATCTGCGTTCCAAGCGGACCAATTACCGGATAGAGAAAAGGTCTAACCCATTCCGAGCCATAGTTATACGCGGTAAAGAAGGACCTGCCAATACGCACTTCAATTCGATGGCGCAAGTCGTCGTTGCAGAGCCGAACTTTGGGCTTGATAGCTTGTTCGGGGATGACCCTCGCCTCCAGAATCTGCGTCACATCGGCTTTCAACCCATTTACGAGCCACGTAAGTAGTGTTCCGTTCTTGGTCGAACTTACCTGACAGGGGATGCTCTCTCCGCTCGCGGCATCAGTCAATATGAGATTGGATGCTTCTTTATAACCTATTGGTATATATGAACTTACTGGACACCAAAACCGATCGTGAGGTCCCGCGTGGACCACAAGCTTACACGTTTTCGGCAATAGTGCTCTCCTGGTTTCAATCCCCAGACAAAAAATCACATTTTCCCAGCCGATTTTAGCATTTCGTCCCCAATAAGTCCAGTACTTTCCTTGGATTGCTAGCCGATGTGCCGTTCGAAGGTTTCCGGAAGGACGGACCTTTCCAAGACGATGCTCAGGAGAACGGCCGATTTCTTTCGTACAGACCTGGGAGCCGGGAGTTGGGTGAAGTAGTGCGGGAAGGGCGGTCCTTTCTCGCAATCCCTGCAATTTGCACCCTATCGATTCGTTCGTTTTTTGACCATACATCCTAGGGATGGATATATGAAGTAGCTCCAGTACCACGTATGTTTTTTCGTGATTGAATGACCGCGGCATACTGATTGACTTTACGCATAAGATTAGGTAGCCTGTAGCCGATGCGTGCATTCTTCACGATATTGGTGTGCGGGAGTCTATTGTGTTCTTCACACCACGCGACCGCGGAACATCTCAGCCCAGGTCCCATCGCCGGACCTGCGGCGGAAAACGCGATACTGCACGATCATCATCACGATGGATCCGCCGCCGTTAAGGGTTATTCGCACCATGCCCACGCACCCGCGCCCGCCAATAACCACGACCCCAATAATCACGGACATGGGTTTCATTGGACGGGAGTTGTCTGTTATATCCAACATACTGCTTTCGTAGTCAGTCTCGCGGTTGCTTTGCCGCTGGACAGCTTGGTTGGGCCTTCCGCCCCGTCCGATTACTCACCAACAGCCGTCTTCTTGGCGCCTCCGACGCCCGTGCACCTCACGGCCTGTCCCCTCCTGCTGTAGAGCGTCGCGGCGGAGCCGCGGCGACTACTCCAAGAAGCTCCTCTTTGTCAAGCCTTCAACCGTCGAGAGACGTGTGCCTTACGAGGTGGTACGTTCTCATGTCCAAGGGAGAATTTCATGAAACGTCGGATATACCGACACGGTTTCGGTCTATGGATCATAGCGCTAATTTCTGTTTTTTCGTGTACCTCCGGCGAGCCGTCGGCTCGGTCCGATGCGCGCGGCCATCCGCACGATGAACCTGAGCACGCGCATGCGGATGCGCCCGCGCACCCCCAGGAGTCTGCGGACGATCATGCCGAGGAGGGCAACGCTCACGAACATGGCGAGCAAAAGACGGCTCAGGTAACCGTCTGGACGGACCGGTTCGAACTGTTTGTTGAACACGCTTTGGCGGTCGCCAAAACGCCAGTTCGATTCATTACGCACGTGACCGACCTCGTAACCCTCCATCCTCGGCGCGAAGGACCCGTTACGTTTGTAATGCAAGGACCATCGGGGGAGCAGCGGGAACACGTCGAGGAGAATCCTGCGCGCGCCGGAATCTATCTGCCCGAATTGACCTTCCTCGAACCCGGTGCCTGGAAGATTTCGCTTCGTATTCCGCTGGACGATCAGGAATTCATCGTAGACTTGCCCCCGACGCCGGTATACGCCACCGAACACGAAGCGGCCCATGCCCCCGAACCTGCGGCACCTGAGGGCATCACCTTTCTCAAGGAGCAACAGTGGAAGATTCTGAGCAAGACAGATTCCGTTCGGCGCCGCCCATTGTCCGAGGAGTTGAGGCTAGCCGGCGTAATTCGGCCCCTGCCGGGTAAGCGCGCGTTGGTTACGCCCCCAGTGGAGGGACATCTGACGCGGCCGGCGGACGGGCCATTGCCATTCATCGGGGATAGTGTAGTGGAGGGTCAGCTCGTGGCCTTATTGCAGCCCGTCGCCGCAAGCGCACTTCAGGCGCTGGCGCTCGAACTCGATGTAAAGTCGGCCGAAACTGAGGCCAGTATTCGAGAGGCACAGGCCGCGCTCGAGAAGGCTAACCAATCACTCGATCGCACCCGCGGCCTCTACGAAAAGAAGGCCAAGTCCGTTAAGGAAGTGGAGGAAGCCGAATTTGCGCAGCGCCAAGCGGCTGCCGCGCTCGACGCTGCCCGCGCACTGAAGCGGTCCTACCACGCGGCCACCAGCGAACTCCGGACGAAACCTGCCAGTTCACCGCCACACGACGGCGCGCCGGTCTTGCCGATAAGAGCTCCGATCAATGGGCGCGTCGTTTCGGTTGATGCGTCCGAAGGCGAGTTCGTGAGACCTGACAAGTCCTTGTTCACAATTCTCGACGTCTCGGTCGTATTGATTGAAGCGCGAGTTCCCGAATCGGACTTGGCTCGTATTCGGCCTGACCTAGGGGCGACCTACGCCCTCCCGGGGGCACCGAATGGTTTGAAACCGATTGTTGATGGAAACAAAGGACGCTTTGTCCTTTTGGGGAGTGAGATTGACAGTGCCACCCGAACCGCCCCGCTCATTTACGAAGTGCCAAATCCCGACGGTTTACTCCGGATTGGCCTCGCGCTGACGGTTTTTGTCGAAACGTCCAAGGCCGAAGAGGCCCTCGTGGTCCCGCTGTCGGCAATCGTCGAGGAAGAGGGCCGGGCCATCGCGTACGTACAACTCGCCGGCGAGGCTTTTGAGCGGCGCGACCTCACGCTCGGCATTCGCACCGGGAATTTTGCGCAGGTGTTGTCGGGGCTGAACGAAGGCGAGCGCGTGGTTACGGAAGGCGCCTATGCGGTCCGGCTTGCGTCCGTATCGTCGGTCATTCCGGCGCATGGTCACGCTCACTAATAGGGGACGACAGACATGATAGACGCGTTGATTCGCTGGTCCCTTAAGAACCGTGCGGCGGTGGTCGTCATTTTCTCGATAGTTACCGCGGTCGGAATCTACACGGCATTGGGAATGTCCATTGACGTCTTTCCGGACCTCTCGGCGCCAACGGTTACAATCGTGGCGGACGCGGTCGGAATGGCGCCGAGCGAGGTGGAAAGCCTCGTGACATTTCCGATCGAGGCGGCGTTGAACGGTGCCTCCGGCGTGCGCCGTGTCCGGTCAGCCACGGCCGTGGGGATCGCCGTGATCTGGGTCGAATTCGATTGGGGCACGGACATTTACGAGGCCCGCCAAATCGTAAACGAGAAATTGTCTCTGGTGGACTTGCCACCCGAAGCGGAACGACCCATTCTCGCGCCAATCTCCTCCATCATGGGCGAGATCATGTTCATCGCGCTGACCTCTGACCGGCATACTCCAACCGAGTTGCGAACGGTCGCGGAGACGACCATCCGGCGGCGTCTGTTGTCCGTGGCCGGCGTGTCTCAGGTGACCCCCACGGGCGGAGATGAAAAACAGTATCAAGTCGTCCTCTCCCCCTCGAAGCTTACCGCCTACAACATCTCCCTCCTACAAGTATCCGAGGCCCTGGGCGCTTCCAACGAAAATGTATCCGCCGGTTTCCTGGTCGAGGGTGGTACGGAATTCCTGGTCAAAGGCGAAGGCCGGGCTCATGACCTCGAGGACATCGGCGCCACCGTAGTCTCGGCGCTGGACGGTGTGCCGATTCGCGTCTCCGACCTGGGTACGGTGCGCACCGGCGCGGCCCCGAAGAGAGGCGATGGCGCGGCGAACGGAAAACCGGCGGTGGTCATCGGAATTCAAAAACAGCCCGGCGTGAATACACTCGCGTTGACTACCGCACTCGACACTGTCCTCGATGACATACAGTCCAAGCTGCCCGATGGAATGGCGATCCGGAAGGACCTATTCCGGCAAGCTGATTTCATCGAGGTCGCCATCGCGAACGTACTGCACGCGCTGCGAGATGGTGGTGTTCTGGTGATCGCAATCGTCATGCTGTTCCTGGCAAACGTGCGTGCCAGCCTGATTACACTGACGGCAATTCCGATCTCCCTGCTCGCCGGGGTGCTCACCTTGCGGGGCTTGGGCGCTACCATCAACACCATGACCTTGGGCGGCATGGCGATTGCCATCGGCGCGCTCGTGGACGACGCAATCATTGTTGTCGAGAACGTGGCGAGGCGCCTGCGCGAAAACACCCGATTGCCGGAATCCGAGCAGAGGTCGGCGTGGGAGGTGGTATATCGGGGCAGCTTGGAGATTCAGTCGTCCATCGTGTTCGCGACGCTGATCATTATGCTCGTTTTTGTGCCCATTTTCTTTCTCTCCGGAGTCGAAGGAAGGCTGTTGGCTCCATTGGGAGTCGCGTACGTGGTCTCGCTGTTCGCTTCCTTCGTCGTAGCCGTTACGTTGACGCCCGCCTTCTGCCATCTGATGCTCCCGACGAGCCGCTCGATCCGCGCGGCACACGAACCCGGACTAGTGCAAGGGCTGAAGGCCGTCTATGGACCCGCGCTGAATCGAGTGCTCGATCATCCCTGGCTTGCCACTACACCGGCGCTGATCCTATTCGCGGCATCCGTTTTCGGCATCACCCGCATGGGCGGCGCGTTCTTGCCGGACTTCAACGAGGGGTCTCTGACAATTGGCGCGGTCACAATGCCGGGCACCTCCTTGGCAGAATCACTAGAGTTGGCCGAGGCCGTGGACAACGTTCTGCTCGCCCAGCCGGAAGTCACCGCGATCGCCAGACGTACCGGCCGTGCCGAGCGTGACGAACACGTAATGGGGGTCGAGTCCTCCGAATTGGAGGTCTCGCTCGCCATGAAGGATCGCGGCAAGCGTGAATTACTGGCAGGACTGCGGGAAGAATTCTCGCAAATCCCCGGAATGAACATCACCATCGGGCAGCCCATTTCCCACCGAATAGATCATATGCTTTCCGGCACCCGCGCCAATCTGGCCGTGAAGATTTTTGGCGACGATCTCTTTACGCTTCGGAAACTTGCCGAATCCGTCCGCTCGGCCATGTCGTCGGTCGCGGGTGTAGTAGACCTTTCGGTCGAGCAACAAATGGACGTGCCCGTGCTGTTGGTGCATTTCGACCGGCTCGCCCTAGCCTCTCACCATCTCCATATCGAGGACGCCGCCCGCACCGTCGAGGCCGCATTACAGGGTGTTTACGTGACGCGCATCCTCGAAGGTCCGTACGCCTACGATTTGCGAGTCCGGTTGGATGAAGGAAACGGCTGGTCGCTCAAATCCATCGGAGACGTACCGCTCGACGCGCCCGGCAGCGCCAAAATCCCACTCAAGCGCGTGGCGGCCATCGCTCGTACAACCGGGCCAAACCTGATTTCCCGCGAACAAGTGCAGCGCAAGATTGTGGTCCAGTGCAACGTAGCCGGCCGAGACGTGGCTTCCGTTGTCGAGGATACGCGGAGCCTGGTGGAACCGATCATTGGCCAATACCCGGGATACCGGGTGGAATTCGGCGGTCAGTTCGAAAGCGCGGAAGAGGCCGCACGCCGGCTGACCATACTCGGCGTCCTGGTTACGTTAGGTATCGGATTCATACTGCACTTGGCCTTTGGCTCGGGTCGCGATGCAGCGTTCGTCATGATAAATCTTCCCCTGGCGCTCATCGGCGGCGTACTGGGCGTGTACGTGTCGGGCGGCACCTTAAGCGTCGCTTCCATGATCGGATTCATCACGGTATTCGGCATCGCCGCGCGAAACGGTATTATGCTCATCTCTCACATCCGCAACCTTCAAGAGAAAGAGGGAGTGACCGAATTTCGAAACGCCGTGTATCGCGGTTCGCTGGAACGCCTCGCCCCGATCTTGATGACGGCGCTCGCTGCGGGGTTGGCGCTTATCCCCTTGGCGTTAGGGGGCGAAAAGCCGGGCAACGAGATTCAGACCCCCATGGCGATTGTCATTCTTTTCGGGCTCCTCACTTCGATGGCGCTGAACATGATCATCACGCCGGCCTTATACCTGCGATTCGGTCGGCCGGTTCCTACTGTAAAGGAAATATCCCTATGAACCGAATATTGCCGGTTGCTATCTATGCATGCATTCTTCTCACTGCGTGCGCAACCACTGCCCACGCGGCAGCGCTCGAGGGGCTGACGCTCGACGAGGCGCTGCGCCTAGCCGAACAGAGCCGGCCCGAACTCGAGGCGCTTCGACATCGCATCAAGATGGCGGAAGGAGAAGCGCGGCAGGCGGGACTTTGGCCTAATCCGACGATCTCGCTGGGTATGGATAGCTACACACCTCATGCCGATAACCGACCACCGGACTTGGCGAAGGTGGAAAACTTGGTGGCCTTGAGTAATCGCGTTCGTGCCGGCGCGAACGCCCCTGATTCCTCGAACGAACTCTGGGCTCCCAGCATCCCTGAACCTGACAATCCCGACCAATTGCAACAAGTCATCAGTATTTCGCAGCCGTTGCCCCTATGGGGCGCCCAGCGACAGGCTCGAGCCGCTGGGAAGCTTGAAATGGAGAGATGGAAGCTCGAGTACATTCGCACACGGTTGGAACTGCGTTTGGAAGTCGGGAAAGCCTTTGATGAGGTAGTCTACCGCCAGGAATCGCTACATACCGCCGGGGAACTCGAACGAACACTGACGGAAATTCTAGACGTAACTCGCGCCCGGTTTGAAGCGGGGGACATCGCGGAAGTTGAACTTATAAAAGGCAAAGCCGATCACGAGCGGTTTCGGCTTGAAATGGAAGCCGCCCGCAGCGAGTTAAGCCAATCAAAAGCCCGTCTGGCCGGGGTTCTGGGCGCTCCCGATTTGGTTATCGGGAACTGTGCTGGCACAACCGCAACACCGCTTCCCGAACCCCCCGAAGAATCGGTCGCGCGGCTAAAAGACGATCACCCGCAAGCACGCATTTGGGAAAAGGCCGAGGAAGCCGCGCGTGCCCGGGTGGCGGTTGTCGAGTCGCGCCGGTGGCCCGTGCCCACTCTTGGATTCGGCTATCGTCACTACGAGTATGCCGACCAGGATACTTTTGACCTTTCGCTCGAGTTCGAATTGCCGTTGTTCGATCGCAAGCAGGGCGAAGTCCAAGCCGCCCGCGAGAATGCCAAATTCCAAGCAGCCACCGTAAGGGCGGACCGGAATGCATTCGAGACGCGTTTGCAGGAGTCCGTCGCCGCGTTCACCGCGCATCGAAGCCGGGCAGCCTCCTTTGCAGAACGCATAATCCCGCGAATGGAGCAGACCCTCGAGATAGTGCGTTCCAGCCACGAGGCCGGCGACATTAGTATGCTCGAAGTGCTTGACGCCTATCGTTCACTCGCCGAGGCGCGAATGGCTTACCTGCGTGAGGCGTTCGAAGCGCGTTCGGCGTTTCATGACGTACAGTACCTATTGGCCGGAGAAACTCAGCCCGCGGAATGAGTGCCGGACCGGGGAAAATGCCTCTTTTAGAAGCTGCCACAGCCACGCAACGGGTTGGTTTCGCGCTGAACGGCTACGCCTTGCGGTTTGTTTTGACTTCTGGCAGAATTGTGTCTCAGATTATGCCTATCTCGCTTCAAATGAGCAGGTCATGCACATCCCGACTCGCGGCACTGTTCGCGGTCACCGCCTATGGGTTGTCCACGTCGGCTTCGTGTGCCGGATTCTTCCTTTGCGCTGGCGACAACGGCGACGTTGCCATCGAATATGCCCCAGGCGCGCGCTGCTGTCCGGAAAGCCGCCCCATGGTCGCGTCGAGCGTGGACACTCCGGTCATCTGGTCGGAATCCTGCCCCTCAGATTCGGGTTGCGGACCTTGTCAGGATATCTCGCTGGCGATGAGCGCCATACCGCGAGTCCCGACAAACACCGGACCCTCTATGGCTTCCGCATGCGTAATACCTTCGTGCGACTTTGCAGTGACGAGGCCGGCGATGCGGGTTCCGTTATCGCGCGCTTACCCGTCTGAGTACCCACCAATCTCGGGGACCGTGGTCCAATTGCACACGGTGGTTCTCCGGGCGTAGTCCTGGATCGCCATACCTTCCAGTTGCTCTAATCCTAAAGCAAGTGCTACCCTCCCGTTGGGGGTGTTCCCTAAAGTGCACTTCTATCAACACTTGCTTTGCGGAGATAAACCATGTGTAAAGGCACTATTGCAACCGTTATATCTATATTGACCCTCGTTTCGCAGACGGTTTCCGGCGATGTGTCGGGTAGCGTTTCGGCACCCAGCGTTGCCCCCAACGCTGACGTGGGCGCGCCACCGGCACCATCAGGCGAACTGACGCTGCGCGAGGCCGCGGCGTTGGTTCTGCTGGATAGTCCGCAACTCGCGGCCTTCGCGTGGGACATCCGCGCCGCCGAGGCTCGGATGTTGCAGGCCGGCTTGCGGCCCAATCCGGAACTGGCGGTGGACCTCGAGGACATCCGCTTCGAGAGAGGTCCCGAAACCACCAGCCGCAGTCTCGGTCTCGGCACCGATGGGATCGGCAGCTTCAGTTTCAGCCGCGAGTCCGGTAGTCATCGCGGTCTGACCGAATCCCAACTAACGATTAGCCTTTCCCAGCTTATCGAGCTGGGTGGCAAGCGCGTTAAACGGGTTTTGGCCGCGGGACGCGAGCGCGACGTGGTGCAATGGGACTACGAGATTGCGCGGCTCCGCGTGCTGACGGATGCCGCTCGGGCTTTTGTGGCCGTGCTGGCGGCCCAGGAGCGATTCGCGCTGGCGGGCGACTTGGTGCATTTGGCCGAGGAAGTCCGCAAGACCGTAGCCACGCGCGTCGAGGCCGGCAAGGTCACGCCGCTGGAACTGAATCGGGCCGAAATCGCCCTCGCGTCGGAGAATGTGGCGCATGAGACCGCGCGCCGGCAACTTGAGGCCGCGCGGGTGCAATTAGCGGCCGCCTGGGGCGCGAAGCAAGCAACGTTTTCCCGCGTGGATGGTCACCCGGAATTGGCGCCGGACTGCCCCCTGCTCAACCAACTTCTGGAGCGACTTGCGACTTCTCCGGAATTGACCCGTTGGGTCCACGAAGCCGCGCGACGCGAGGCGGCGCTCACACTCGCCAAAGCGCAGCGAGTGCCCGACCTGACAGTCACCCTCGGGTTCCGGACGATCGGCCAGGGTGACCGCACGCAACAGGATTTCACCATCGGCACGGACGGCGTGTTGGCTGTGGCGCGCGGTGACTCGGATATCGCGGCCGACCGCGAGAAATTGATTATTGTCGGCTTCTCGCTGCCCCTCCCGATCTTTAATCGCAATCAGGGAAACATCCAGGAGGCCGCGCACCTGCTATCGAAAGCCGAGGCCGAACGCCGTGCGACGGAGGTACAACTTCACGCGGCTTTGACGCAGTCATACCAGGACATGGCCGCCGCGCATCGAGAGCTTTCGGCACTGCGCGACGACATTCTGTCCCGGGCGGAGAAGGTCTTCCACTCGACCGAAGAAGGCTATCGGCTCGGCAAATTCGATTATCTCGAAGTGCTGGACGCCCAGCGCACCTTATTCAATCTGAAATCTCAACAAGTAGATGCACACGCTCGATATCACGCGGCCCTCGCTGAGGTTGAACGCCTCGTCGGTGAGCCGATTGCCGGCGATTTCAGCGCCCTCCAAGTAAAACAAAAGGATAAGAACAATGATCCACCGGAAAAATAAGCTCGTGGCCTACGGCGCAATTTTGTCCGTGGCTGCAATAGTCACAATTGCGATTACATTCTGGACCATTCCCGCAGCGATCACCGCGGCCACCGAAACCTCGCGCGACCCGAATCGGCTTTGGTGCGGAGAACATGGGGTCTACGAAGACGAGTGCGAGATTTGCCATCCCGAACTTGCCTCCAAGAAGAAAACCAGGGAATCGGAAGAATTACAATGCCCGGAGCACCATCTACCCGAACACGAGTGCGGTATCTGCCACCCCGAAGAGACAAAAGGCCTCACGCCCGGCCAAGGGTTGAAGATACGCTTTGCAACCGCCGAATCCGCTGGGAGGGCCGGCGTCGAGACCGTGCTTCTTGAGCACGGCCACGCGTTCAATAGTCTCGAAGTCCTGAGTCGCGTTTCTTACAACCAAAACCGGCTCGCTCATGTCACGACTCTCGTTCCGGGGATTATTCAAAACGTCCTCGTAGAAGCCGGGGCCGCAGTCTCGCAGGGACAAGTTCTGCTCGAGATTGCATCCACCGAAGTGGCCGAAGCGAAAAGCGAATATCTCACCGCATTGGCCACACAATCACTCAAGTCGTTGGTATTTCAACGCGAGAGGGACTTAGTCGCCAAGGATATCTCCACGCTACAAGAATTTCAGCAAGCCCAAGCTGAAAACGAGACCGCCCAGATTGCCGCGCGCAACGCGCAGCAGAAACTCCTCAACTTGGGATTCTCCGAAGCGCAGGTGAAGGAGACCGCCAAGTCGCGTTCGAGCGGTTCTCTACTACCGTTGCGCGCGCCGTTCGCCGGAACCGTTGTAGACCGTTCTGCGGTAATCGGCGAGCGCGTCGAACCGGGCCAAACGCTCGTTTCAATCGCCGACCTCTCGACCATGTGGCTCGAGATTTCGATTCCGGAAAACCAATTGACCCAGGCGGGCGTGGGTAACACTGTGCAGGCGGAATTCGACGGATTGTCGAATCAGCGCTTCGAGGGATACGTGTCTTGGCTCGACACGCGCGTGGATGAACCGACGCGGACGGTCAAGGCGCGCGCGGAAGTTACCAACCTGGACGGGCGCCTGCGGCACGGGATGTTCGGTCGCGTCCACATCGAGCGCGGCGCGATGGAGGGCGCCGCTCAATTGCCGTTTGACGCCGTGCAACGCTTCGACGGGCAACCCTTCGTATTTGTGCAACTCGCGGACGATCTTTACGAGGTGCGCAGGGTGGAACTCGGAGGGAAGCACGATGATCACGTCGAAGTGCTCGCCGGGTTGTCGCCACAGGATAGGATCGTGACGGCGCGCAGCTTCGTCGTCAAGTCTGAATTCCTCAAGTCGCGCCTCGGCGCCGGCTGCGTGGACGAGTGAGCAAGGTTATCCGTCCATGCTGAACGCCATCGTCGCGTTTTCTCTCAATAATCGGCTCCTGCTCTCGGTTATCTTCGTGGCGTGCGCGGTGCTGGGCGTCTGGACCCTGACTTTGATTCCAATAGACGCCTTCCCGGACACGACGCCCGTCCAGGTGCAGATCAACACCGTCGCGCCCGCGCTGAATCCACTCGAGATCGAGCAGCAGATTACGGCTCCCATCGAGTTGAGCATCTCCGGCCTTCCCGGATTGGCGAACGTCCGCTCCATCTCCAAATTCGGCCTCTCTCAAGTCGTTGCCACCTTCGACGATTCCATCAGCATCTATACGGCCCGCCAATTCATTATGGAGCGCATCAATGGCGTCGCGCTGCCGGAAGGAATGGAGCGACCGCAACTCGGTCCCATCTCGACTGGCTTGGGCGAGGTGTTCCACTACGTTATTCGGTCGGATAATCCCGAGCGCACGCTCGACGAGCTCCGGACTCTCCACGACTGGGTGATCAAGCCGGAGTTACGGAAGGTCCCGGGCGTCGCCGAAGTCAATTCCTGGGGGGGATACGAACGCCAATATCAAGTGATCGTTTCACCGGAAGGGCTCGTAAAACATGGACTGAGTCTGGACGACGTGACCGAAGCGCTCGAAGCAAACAATCGGAACGTGGGTGGCGGACAGGTCATCGCGGCGGGAGAAGCGCTGCTCGTCCATGGACTGGGCCGCGTATTTACGCTGGAGCAGATCGGCAACGTCGTCCTTAAAGCGCACGCAGGCGTGCCGGTGCGCATCCGGGACGTGGCGGAAATTGCGCTCGGCCATGAGATACGTCACGGGGCCGTCACCGCTCAGGGCCGTGGCGAGGTCGTACTCGGACTGGGCTTTATGCTTATGGGCGAGAACAGCCGCGTCGTTACGGAAGCCCTCAAACGGCGCCTCGAATCGGTGCAGGCGTCGCTGCCCGAGGATATCAAGGTCGAAATCGTCTATGACCGGACCGAACTCGTTCGCGAAGTGATGGACACGGTCTGGCACAACTTGTTTTTGGGGGCCATCCTGGTCGTCGCGATCCTGTTCCTGATTCTTGGCAATGTGCGGGCCGGTCTGCTCGTGGCGATCACCATCCCGCTGGCGATGGTTTTCGCGGTGCTCGGCATGTACCAGGCCGGAATCGCCGCGAGCTTGCTCAGTCTCGGCGCTATGGACTTCGGCATCCTGGTGGATGGCTCCGTCGTAACAACCGAGATCAATCTGCGGCGCCTGAGAGAGAAACGGCGTCAGTTAGGTCGGCCGTTGGACGCTTCCGAACGACTTCACACCATTCTTCAGTCCAGCCTGGAGGTGGTCCGGCCGATTGTGTTCGGCATGTTCATCATTGCTATTGTGTTTTGTCCCGTCCTTTCCTTGCAAGGCATCGAGGGAAAACTTTTCAAGCCGATGGCCTGGACGTTTATCTTCGCCCTGATCGGCGCACTGCTGACCGGCCTCATGCTGACTCCCATTCTTTCCTACTGCTTCCTGCCCCGGCGCTTTCAGGAACGCGAGGGCCTGATCGAGCGGCTCATGACCGCCGCGTACACCCCTTTCCTGCGCGCGGCCTTACGCTGGCGGAAGACCCTATTCCTGGTGGTCATTATCATCCTCGGCGTGACTGTAATGACCGCCCGCACGCTGGGCGGCGAATTCGTCCCGCGACTGAGCGAGGGGGCCATCGTTTTCAACGTCATTCGTCTGGCCGGTATCTCGGTCGAGGAGGCCGCGGAATCCAACACCCGCATGGAACGCCTGCTTCTCAAACAGTTCCCCGATGAAATCCGCTACATTTGGAGCCGCTGCGGAACCGCCGAGGTGGCCACCGATCCGATGGGCGTGGAACTGAGCGACGTGTTCGTCGCCTTGCAGCCGCGCGACCATTGGAAACGCGCACGCACGCAACAGGAACTCGCCACCCGGATGGAAGCCGCCCTGCAAGACTTTCCCGGCCAGAATATCGTATTCACGCAGCCCATCGAGATGCGGATGAACGAACTTATCGCCGGGATGCGGGCTGACGTCGGCATCAAAATCTACGGCGACGATTTCGACACACTCGTAAGAGTGAGTGATCGGGTTCAAGAAGCCTTATTGGATATTGATGGAGCGGCAGACGTTTCGGGAGATCAGATTACCGGGCAGCCTATGCTTCAATTGGCCGTGAACCCTGAAAAAACCGGCCGGTACGGAATTCCCACCGCCAATGTACTCCAATTCATCGAGACTGTCGGCGGTCTCGAAGTCGGAGAAATCTTCGAGGGTCAGCGCCGCTTCCCCTTGGCCGTGCGGCTACCGGAAAGACAACGAAGAGACATCGCCGCGCTGTCCGATACCCTGGTTGCCACGCCGTCGGGCATGACCGTCCCTCTCCGCAACTTGGCCGACATTAAGGAGACGGAAGGCCCCGCGACTATCAGCCGTGAATGGGGGCGGCGGCTGATCCGCGTTCAGTGCGGGGTCCGGGGCCGCGACGTAGCCTCGTTCGTCAAAGAAGCTCAGGCCCGAATCGCGGAAGAGCTCGAATTGCCTGAAGGCTACGTCGTCGAGTGGGGTGGCCAGTTCGAGAATCTGGCGCGGACGCAACGGCGTCTCGCTATCGTCGTACCGCTGACGCTGAGCCTCATCTTCATTTTGCTCGTGTTCAGCATGGGCCGGCTGTCCGACGTGCTCATCATCTACACGGGCATACCCTTCGCCGCCGTCGGGGCCGTGTTCTCACTCTACCTGCGCGGCCTCCCCTTCAGCGTCAGCGCCGCTGTCGGATTCATTGCCCTCTCCGGCATTGCCGTGCTGAACGGCCAAGTCCTCGTCGTGGCCATCCGGAAGTTTCTAAACCAAGGTCTCCCGCTCCGCGACGCGGTGCTCGACGCGGCCCGAGAGCGGCTCCGTCCCGTACTGGCCACGGCAATTACTGACGCCGCCGGATTCATCCCCATGGCCCTCTCCACCGGCGTCGGCGCCGAGGTACAACGTCCGCTCGCAACGGTAGTCATTGGCGGCGTTCTCACCTCCACCTTGTTGACGCTATTCGTGCTCCCCGCGCTCTACCTGACCGTCGGAAAGCGCCTGGTGGCCGCCCCTGCGCAGGGGTTAAACTCGGAGCAGAAATCTTCAGGTGGAAGCGATTCTTTGTCCCACGCGGCGCGGGACTCAGAATGACAGCGCCGAAGTGACGTTTCGTGAATGCTCGATGCTCGCCGGTGGGATGATGCGACAGTTTGTGCTACGATGCACGGCGGTGTCGGGTCTGCCGGGGAGCAGCCGGCTGGTCGCAAAAAGGGCAATCGTCATGAAATTCATTGTTGTAGTAATCGTATGTCTTTCCACCATTCTTTCGGCTTCCGCCCAGACCGTGGAGTGGACGTATCCGTTGGAGGGTGTGGGGTCGGCGCCGACCTTGTATCCGGACGAACAGCATCCGACCGGCGTGGTCGTAGCGGCGGGCAAATCGGTTGTGTGCCTGAATGGAAACGGCTCAGTTCGGTGGAAGACGGCGCTGGACTCGCCGGCGGCCTCGCCCGCGTGTGTCGCGGACCTCAATGGGGACGGTTCGCCCGAAGCAGTCGTATGTCAGGACAAGGGCATCCTCATCTGCCTCGATGGTGAAGGCCGCGAACGCTGGCGCTACGACTTTCGCACCTTGACGGGAGGCTTCAAGAACCCCGCCGCGGCCGACGTGATGCCGGAGCCGGGTCTCGAGGTGCTCATGGGCTGCGACGACGGCTGGTTGCACTGCGTGAGCGCGCAAGGAAAGCTGCTGTGGCGGTTCTTCGGCGATAAGTTCCGAGTAAGCCCGGTGGCGGTCGGCGACGCGGATGGTGATGGCGCGCCGGAAATCGTCTACGGTACCGACAACGGTCACGTCTACTGTCTGTCGAATACCGGCCGTGTTAAGTGGTGCTATTACGAGTTTGCCCCTTACGGGCGTTCCGGGCCGAATATTGCGGACCTCGACGGTGACGGCAAAGCCGAAGTCCTGATTACGCGCAGCAACGTGGGCAACGCCACCTGCTTGATGGCGCTCGATGGGGCAACCGGAAAATTCCGGTGGCGAACGCAGGACGTCATGCAGGGTTACGTCTCCAACGCGGTCGTGAACTTCGGGGGCGACGGCAAGTTCGAAGTTGTCCACGGCGACAAGGGCAATTGGGTTTACAAGGTAAATGCCGACGGTTCCGAGGTATGGCGGACTGAACTCTCCGCGAATGGACTATTCTGGGCGCCGGCGATCGGCGATATTGATGGCGACGGATATCTCGAAATCGTTGCGGGGATGCGCGGCAGCGGCCCGGACACGGGCGCGTGCGCTTATGTCCTCGGACAAGATGGCACCGTTGACGGCGCCCTCAAGCTTGGGAGCGGCGCCAACGGCGGGCCGGCGATGGGCGATATTGATGGGGACGGCAAGCTCGAGGTGGTCTTCACCACCGAAGGTCCGAGCCAGATGCAAGTATTGTCGTGGGGCGCAGGCGGTAGCGTAGGTTGGCCATCTTTACGAGGCAATTCCGCTATGACGGCTGCGACGAATGTTCCGCCCGGAAGACCTGCCGAGCCGACGCCGGAGGTCGAGCACGGCGAAGCCAGGATCGATACCGGCGCTACCACTTGGGGCGAAAACGTGTGGAAAACCGCCTGGAATGCTCCCGCTCCGCCGGAGGCTTTCGTGGAACTTTCGGTAATGAGCGGCGACCATTGTGAAACCTCGATAACTCCCGTGAAATCCGGCGCCACCGAAGCGGAAGTGCGTTGGCAATTGGCCTCGCCCGACCGTTCCGACGTAACCATACGACTGTTGGCAGCCGGCGGCGCCGTACCGCAGTTTGTCGCCCTTCGCCGGGTGAAACCGGAAGCGCCCGAATACTGTGATTTCGACGCGGTGACGGCCGCATGCGAGAGTGCCGTCGCGGCGGGCGATGCCGCAGGCGCGGACACGTCCGGCGTGCGAATTCGTCTATTGGCGCTGGAAGCGGAACGCGACGGCGTGGCCCGGCTGAACGCTACGGAACACCTGGAGGCGGTGCCGGGAAAGGCGACGGCGTTACGGAACCGGGCCGCAGCACTGCGTGCTTTTGCCGAAACCGTAGCGCGATTCTGGTTGGCCAACGGGACCGGTAGCTTTATCTTCTGGCAAGACGCGAATCCGTGGGACACGTTTGAACCCAACGACGTCCCCGCCTCGTTCGAGATGAATCGCCCGGTTCGCATTACGGCCTGCGGTGACGAACTCGAGGACGTAGCGCTGAATTTGCTTAACGTTACCGGTGAACCGATAGATGTCCGCTGCACCTTTGCTGAACCGACCTTCACCGACGTGCGCACCGCGGCGGTTCCGGAACTGGCCCGACACGTCACTCTGCGCCGCGGTCTCCGGATTTCCACGCGCGATCGCGGTCCGGAGTTGGACGCGTTGCCGCTGCTCGACGGCTCCGGTGTGATTGTGCTGCCGCCCGGTGAGGCGCGACCGCTTTGGCTATCGGTCAGCACCTACGGACTGGCCCCCGGCGTGCATAACCTGACACTTTACCTGGGCACGCTCCGAGATAATCCAACGTTTCGCGAGGTCCCGCTCGAGATCGAAGTGCTTCCCGTGAAATTGCCGACGGGCGTGTATCAGCAGATCAACTGGAGTGGCGGTCTCGACCCGAAGCAAACGCCCGACCAAGTGCTGCGCGACCTGCTCGATCACGGTGTAACCGTGTTTTACGGTCCCCACACCACCGTGCCGCTCGATGCCGCCGGCAATCCGGCTGGAACCGTGGACTGGTCCGCCTTCGATGCCGCGCTGGCGCGTGTACCCGACTATTGCCGCGTCCTCTTTTCGGGTCCCCCCGGACAGAAGTGGCCGGACGGTATCCAGGTAAAGGAATGGGACGCCCTCTACCAAGCGGGGTTCAAAACCGCCGTGCGCGTGCTTGCCGAACACATGAATGCGATCGGCTGGGGTTACGAACGGTGGGCCTTTTATCCCGTAGACGAACCGTGGAACACGGGCGAGACACTCATCCCGCACCTGCGCCGGTTCTGCAAGCTCGTCAAGGAAGCTGACCCGAAAGCCCGCAATTATGCCGACCCGGCGGGGCACGTCCGCGTCGAGAAGATTACCGAGTTCAAAGACCTCATTGACGTGTGGCAGCCGGAGATGAACCTGCTAAAACGCGACCCGGCGCTCGTGAAATGGTTCCGGGAGAATGCCAAGGTGTTCTGGGCGTACGAGGCGCCCGGTCCCGCCAAAGACTTGTTGCCGCTGGGCCATTACCGCGCGTTTGCTTGGCTGGCCTGGAATTTCGGTTGCGAAGGCGCGGGGTACTGGTGCTACCGCGACAATGACCTCTGGTGGAAACGTAATGCCACGGACTACGGCGCAGTCTATCCCGCCGGCGACGAAGTGATTCCCTCGCGGCGCTGGGAGGCCTCGCGCGACGGCGTTGAGGACTACCGGTTAATGTACGCACTGCGTGAGGAAATCGGCAAGGCGCGCGCGGCCGGCCGTGCCGCCGATGCGGACCGCGCGCAGGCGCTGCTGGATGAGGCCGTGGCGAAAGTTGTCGGCTGGCAAATCGGCTCCATTGATGAAATCACGCGCATGACGCGCCACTGCGAACTCGACTACCAAGTACTGATGGATTACCGCGCCCGAATTGTTCAAGAAGTCCTCAAACTGCGCGGGATTCAGTAAAGGGCTCTTTAGAACGCCGGGTGCACGGCCTTAATCACGTAAAAACAGACCGCCGAGACCACCGCCGACAGTGGGATGGTCATTATCCACGCCCAGACGATGTTGCGCGCGATGCCCCACTTAATCGTCGAGAATTTGGTGGTCGAGCCGACGCCGATAATGGCCCCCGTAATGGTATGCGTGGTGGAAACGGGTATGCCCAGGTTGGTGGCTAGGAACAGCGTGGTGGCGCCCGCCGTTTCGGCGCAGAAGCCGCCCACGGGTTTCAGCTTCGTAATTTTCATGCCCATGGTCTTCACGATCCGCCATCCCCCCAGGGCGGTTCCGAGGGCCATGGCCGCATGACACGACAGGATAATCCACAGCGTTTTCCATTCCAGGAGCGAGAGTTTGACGTCGGATTGGAAGTATCCCCCGGCCACGAGTAGTGCCACGATCATCCCCATGGTCTTTTGCGCGTCGTTGCCGCCGTGGCCCAGCGAGTACATGGCGGCGGAAAGGAACTGGCCGCGCCGAAATAGATAATCCACGGAGGCCGGACGCCGCCGCCGGAAAATCCAGTACAGGGCCACCATAAAGAAAAAGCCCAGCACCAGACCCATCAGCGGGGCCAGCGGAATATACCCCACCGTAGTCATCACCTTGTTCCACCGTACGACGGCGCCGTGCGCCATACCCGCGCCCACAAAGCCGCCGATGAGCGCGTGCGAGGAACTGGTCGGCAAGCCCCACCACCACGTGAGCAAGTCCCAGAGGATGGCGCCGAGGAGTCCCGTCATTACCACGTATACATACGCGGGGTCGGCGGCATCAATGACCACCGTCTTGGCAATGGTGTCCGCGACTTTGGGCGCGAATATGAACATCGCCACGAAATTGAAAAAGGCCGCCCAGAGCACCGCGTACCGCGGGCTGAGCACGCGCGTCGAGACGATGGTGGCGATGGAATTCGCGGCGTCATGGAACCCGTTGATTACGTCGAAAAGCAGCGCAACCCCCACCGTGATGACGACAATGGCCAAAGGGTCCATACGGTCAGCTTGCCTCGAGGACGATCTTCTCGATGATGTTCGCCACGTCCTCGCAACGGTCGGTCGCTCGTTCGAGCCGTTCGAAAATCTCCTTCCATTTGATGATCAGCACCGGATTCTGTTGTTCCTCATTGAATAGCCGGACCAGCGCCGATTTCAAAATCATATCGCCTTCGTTCTCCAGCGCGTGGATCGCGATCATGTGCTTTTTCAAGTGCTCGATATTGCTCATGCGGCGCAAGCCCTTGAGCGCAATCTCGATCTCGAGGGCTGCCTTCATCAAGACCTCGGCAAGCTGTTTCGCTTCGGTCCGAATTTCCGTCAATTCGTAGAGAGAAATCCGGGACATCGAGGCGTCCACCGAATCCACCACGTCGTCGAGCCGCTTAATCAGCGCGTGGATATCCATGCGGTCAATCGGCGTGATAAACGTCTTGTTCAGTTCCTCAATACACGCATGAGTCACGTCGTCGGCCTGATGTTCAATCTCCTTGATCGCCGAGGCTTGCGTGACATTGTCGGTCTTTCCTTCCGCCAGGCGGAGAAACCCGTCGCACGCCTCCTTAATCATCACGGCCAGTCGTTCAAAATAGTCAAAGAAGCACACTTCTTTGGGTAGGAGCATGCGAAACATAAATCCTCCTGCTTGTTCAATGAATTATCCCCAGCCGCGCCGCTATCACGGCCATCCGCGTTCTTGATCCAGAAGCTTACAAGGTTCCCAAGGGATGGCCGCATTATACCGAATGGACCATTAAGAAACATCCCGCCGTCATCCAAGAGTGGCCTCCCCTGGCCTTTCGCGCCAGTCCTCATTCGAAGCGGAGATACGAGGATGTTTTCACGCGCTATCCGTAAGCCGGGAACGTTTCACTACGGCCCCGGTGGCAACTCGAGTGCGAAGAGTTCCTTTACGGAAGGTCGGTTGAGCACGATAATGGTGAAGACTCCCAGGACGGTACCGAAGGGGATGGAAATGCAACCGATGGCCGCCACGACAAGGCAATACGTCCACTTGCGGTGGTAGTACAGACAGCGCGCGGCGTACAGCATGGCGAGCGCCAACGACAGGCTGAATAGAAATGAAAATACGCCAATCGTCAGCACGATTACGCCGAACAACGTAATTAGCTCGGGGGGCGGCGCGTTGGGTCCGCTGGGCGTGAAGGTGTTACTACCAAGGAACATGAACATGCCGAAAGCGATCCACACCAACGGTAGACACGCGAAGATTGCCTTGAGTCCGCCTAGCACCCAATAAAAGATCGCCAGCAGCCGCAAATGACTTTCATCGTCGGTTCTGTCTGACACGAACGATCCCCTTGTGTGAGTCGTGCGGCAAGCAGTATAAGTCTTTGCGACAGAGTTTCTAAAGACGCGTCAACTCATTTGTTCATAAGGATTGGGACCTCGTGAGCGCGCTATCTTCTCTAATCGAAAATGAAGAAGTGCGGTGCCGGGAATTCCCGGTGGCGGCCAGTCAGGTTTTCTTCGCGCACGCCGCCGTTGCGCCCCTGCCGCGGGTGGCCGTGCAGGCCATGCAAGAGTTTCTCGAGCGCGGGTCGCAAGACTCGCAAGAAAACGAGTGGGTCTGGACCAAGGTGCGGGCGGCGCGAGAAGCGGTGGCCGGCCTGCTGGGCGGTGAAGCGACCGAGATTGCGCTGCTCGGTCCGACGTCACTCGGTCTGAACCTTGTCGCGCATGGCTTGCCGTGGCAAGACGGCGACGAGGTTGTCTACTACCGAGACGATTACCCCGCCAATGTCTATCCTTGGACCGCGCTCTCAACGCGGGGCGTACAGGCGGTCTCCTTGGAACCGGAACGGCCCGGGAAGATAACCTGGGAACTGGTGGCCTCGGCGTTGAGCGCGCGGACAAAGCTCGTGGCGCTCGCCTCGTGCAGTTTCTTGAGCGGCTACCGGATTGACGTGGATGAGATCGGCAAGGGCCTGCAGGAACGGGGCATCCTTTTCTGTGTGGACGGCATCCAAACCCTCGGCGCATTTCCGCTCTCGGTCAAGTATGTGGATTTCCTGAGCGCCGATTCACATAAGTGGCTGCTGGGACCGGTGGGCGCGGGGGTTTTCTACGTGAAGAAATCCCGGCATGAATTGCTTGCACCTGCAATGCTCGGGGCATGGAACGTCGTGGCGCCGCATTACGTGGCGCAGAACGAAATCCGGTTTCATGACGGCGCCCGAAAGTATGAGCCGGGATCGCTCAACTTGCCGGGGATCGTGGGGATGGGAGCCTCGATGGAACTACTCGGGTCTATCGGAATGGAGGTTATCGGGGAGCGCATTTTGGAGTTGCGTCGGTTTCTCTTGGACCGTGTACGTCCTTGGGGATATCACGCCTACGGCGAACCGGACGATCAGGCTTCAGCCGCGCATTCGGGGATTGTCAGCCTGACACATCCCGACCGGAATATCCGGACGCTGGCGCGCAACCTCCGCGCCGCGAACGTCGTCATATCTTTGCGCCGCAATCGGGCGGGTCAGGAGTTCCTCCGGTTCTCCCCACATTTTTACAACACGCACGAAGAACTCGAGCGCGCGATCGAAGTCCTCGCGGCACAGTCAAGCACAGCTTGACCGGGCCACCCTTGGTGTTTTTACTGTTCACGATGGGGTTTCTTAAGTTATCATAGTGTAGAGAGTGTCAAACGAACGAAGCAGCTTACGGACCGAGACAATGAGAGGTAAAGTCATGAGCAAAAGAAACTTTCTCCGGATCGGGACAGTGTTACTCACTGCGGCGGGACTAGTCATTTCGGGCTGTCAGACTGCCGGTGGGTCGGCGGGACTGGGCGCGGCGTTGGGCGCGGGCGCCGGAGCGATCATCGGCCACCAGTCGGGCCATGCGGGCGAAGGTGCGCTCATCGGCGCGGCGCTCGGCGGCTTGACGGGTCTGGTGGTGCATGACGTCAAGGCGCGCAAGGCGCGCGAACGCGAGGCCACCGCCGCGCAATACAACTACCAGCCTTCGCAGGGCGAGATGCTTACGTTCGAGGAAGCGTCGGCGATGCCTAACACGGTCAAACAGGGCAATATGGTGGAAGGCTCGATTCAATATGCGCTGTTAGGGACCGCACAGGGCGGAGCCACGGTAACCGAGACGCGCGTGCTGAAACGCGGCAACTCCGTGCTGTCCGAAATGTCGTCGAAACAGTTCACGCGAACCGATGGCACGTGGGTGAGCTCGCAGCAATTCAAGGTGCCGCAGAATCTGGAACCCGGGCAGTACTCCTTGGTCCAGACGGTACAAACGGCGAAATCGCGCATTTCCGGCACGTCGGAATTCACGGTGGCCGCGTCGTAGGCGGGCGCGAACGCCGAAGACGGGCTTTTGAGAAGATGGAAGGAGAGACCGATGAAGTATGTGATCTGTGTGTTGGTTGCGGCCGCCACGATCTCCGCCGACGCGGAACTGCGCGCCGGCGCGGCGCGCGTGAGCATTACGCCGTCGGAAGCGAATTTGCCGATCCCGCTGGGCGGCTACGGCGCGCGCGACGGCAAACTGGCCGAGGGCGTGCACGATACGCTTTATGCGAAAGCCCTGGTGTTCGACCAGGACGGCAAGAAATCGGCGTTGGTTGCCCTGGACGTGTGCAGCCTGCCGCATTGCGTCGTCGAGGAATCGCTGGCCAAGGCGAAACTGGAGGGTCTGACCGCCGACACCGTGATGATGGTCGCGAGCCATTCGCACACCGGTCTCGAAGGCATGGCGCTGGACCGGCGCAACGTCGCCGACAACCCGCACATCGGCATCTTCTCCGAGCCGCTGCTGAACTTTGTTACCGACCGTGTCGCGCAGGTCCTGGGTGAGGCTAACGTGGCGTTGCAACCGGTGACCGCCGCCGCCGGCGTGGTCGCGCTGCCGGGCATGAACCGCAACCGTCGCAAGGACACCTTCATTGACGAAGACCTGACGCTGTTGCGTCTCGATGCCGCCGGCGGGCGTCCCTACGCGATTTTGGTGAATTTCACCGCGCACGGCACGATCGTCTCGGAACGGGAGATGTTGGCCTCGGCCGAATGGGCGGGCAGTATGCAGCGGACGGTCGAGGCGCTGCTCGGCGAGGGCGTCACGTGCTTCTATACGAACGGCGCGGAAGGCGACATGTCGCCGGCGGGCGCTCGCGGCGCGAGTGCGTGGGAAAGATTTGAGGACTACGGGCGGCGCGTCGGCATCGCGGCGGCGCGACTGGCGGGCGCGTTGCAGACGCGGCCCGCGCAGACCTTCGCGTTCCAGTGCCGGTGGGTGGACCTGCCTCCGAAGAAAGGCGCGCCCGACTTCGTGAAGATCGCCGGGGATGAGTACCACGTGACCCAGGAGCAACTGGACCAGTTGCTGCCGGCATTGTTCCCGGACCGCGCCCAGGTCATGGCCCTGCGCGTGAACGACTTTCAAATGGTCACGTTTCCCGGCGAACCGATCTGCCAGTTCGGCCTGACGCTCAAACGGCAAATGCGCGAGGCCGGTATCAAGTACCCCTGCGTCGCGGCGCTCACCAACGACAGCATCGGCTACATCCTCACCAAGGAGGAGTACGCCGAGAGCGGCTACGAAGTGACGGCGTCCTTTTACGGGGACGGTCTCGGCGCGCTCATGCTGGAAAACGCCGGCGCAGTCGCGCAGAGCGCGGCCGGCGAGTAGCGACCGATACCGTAGATTATTCGAGTAAAAGCGGCAGCGGGAACCGCGGGATCGGGGACTCCGCGGTAATACTGCGGTTTCAGCGTCAAGAGATATCCATGGGTCCAACCTATGGGACGGAGCCGTGCTACGCTGTAAGTCATTGGTGGGCAAGGATGTGACGGGGCGGAATCGGGTGAATTCGGGTAAAAAAGCGGACAAAATCGGTGAAAAACGGGACATTTTTGGCAAAAATTGGTAAGAATTGGTAAAAAAGCGGACCAAATCGGTACAAAAACGGGATACATTTTTGTAGGAATTGACCGGATTGGGGACCCTCCTTCGCCAAGGCTTCGGAGGCCAAGGCGCGGAATGGAACATCGGGTTGCGACGGAAGGGGCTTTGTCCCTGGATGGTGTGAATGACCCGGTGGACTTGGTGGACAGGATGGACAAAATGGACGAGATGGACGGGCACCAAGGATGCCGCCCAGGGAATACGGGATGGCGACCGGAACCACAGGGGGTATCATAGGTCAGGGTCAAGTTGGGCCTCGCGTTGAACCTACCGACGGCGGCGATCGTTTCCATGTTGGTGTTCCTTCCAAGGGGTAATTGTCCGCGCTGCAAATATCCCTCTATATATATAGCCCCGGGCGTTGCACTCGACGTATGTAAGAATTGAAAAATGGGAATTGTGGAATCCGCCTGAGCTCGAGAGGCGCTCAAAGGGCGGACAAGTGCGGGATGAAGGCCTGGGGATGCCGAGGACGGCAAGGACAACAAGGACAACAAGGACGGCAAGGACAACAAGGAAAGCAGGGACAGCGGGGGCAGCAAAAAAATGCGGAGTGCGGAATGAAGGCCTGGGGTTGTTTTATTCAGCGTCTTGAGTGGCCGATGCGGCCTTGAGTAGTGCGTAATTGAGTTGGTACGCCTGCGTGTTCGGATGGTCGGCGCCCAAGGCTTTTTCCGCAATGGCGAGCGCGCGGCGCATCAGGGGCTCGGCCTCGGGGAGCCGGTTCGTGGCCTGCAGCAGCTGAGCCAGGTTGTTGAGGTCTCTCGCCACGTCAGGATGGTCCGGTCCGTAGGCCGCCTGGTCAATCGTCCAGGCGCGGCGCATCAGGGGCTCGGCCTCGGCGAGCCGGTTCGTGGCCTTGAGCAACGAAGCTAGGTTGTTGAGGTCTGTCGCCACTCTGGGATGGTCCGGCCCGTAAGCCGCCTCGTCAATCGTGAAGGCGCGGCGCATCAGGGGCTCGGCCTCGGCGAGCCGGTTCGTGTCCTGTAGCAACTGAGCCAGGTTGTTGAGGTCTGTCGCCACCTCGGGATGGTCCGGCCCGTAGGCCGCCTGGTCAATCGTGAAGGCGCGGCGCATCAGGGGCTCGGCCTCGGCGAGCCGGTTCGTGTCCTTTAGCAACAGAGCCAGGTTGTTGAGTCGTATCGCGACCCTGGGATGTTCCGGCCCGTAGGCCGCCTGGTCAATCGTCCAGGCGCGGCGCATCAGGGGCTCGGCCTCGGCGCGCCGGTTCGTGGCCTGGAGCAACGCAGCCAGGTTGTTGAGTCGTATCGCCACGTGGGGATGTTCCGGCCCGTAGGCCGCCTGGTCAATCGTCAAGGCGCGGCGCATCAGGGGCTCGGCCTCG
>JACQVH010000244.1 GCA_016209895.1 Candidatus Hydrogenedentota bacterium | reverse complement strand
GGGCCAGCGGCGTCTTCCACACGGGGCCCGGCCAGCATTGAGAGGATCAGCAGCAAGACGCAGAGCAATCCGACCCAAGCAAGTTGGCGTTTTCGCGAACGCTGTGGACTCGCGCCAATCCCAACAGTCGGCTGCACCGCACTCGTTGCCGATGAAATCGCCCGCTGAGGCTGCGGTATGGGACTTCCCACCCAGCGTTCGTCGGTTTGGTTGTCTGGCCTCGAATTCATCGCATCAAGGATAATGCGCTGTTTCGTTCGCTGCCCTTCCTTGAATTCCACGCTTATTTCGTGCTCGTGGTCCCCCACACGGGCGAATCGGACGGCGCGACCTCGAATTACCGATGCGTCTTGTTGCGCCGGCTCTTTGGAAAACTGGAACTCGAGGTCCAATTCAGTGCCAGGGATTACGGGCTGGGTCGCGCGAATGCGTGCGCCGCTACAACTGATGTCCCGCACCGTCCCAACTACCGGCCATCCTGGTCCTCGGAGCGGCGCCATGAGCACTGGACAGGCCATTTCCTGCCGGCGCGATCCCCGCCGCTCGCGCCGCGGAGCGCTTCTCGACTCACGGTCCTGCGACACCTCCGACACGATGGTAGTATCTCCGCAGCAATCGAATTATATCATGTACTCTTGCTGCGAATGACGGCACGCCGCTCGCCGTCTCGTACAAACCGGAAAAACAAAAGGCGAGACCGTTCAGCCTCGCCTTTACCTATGGTTGCCTGCCGCGACTTAGAACAAGTCGATCAGCAACATTATCAGGTAGATTGGCAGCGTGATGGGCAAGAAGATGTAGAACAGGATGTTGCCCGGATCCAAGAAATCGCCAAAATCAAACCCTTTTTCCATCTTCAGCTCTCCTTCTGTTTTTGCGTCTGCAATAGCCCGTCTCTCGTCCATCTCCCCCATTCAGAGTTGGACATCGGGTCTTCCTTCCTACAGCGCCTTAGTTTACTCAGAATTGTTGGTTATGTCAACTGTTGCATTTTATGCTCTGCGCGTTCTGCGGGAAGAGCTACCGATTTCCCACGGACGCTACCCAGTACCGTTAGAAGCCCCCGCCCTCTGCGGTGTCGGCCGGCGCTTCTGTTCGCGCCGACCGCTCTGGCTGGGCCTGTTTGAATAACACGTGAATAGCGCACCGTATGCCGTGGTGTTCTTGGCGTTAAGGTAACCCTGGACGGCGACGTCAGTTGCGTACGCCCATTCGAAGTGTTTGATCCTTGCAGTTGGTTTGAGGATAGTGTGCTCAATGACCACTTTCTCGATTTTCTCCACTCCACTACGCAGACCGCGCTTCGCAAGTGTCGCGGCCATGTTCGCACTCTTCTCTGCGTTCCATTGTGAGGCTAACGAGGGCTATGAACTCTTGGGCATGGGACCGGTTCAGCAGGGTCAGGCCGGCGCGGGCGCGGCTTCGCCTCAGGACGCCACCTGGATTACCTTGAACCCGGCCGGCATCGTGGACCTCGAGCGGCGCTTCGACGTTAGCTATGAGACGTTGCTCGCTCGCCGGACACTGCGGCCCTGGGGTCCCATCGGGATACCGTTCGCGAACAAATTCGCGGGCACGATGCGGGATGACACGCCCGTATTCATTCCGCAAATCGGCGTGATCGCGCCCGGCAAAAACGGTACCTTCGGTTTTGGGCTTTTCGGCATGAGCGGCACCGGCATTGATTACGAGAACTCGCGGACGACCCTTGGGGCGTTGCTGGACCACGGCGACCGCCGCGCGGCCTATTACATCGCGAAAATCCCTGTAGCGTATGCTCACGAGTTTGACAACGGCTGGGCCGTCGGCGTCGCGCTGCACGGCAACTGGACCCGCCTTCGCACCGACTCCCTCACGCTACGATTTACGCCCGCCGAGGCGGACAACGACTGGGACGACGCCCTGGGCATCGGGCTGCAACTGGGCGTATACAAACGCTGGGAGAAATGGGGATTCGGGGCCGCCTATTCAACGCGGCAGTGGATGTTTGATTTCAATCAGTACGCCGACGCGCTGCGCTACAACCTCGATCTGCCGCGGATGTTCGTGGCGGGTCTCGCGTATGAAGCTACGCCGCGGCTCGAATTCCTTCTTGACTATAAGTTCGTGGATTACGACGGCATTCCGCAATTGGGCAAATTGCCGATCACCGGCGGACTCGGCTGGGACGACCAACACGTCGTCAAGTTCGGCGCGAACTGGAAAGCCGGCGGCCGTTGGACACTCCGCGCCGGCTTCTCCTACGGCGAATCGCCGCTGGACAATGACGTGGTCTTCGCCAACGCGCTCTTCCCCGCCACGACTCGCTACCACGGCGCGTTCGGCGCGACCTATAGAATCAACAAACGTCACGACCTCCACTTCAGTTTCCTCCACGCCTTCGAACGCGAAATGACCGACAACGGCCGCGGCGACCTCTTCTCGATCGTCGGTCAAGGCACCAAAATCAGCATCGAAGCGGATTCGTTCACGGTCGGCTACACGTACAAGTTCTGACATGGGTTGTTGATGGTCGTAGCAATGGACTCGTCGTCGTGAGGAAACTATGGTTGACATCTCAGAGCTTTTACAAATAGCTCCGGAGAAGCCCGACACGTCGGCGCAGGGCAAAGCAAAGCGACGCCCTGGGTGATGAGCTAAGCGAAACCGAAGGTATATAATCTGAGAGAGAAATCGCCCCCTGATGAAAGGCAAACATTATGGACAAGCTGCTCAAGGTTCCATTGGTATTGACACCCCAGCCGGAAGGTGGCTACACGGTGACTAGCCCGGTGCTGCCGGAATTGGTCACTGAAGGAGACACGCTCGATGAGATTCTCGACCACGTCCAGGACGCGGTCAGCGCGACACTCGAAATGTACGAGGATCTCGGTAAACCATTGCCGGGGAATCTCCTGCAGGAATCCGATCAGGATTCCATTTGGTTTGAGTGCTTGGTACCGGCGCGATGAACTATCGCGAGTCGGGGCACGGTGATTCCGGATTGGGGACCACGCGATCTCAAACTGGGCACGGTGCGGGCCGCCCGGGGCCAGTTACGTCGTCAACCCGTATTGTTTTATTTTTCGCCAGAGGGTGGAGCGGGAGATGCCGAGTTGTTTGGCGGCTTCGGATTGATTTCCGCGGAGCTTGTCGAGCGCCGTTCGGATCAGTCGCTTCTCCATTTCCTCGAGGTTCGGCAGATCGTCTGCACCGTGGTAGGGAAGCGCCAATAACGGTCTCCGCTGGGCGTGGACGTAGTCAGGCAGATCGTGCGCCCGAATGACTTCGTCGTCGGATAAGATCACCGCGTGCGCGATGATACTTTCGAGTTCACGCACGTTGCCGGGATACTCGTAATTTCTGAGGACGGCCTGGCATTCGGCGGCCAACTCGCGCGCGGGCTTGCCGTACTTGGCGCTGAATCGCGCCAAGAAATAGTTGACCAGGTGCGGGAGCGCCTCCATGCGCTCGCGCAGCGGCGGAATCCGAATCTGGATGACGTTCAGGCGGAAGTACAAGTCCTCGCGAAAGCTCTTCACCGCCACGGCTTCGGTCAGGTCGCGATTAGTAGCCGCGATGACGCGCACATCCACCCGCCGCGAGGTGGATGCGCCGACCGGGCGGATTTCCCCGTCTTGCAGAACGCGTAGCAGTTTGGCCTGCGTCAGCAGGGCCATGTCCCCAATCTCATCCAGAAAAATAGTGCCGCCGTCGGCTTCTTCGAAGAGGCCGCGCTTGTCCGACTCGGCACCCGTGAACGCGCCTTTGACGTGTCCGAACATCTCGCTCTCGAGCAACGTCTCCGGCAAGGCGGCGCAGTTGATCGCGATGAACGGCATCTCGCGCCGGGTGCTCAGGCGATGGACGGTGTGCGCAAGCAGTTCCTTGCCGGTTCCACTTTCGCCGAGCAGAAGCACGGTGCTGTCGGTGGGGGCGACCTTGCGGGTCAATTCGATCACCCGCCGCATGGCGGGGGTCGCGCCGAGCAATTCCTCGAACTGGGTCTGTTCGAAGCCTTGAACTGCCGCGTGGGTGGTTAAGCTTCTTATAGCTTTTGAAACCACGTAGGCCACATCCGCCGGTTGGCTCGATTTCGGCAGGTAAAAGAATGCCCCCTTCCGGATGCCTTCAATGGCCCGTTCTATCTTCGTAACATCAAAGAGTAGAACGAGTTGTGTATCCGGATTCTGTCGGTGTATGAAGGATACGAGGTCCACGTCCGCCTCGTCGGCCAAATCGAGGTCGAGCAGCAGCACATCGAGCTTCCTCCGGGTACCGATACGCAAGACCCCCTTGGCATCATGACACCGCTCGACAATGTGGCCGTCAATGGTGATTTGCCGTGCCAAAAGGCTGGCGTAAGCAATATCCGGACTTGCGACGAGCACCCTGGACTGGGCGTTAGTTTCTTTGTTTCGCATCGAAACAGTCCGATCTGTGACCTGATTCATTGTATCAAATTCGAGCAGAATATGACCAGCGAATCTTGCCAGAAACAACAAGGCGACAGGACATCTCGCCCTGCCGCCACAACACACTCAGATAACCGGAAACTGGAAACCGGATACCGATTTATGCTCGGCCTTTCAATTCGACCGTCGCGCCAACCGCTTCCAGCTTTTCTTTGATCTGTTTGCCTTCATCTTCCGCGACGCCTTCTTTCACCGGTTTCGGGGCGCCATCCACGAGGTCCTTGGCTTCCTTCAAGCCCAGGCTGGTGACTGCGCGCACTTCCTTGATGACCTGAATCTTCTGCGCGCCTACCTCCTTGAGGATAACGTCGAACGAAGTCGGGCCTTCTTCGGCGGCGGCTTCACCACCGCCCGCGGCCGCGGGCATCATCCCGCCCATCATCATGGGCGCCGCAGCGGTGACACCGAACTTCTCTTCGAGTTTCTTCACCAAGTCGCTTAATTCGAGCACGCTCAGGCTCGACACCTGTTCAATTATCTCATTCAATTTCGTCGCTGTCTCCGACATGTATCTGTCTCCTCTTCCTTAGTTGCAGGCAGCCGTGTTCAGGCTGCGGCTGCGCTTTCTTTTTGTTTTCGAATCTGCTCCAAAACGTTGACTAAGTTCCGCGGGACTGCGGCCAACACTCCGACGAAGTTTCGCAGCGGCGCGGCCATGGTGCCCACCACCTGCGCGATAAGCACTTCGCGCGCCGGCAATCCAGCCAGGGCTTCCAGTTGCTGTTTGGTCACCACCCGGCCTTCCAGGATGCCGCCCCGCATTTCCACCTGGGGCACGTCCTTGGCGTAATCCTTGAGAATCTTCGCCGCCGATACCGGGTCCTTCGAAAAGGCCCACGCGGTGGGCCCTTCGATGAATTTTCCCGCGTCGCCCAAGTTCAATTCATTCAAGGCGAGTTGGGCCAACGTGTTCTTGTACACCTTAAGCCGGACCGCTTGATCGCGCAGACGTTTGCGCAAGTCGGTCACCTGCTCCGAGTTGGTCCCGACGTATTTCGTCAGGATGACCACTGAGCTGCCCTCGATGCGTTCTTTCAACTCCGCAATCTCGGCCGTTTTTTCCGTGGTCGCCAATGGGGTTCACCTCCTTCCCAAAACAAAAAATCCCGCACGGTCACCAAGACAGTGCGGGACAGAATTCGCGTGCTTTCTTCCCGGTCTCGGCAGGCAATCATTAAGGCCTTGCGGCCACCGGCTGTCTCTGACCAGTGCTTATCATCAACAAACGCGCTGTTCTTTTATCAGAGTCACCGCCCCGAAGTCAAACTGGCTGCTACCACACAGAGTTCGTAAGTGAGGAACGCGACGAGGACGTCGCGTCTACGAACTCCGCAAACGCGGAACTCGCAAGTTGGGCAGACTTCCTTACGTGCGGATTGTGGAACAACCGACGGACTTGCATTGCGGGAGAATTTCCTATAGCTTCTTGACTTTGGGTGTAGGGCGTGATCCCCGTGGTCTAAACCATGATGGGATCAAGCGACGATTCATTTCATTAACGGGAAGGCGGTAGCAGGGTATGGGGAGGTGGTGAGGACATGTCGCAATCATGGATCGTAGTCACGGGTGTATTGTGCCGCCGAGGAGTGCGGGCTGACGAACGGAAGTGGGGGCTGTGCGTTCTGGCCCTTTCCTATCTGCTATCTCTGAATGCCTGGTCCGTTGGCGACCTGACCTGGACCAAAGTCTTGGGACAATTTGAGGGCCGAGCCAATCATGCCAGCGTCGTGCACGATGGCAAACTGTGGATACTCGGCGGAAGCAGCTTTCTCGGCCCCACCAATGACGTGTGGTCTTCCGCGGATGGAGCGAACTGGACGCAAGTCACCGCAAGCGCGCCTTGGACGGCGCGTAGCAGCCACGCGGCCGTTGCATTTGGTGGAAAGATATATCTATTCGGGGGCAGCAACAGTTACACGGGCGAGAAGATTGGATACAACGATGTGTGGTCCTCGGCGGACGGAATCAATTGGACGCAAGTTACGGCGTCCGCTCCGTGGGCAGCCCGCGATAGTCGTGCGGCGGCGGTGTTCGCGGGAAAGATATGGATTCTCGGAGGCAACTCCGACCTCGGTGGCAACCTCAACGATATCTGGTCATCTGCGGACGGATCGAATTGGACGCAGGATACCACCGCCGCCCCGTGGTCAGCTCGCCGCGGCCACGCGGCCGTGGTGCATGACAACAAACTGTGGATCATCGGCGGGGATAGCAACGGACAGAGCCTGACGGACGTCTGGTCATCCCCGGACGGTGCGAACTGGACCCAGGTGACTGACGCGGTCCCATGGACCGGACGATACAGTCACACGAGCCTGTCGCTGAACGGCCAACTCTGGCTGATGGGTGGATTTATCGGTGGCGACAGTATGCAGATGTCGAGCGAGATTTGGTCTTCGCCCGATGGCCTAAACTGGACGCAGGTACTGATACGGGCCCCGTGGGCACCGCGCGCTTGGCATACCGGAGCGATATTCGACAGCAAACTTTGGGTCATCGGCGGTGGCGGCGGAATACTGGCATTCAATGATGCATGGTCATCGCCGGATGGAACGAACTGGACCCAGACGGTGGCCACTCCACCCTGGGGACCGCGCTTAGGGCATTCGACGTCCGCTCACAATAACCGGCTGTGGGTGCTCGGGGGTATTGGTGGCGATTTCGACGGTGGCGGCCAGGCGCCGGCGGACGTTTGGTCATCGTCGGATGGCGGGAATTGGCAGCAGGATACCGCGGCAGCGCCTTGGACGGCGCGTTACTTCCACAGCAGCGCGGCATTTGACGGCAAACTCTGGATTCTCGGAGGCGCACCCGCGTCGGGGGGTGGCACGACGGTATTGGATGATATTTGGTTTTCGTCGGACGGCGTCGCGTGGTCTCCCATCTCCGTGGCCACGCCCTGGTTAGCCCGGGGCTTTCACTATTCGCTGGTGCACGACGGAAAACTGTGGGTGATTGGCGGCGTGGACCTGAGCAATGCCCCACTAAGCGATGTCTGGTCCTCACCGGACGGGTCCGTGTGGACCCGGGTTCAGCCCAATGCGCCCTGGGGTTCCCGTATCGGCTACGCCTGTTTGGTACACGAGGGCAAGCTCTGGGTCATGGCAGGTATGTCATCTACCAACAGTTTACTCGCGGACATCTGGTCGTCCGTTGATGGTCTTAACTGGACACAAGTGACCGGCAACGCACCCTGGGGGCCGCGAGTGTTCGCTGCGGCGGTTAGTTATGGGCACGAAATCTGGTTGCTAGGCGGCGCCACCAGTCTGAGTTCGCTCGCCGGGTTCACGCGTGAGGTCTGGAATTCACCGGACGGCAACAACTGGAGGCAAAATTCGGACATGCCGGCCACGCTTATGTCGCTTGGGTATTTTGGAGCTTCTTCGACCGCAGTCGTGCTTGGGTCCAAAATTTGGGTCGCGGACGGCTGGCGGAATGAGGTCTGGTCGGCTGAGGGCGGCGGCAACGACTTCGATGAAGATGGCCTGAGCAATGAAGACGAAGCCACATTGGGCACGGACCCGGCTGACCCGGATTCCGACGACGACGGTATGTACGACGGCTGGGAGGTGCAGTTCAGTTTCAATCCACTGGTCGCCGACAGCCAAGGCGATGCCGATAACGACGGCTTGTCCAACCTCGAGGAATTCACGCGTCAGACCGATCCGACGAATCCCGCCGACCCGATTCACGAAATATACGTAGACGCTGTGCTCGGCAATGATCTGACGGGCAACGGGACGGCACTGCTGCCGTTCAAGACCATTGGCCGCGCGATGGAATACACTGGAAACGGCGGCACGAGCGCTTATCCTTTCCTCATCCACATCCGACCGGGAACCTATGCCGAGAAAGTCATTCTAGTTCCTTACGTGCAACTGGTGGGCGACGACCAAGCGACCACGATCATCAGCCATTTCAACGCCGCCGATCCGGAGCATGTCATCGTCATGGCAGCGGAAGGCACCCGGGTCGAGAATCTTACTATCCGTTTTCCTGGGAATCCCGCCGTGGCCGTGCTGGTCGAAGTTAACGACGTGGCGACAGAAATCGCCAATGTCGAACTCAACGGCAGTGACAATCCCTTCTCGATCGGCATTCAGATTTCCGGCGCGAACTCGTCTGCTTCGAGAATTCACGATTCGACCGTCAAGCGGGTGGAATACGGCATCCGCGCCGTTGATTCGAGCGTCAAGATCGCCCGTAACCTGTTTCAAGACATCCTGGGAGACGCCGTCTTTGTGCGACTCCCGGAAGGCAAGCAGGGCGAGTCCGGCGAGACCCCGCAATTGGGCAGCACCGCCGACGCCGCCGAGACCGGCTTCAATCGCTTCCGCAACGTGAACGGGCTGCTGGTCCAGAACGCGAATCCGGCTCAGACGCGGGCGGAATACAATGACTGGGGCCTGTACACGGACGCGGAAATTCAGGCGAAGGTATCGGGCGAAGTTGATTTCAAACCGTACTTGGGCAAGGCGCTGGTGCTGGGTTCGCTTTCATTGAACTTAGTGAATGGCCGAACCTTAGAACTGATCCCGGAGGATGCCGGGCCCGTGGTGCAGGGCACGCTTAATAATGTGGACTGGTCGCCCCTTGCGCGCGAGCCGGTCAGCGGCGTCTTCTATCTGGACCAGCTTGATGAAGGAACGTGGACGGTAAGTGGCTCCGCCGAAGGATATGTGGCGGGGTCGGCGCCGGTGTACGTCAGCGGCGGCATCATTAACGTGGCGCAGTTAAATCTCGCGCCCGTGGCGGGGCCCAACGCGACCGATATTGACGGCAACGCGGAAGTCAATGCGGTGGACGTGCAACTCGTTATCAACGCCGCCCTCGGCATCACCATCGCCTTCAACGCCGACGTGGACGATAGTGGCAGCGTGGACGCCGTGGACGTCCAAAAGGTAATCAATGGCGCGTTAGGAATCAGTTAGTGCCGAAAAATGCCGCGCCGCCCCGCGCGCGGGGTGATTCGTTCAAATTTGGCCCAAGATACGTACCGAGAGAATCTCGTCGGCGCGTAATATTTCTACGTCGGATTCCCGAACGGTGATTACCTTGATGGATTCGTCGATCGCATTGAATATTTCGAGAACGAAGCCGGCGTCACCGCCGCTGGGATGAGGCACTTTGTCAACCAGAACGACCACATCGCCCTTTTTCAGGCCGTGTTCGTCTAGGTCGCGGGCCCAAGCGACACGTTCGTATAAAGGCATCTCAATAGGCCTCATCCTTATTCGTTTTGACCCACCTTAAGCGATACCACGGAGTAAATGTCAACTTCCGGAATGGTAAACGTCGTTTCTCCCTTGCTCGACTGTAACCCCTCCGCCCGTGGACGTACCGAGTCGGGGGAAAGGAGCTTCACAGTTTTTACCGTTCGCGGCAGATACACGCGGATGTTTCGCTGGGGCTGAGGGGCGTAGTTCAGCACGTGGAGATAAAGCACGGGGCGTCCATCCTGTCCATGCAGATTGAATCGGATCGTTTCCGGCGCTTCGACTGTTACGAGGGGCGGCGGGCCGTAGTTCGGCAAGTCTTCAGCCAGCGACTTCCATTCGATTTTCGGACCAAGGAAGACGACTCGACCCTGGCCCGATTCCCTCGCGCCGGGCTCGGGCGGCACGAGATCACTCAAAGCGGAACGTTCGCGCGGACGATATCGCGCATCGCAGTCGGCACATGGCCCGCCGACCACTAACGCACCGCCCTCCGCGACGAAGCCGCGCAGGAGTTCCGCTTGGGCATCGCTCACGAAGCGCACCGACGGCGCAATCAGTACGCGATAGGGCTTCAACTGCTCCTTCGACAACCGCGCGGTGAACAGTACGTCAAACAATACACGCTGATTGGCGAGGTCCTTGCACGCCTGCACCTGCGCGTCGTTGTCATCCGCGAGTAGAGCGCAGTTCATCACCGACTTCGGGCGCAGGTACAATTCCTTGTGTTTCGCCAGGAAACGATTGTAGCGGCCCACGGCCTCCAGGTTCGCCAACGCCTTCGGTTCGCGGTAGAACAGTTCGCGCTGAAAGACGCCTTCCGAGAAAACCTCGAAGCCTACGTGGTGGGCCGCGCACTCGGCGATGCTCAGTTGATGGGAACGCGGCGTCATGGCCTGCGTGAAACGTTCGCCCTCAAGCCGACCCCCGTATTCGATTCGCACCGGTCGCCAGTTCTCGCCGAGCGCCCACTGGTAGCGCACTGCCCCAATGTTGCTGATCACCGTGCCGTCCGGACGAATGCCCGGTTCCGTGCCGTCTTCGGTCGTGACGCCGTTGCAGCGCCATGCCAGGGCATACAAGCCTCGATTGCAGTTGACGTACATCAGGAAATCCGGTTTGCGCGAGAGCGCGTGCTGATGCAGTTCCGATACGAGCTCGCCGAGTACGTGGCGCTGATAGCCGTACCACACTTGGGTTTCCTCCGGACCGCCATGGTCACGCCGCCACGTCGCAAAGTCTTGCTCGCATCGCGCGCAGTAGCACCGGCTCAGCAGTGCGTTATCCCACATGATCCCGTCGGCCCCGGCCGCGATCGCCCGCTCCACGCGCCGCTTCTGATACGCGCGCCAGTCCGGATGCAGCAGGCACGCCAACCAACGTGTCACCTGTTTGAATCCCGAATAATCCGCCGCCCCGTATGGCACCGGGGAACCGTCCTTGGCCTGCGCCCGCCAGTCCTTCGAGGCCGACTCGTCTACCAGCATACTGTGCGGGAACATATTCGAAATGGACATGTAAGCCGTCACGTGGATGCCCCGCCGGTGACACGCCGTGATGAACGTCTTGAGCCGCTCCTGATGCGCGGCCTCGCCGGCCAGAGAAAACCCGTTGCTGAACGTGACCCAAATCCAGTCAATCCCGCCGCGCTCGATCAACTCGACGTTGGCCGGGTTATACCAGTTCGTCACCGCGTAAATCTGGTCCGGCTCCTGCCAACCCGGCCAACCTGATAGGTAACCCTTCACAGCTTCAATGACGCCACCATCCCACCGCGCATAGCGAAACTCGCCGGTCCGCGCCCATGCGGGAACCGTCGCCGCCAACGGTTCCACAGCAGACGTTCGAACCGTTATAGAGCAGGCAACACAATAAATAAGCAACGGCAGGCGTGCAGACCCCGCCCACCTAAAACTATCATCACGACACACGAAAGCCCACGCGGTAGACACTCGCTTAGCCGTGCGGCTCTTCGTGTTCACCACGAGCCGCGATTGACTCCAATCGCTTCGGTGGAAAGGACACGACTTGGTGACCGCACGTCCGCTGAATTCGACGCAAGTCTTCGCAGATGGCATCCAGATCGAAGTTAAAACGTCGCGCGTGTTCCCAGCGCGCCTTTCGCACTTCTTCAACAATTGGGTCTTTCATTTTTCTTCTCCGATAAGTTCTTCCGGTGAACACAATTCAGGACATACGTAGCCGTCACTTTCAACGACCACACGGATTCGCGACCGTGTAAAGGCGTTGTTGATGTGGCTGAAATTCCACGTCAACAGGGAATCCATCCCCTTGATTGCTGCCACGGCAACGTGCAACGCGTCTTCAAGATGCGTATCCGGAATTACTCGCGCGTCAATCAATCTCTTTGCCAGGGATTTGGCAGCATCACTTATGTCGAGCACGGGGATACCATCGAGCGCTTTGCTCCTTGCAGAAGCGGACTCAGGATCGCCTTGGCCTATTTCTTGTACAACCAGGGCAGATACGTACGGGCTGAAGTCCGAACGAAGCGTTTGCCAAATTTCCCGGGTGCGCTCCTGCCGGGCGACGATGATAAGATCGCGACTTAGACGTGACGTAAGGTAGCTAACGACACTGGTCTTGATGTATACCTTCTGTTTCATGGCATTAGGTTAGTCGCCGCAGTTGGAAAACGCAACTGCTCCGCACGCAATATGCCTTTGCGCAGCATCCTCGAAGCCGGCGTCTCTTGCAAGGACCGTCCACTCGTGCTTCGTCGGTTGACGCCGACACGGACGGGCATTATAGTGCGAATCCGTAACTCGCAAGCGAGGGAGATCTTGGATAATACAGGCGATCACTGCCCATGCTAATCGCGGTTTTCGGCGATATTCACGGTAATTTGCCGGCGTTCGAAGCGGCCCTCGGCCACATTGACGCTGCCGGAATTCAGACCGTTCTGAATACCGGCGACGCGATTGTGGGATACCCTTGGCCGAATGAAGTCATTGATCTTGTGCGGAGCCGCAACATCCCCAGCGTGCAAGGCGAAATGGACCGCTTCGCGGTCCGGTTCCTGCGCAGCGCAGAACGATTAAGGGAACGATGGACCCCGCAGGAATTCGCCGCCCTCGAATGGGCCCACCGGGAAACCCGCAGCGACCATCTCGAGTTCCTTCGCGCCCTGCCCAAGTCCATAACCGTTACCATTGACGGCACACCCATCTTCCTCTGTCATGGAACCGCCGGCAGCCAGTCGGAAGGGTTACGCGAGATAGATGACCTGGGCTTGTTCCGCCGCCAGCGCGAAGCGGCAAATACGCGCCTCTTTATATGCGGGCAGACTCACCGGCCCTACTGGCGGTGGGTGGACGATACGCTGTTCGTCAATCCCGGCAGCTTGGGAATTCCTCCGGACGAAGGCGCTTTTGCCACATATGCGACGGTCAGCACGGAAGCGGAACCGTGGACGGCGGAATTCGTCCGCGTGCCATACGACATGACACGCATCGAGGAACGTTTCCGCGAATGCGGTCTGGAACGGCCGTAACTTCGACCCCATCCCCGACCAGCGTGAACTCCGTCCCGATACGGCAAGCGGTGCGGTTGAGGAATTATCACTTGCTCTTGATGCATTCCTCGCCGATGGCCAGTGTGGTTACTAAACCGTCCTGAGCCGAAGTATCGGTCCCGCCGGTGCCGAACTCACCGAGCGCCTCCGTGACGAGTTGCGACTTACAGACCGCGACCGCCGGCCGCTCGAGTTCTTCGATATACAGTTTTCGCGAAATGCCCTTCGTCTTTTTCATGCTGCGCCCTCCGATCGGTTCGAGCCGTCAGAAGCGTCTGAAGAGTCTGACGTGTCGAAAAGGCTCCAACATTATTTTACCGCACAGTGCCCCGGACGTTACTACGCCGTCGGCGTTTCACAATTTATTGAGGGCCTCTTCGATCGCTCTTTGCTGAATGCCGAAGTGCGTGGCCGACCACACCGCCTTGCGCCCCTTCACTAGAATCAATTGCGGCGACTGATGCGTGACTGCCAGCCGCTTGGCGATTTCATTCGATACCGGCCGCGCCTCGATCACTTTCACCAGGTACACCGGCGGACTGTCGGACGAGGCCGCCGTTTCGTATCGCTGGACTTGCTCATAGGCCACCGCCGAAACCGGACAGGCGGTACTGTGCTTAAAGACGAACACGCGCTGCGCGTCCGAATCCACGAGCGCGGCCTCGAATTGTTCGACCGAGTTCAACTGCTTCAACGAAGTTCCCTCCCCGATATCCCCATACATCCACCGCCTGTGAACCATAATCGGTCGCTTCGCACGGATCAAGTCTGGTGCCCGTCCATCCATCGAATGGAGTCGGTGTCGAATTTGGCCGTGTGTTATACTATCTCTTCTTGCAGTCAATTGGCATTGGGTAGAATGCGGTGGGAAATTGTGGGGAGGAGTCTCGAAGATGAAAACCATGTTGCATAGCTTATCGGCGGTGATGGTCGCTGCGGTTTGGACGGGGGTGATTTTCGGCTGTGGACAGAAGGCCAGCGAAGTAGTTGGTGAGAAGGTTGCGGAAAAGGCTATCGAGGCGGGAGCCGCGAAGGAAGGAGTAAAGGCCAAGGTGGACATTAGCGGGGACTCGGTGGCCATTCAGACGACCGAAGGAAGCGTTACCATCGGCGAGAAGGCCGAGATTCCCGAGGACTTTCCCAAGGATATTCCGCTCTATCCGGGTCAGACACTGGTCATGGTCAGCTCGGCCGCCGAGAATCAAACGTTCACGGTACAGGCGAAAACCGGGGATGCCACGGAGAAGGTAGCGGACCATTATAAGAAGGAGGCGCCGGCCAACGGTTGGATCGAGGAGACGTCCGTCACGCAGTCCGGCGAGCAGCCGATGCAGTTGTTGGTATACAAGAAAGACAGTCGCACGCTAAACGTGACCGTGACGAAAGACACTGAAGGCACCATGATCAGTCTAGCCGCGACCGCGCAGTAAGGGTCTTGCAGGCGCTATTCCTCCAGTTCCTTCTGTTTGATGCCCGCGTTGAGGGCCTTGAGCGCGGCTTCCGCGTCGAGAAGTCGGATTACATCCAGTGTGGTGAAGCGGGGGTTCTGGGGCGCAAGCCTCGCAAATATTTCACGGACGAGCCGAAGGTCTTCCGGGGTGTCCACGCAGAGTCGCAGGTCGGGTCTGCGGAGTTCTCCCTTCGCCTCGACGCTGACCAAACGGTGTTTTTCCGGGTGTGTCAGGTAGAAGTACGGCGTCACGTGCTCCCTTTCATAGCGTTCCGTGACTATCCCGTCCAATTCCTCGAGCTTAGTTCGCCAAAAGACCTCAGTCTCGACGCCTCGGGGAAACGTGCGCTGAATGACGTTGGCCGCGTAGTCCGCGTCTTCCCTGAGAAACGCTTCGATGACGTCGTCGGCGAGCGCGGGATCGATCAGCGGGCAATCCGCCGTGATCCGGACCACAACTTCGGCGGCGGTAAAGCGTGCCGCCTTTATATAACGCGCGAGCACGTCGTCCTCGTTGCCGGCGATGCCGCGAAAGCCCAGGTGTTCGGCGCAGGCCAAAATCGCGGCATCACGAGGATGGTCCGAGGTGGCGACGACCGTTTCATTAATGCGCGTGGCGCGTGCCAAGCGTTCGAGCACGTGTTGCAGCATCGGCTTACCTTGGATGGGCACCAGGGCCTTTCCGGGCAGCCGCGTGGAGCCCAGACGGGCCTGGACAATGGCGACGACGCGAGACATGGTCCGCTTCCTTACGCTTTTTTCCCCAACAGAAACATGACGTCCACGTTCTCGTTGGCAAGATACTTCACACGTTTTTGCTTAACCAATTCGAGGTCGGAAAACCTTTCCAGATACATGCGCGTGAAATTGCCCTTCCACAATAAATCCCGCCGGCCGCGATAAGACACCGGTGCGTAATTATCGGCGTAATACTCCCAACCCCAGATGTACCGGCGTGTGGTGCGATGAATTTCCGCGAGAACCTCGCCGATTCGATCGGGATGGATATGAATCAGGACCCCACTGGTGAAGACGACGTCAAAGACAGCATCCGCAAATGGCAAGTCTAAACCCGTGGCTTCCGCGAGCGCGAGCGGTCCGAACTGTTCGTGTGCGCGGCGGATGGCGTAGTCCTGAAGCTCGACGCCGTACACGCAGCCGAATCCCATTGTGCGCAGCGCCTGCAACTGGACGCCAACATTGGCTCCCAATTCCAAAATGCGCGATGCCGGGTCCAGGTCGCCCAGAAACTCGCGATTCAAATCGGTCCGGGTCAACCCAAACTGATTCAGGTAAAGCGCATCCATGGCCTCGACCGACTGCGGATTCCGGTCCGTGTACTCTCGGCCGAATTCGCCGCGCCAATAATCAGTGGCTAGCTGCTGGCTGCTAGTGGCGAGAGGAGCGCCGCCACCTTTCCGGCGTACGCTACGATCTTCGTCTGGCATTTGGCATTCGGAATTCGGCATTGCTCACCGTCTCACGGGTATCCCGCGTTGGCCCAGGTGTTCCTTAGCCTCGCGAGGGGTCTGCTGGGTGAAATGGAAAATGCTCGCGGCCGCCACGGCCGCGGCCCTGCCGTCGAGGACGGCCTCGGCCAAGTGTTCATAGTTTCCGGCGCCGCCCGAGGCAATCACGGGTATCGAGACGGCATCCGTCACGGCGCGAATGGTTTCGATGTCGTATCCGCTCATCGTGCCGTCGCGCTCGATGGACTGCAGGAGGATTTCGCCCGCACCGGACCGCTGGGCCTGTTTCGCGAATTCGACCGGATCCAGATCGGTTCCCGTCGTACCGCAGTGCGTGAAAACTCGCCGAACTCCCGGTCCGATTCGGCGGAAGTCAATCGAAATCACGGCGCACTGGGAACCGAACCGGGCAGCCACTTCGCGAATGAGGTCCGGAGATTCGACGGCGGCGGTTCCGAGCACAACCTTGTCGGCCCCGACTTGGAGCAGCGAACGTGCGTCTTCCACCGAGCGGACGCCGCCGCCCACGGCCAGAGGCATGAAACATTCGTCGGCGATCTCGTCCACCGTGGCGAAGTCGGGTGGACGACCGTCACGGGTGGCAGTGATATCCAGAAAGACCAGTTCATCCACTTCGCGCATGTTGTATACCTTCACGGCCTGCATGGCACTACCGACGCGCCGCCAACTGTCGAAGCCCACACCTTTGACCAGCCCGAAATCCTTGAAGAGCAACGTCGGTATGATGCGCACCTTGAGCATGATGTCACGTCAGAGCGCCAGAAAGTTCCGCAACAGGGTCAGGCCCGGCCGCTGACTCTTCTCCGGGTGAAACTGCACGCCGAAGATGTTCTCGCGCTGGATGCAAGAGGCGAAACGACCACAGTAGGGTGTCCGTGCCACCACGGCCTCGTCTCGATCAGGGTAGAAGTGATAGCTGTGCACGAAATAAAAGTCCGTGTTCGATGGAATTCCGCTGAACAACGGGCAGGAACACTCCAACTCGACCTCGTTCCAGCCGATGTGCGGGATGCGCGCCTCCGGTGTATCCGGTTGAAGTCGCCGGACTTCGCCTCCGATCAGTCCCAAGCCTTCGGTCTCTCCCCCTTCGTTGCCCTTGCGCGCCAACAACTGCATGCCCAAGCAGATACCGAGCAAGGGAATCTTCTTCTCGACCGCTTCTTCCGAAAGCACGCTGTCCAGGCCGCGGGCGCGCAATTCCCGCATCCCGTCCGCGAAGGCGCCCACGCCCGGCAGGATGATGCTCGCGGCCTTCGCAATTGAGCCGGGATCCTCGGTTACCAAAGGATTGCCGCCGCATTCCTCGACCGCGCGCGCTACGGAATCCAGATTGCCCATGCCGTAGTCGAGGATGGCTACCGTCTTCATTCGTTGTCGTAGTTGATCTTGGTGAGATTGCCGAATTGATCTTTTGCCAACTGGCCGCGCGCGTCGCACACGAAGAGTTTCTTGTTGGTGAACCGGTCGCAGGTGCGGACGAACTCTTCGACGTTCATATTCATTTCGCCGAGGATTTCTTCGAGAGGGCAACCCAGATAGACCCAGGGGAACCGGCCATCATGCGTCTTGACCAATTCGACGGCGTCGGCGCGCGACAGTCTCCCCCGGCGGATGTGCAGGCAGGCCAGGTCCGTGGCGCGGCCGAAACCGTATTTGAGGAATTTGAAATAGTCGTGAATACCCGTGTGGCAGTTGTCGAGGTTCTCATAATTGACGAGCGAACCTTCGACGGGCTTCTGATACGTGGTGAACCCGTGCGCCTGGGCCAGCAAAGCGTTGGTATAGCCGTCCCAAGGCAGGTAGTAGCCCAGGAACAGACCGGTCACACCGACGCGCGCGAGGTCTTCATCGGAAAGATACGTGAACTGGATCAAATCCTGTCGAGTGATCCCGTCTTGACCGATTAGGTCGCTCACCCGCAGGCCCAGTAGCCCGCCGAATTCTTCGAGCCAGCGCCGCGTAAGTACGTTATTAGCCGCCGCGCTCGCCGGGCCGCCGTATTCGTTCTGCGAGTTCTCGCCCCAGACGATGAGCGGGACGTTGAACTGAACGGCGATCCGGACTGGGATGGTGAAGATACTGACGTGCTCCGGCCAGGAGATGTCTCCTACTTGCGTGAGAGCCAGGCGATTGATCTTGCGGCGTATGACGGGGTTGCTCGTGACTTCGATATAGTCCACGCCCAGTCTTTTTAGATTCTCGATGTTCTTCCGCCCGATTTCAGAGAGTTTGCAGGTCGAGGCCGTCACGCACAGCGGCTTCATGCCCAGTTCGAGCATGCGGAGCGTCTGGAAATGGCTGTCCTTGCCGCCGCTGACGGGAATAACGCAGTCATAGTTGGCGCCGTCTTTGGAGCGATAGCGATCGAGAATTCGGAGCAGTTTGGTCTTCCGTTGCGCCCAATCAATTTCCTTCCGGCTTTCGAGGTACCGGCAGGCACTGCAAACGCCTTCGGCGTCAATATGCAAGTCCGGCTTAGTTTCCGGCATGACACAGCGGACACAGTAGCGGATGGTGTACCGACGGCCGCCGTGCGGCGGTGTAACGTTAGGCCGCTCCGCAAGTGTAGAGTCCAAGGTCATGGCTTTCCTTTAGTCCTAAGATCGGCGCGATGCACGTAAAACTTTACGCCGTCTAAGCATAGCACACGCGTCGTTCATGGCGCATAGGGGTTGTCGGTCGGACTTGTCAGACTAGTCGGACGAGTCGGACAGGTCAGACCTGTCCACCCAGTCAAACAGGTCTCCATTGGCATTAAGCCGGCCTTTTAGGCAATAATAGGGGTCACGCAATTGGGTCATCTCCAAGGAGGATTTTATTATGCACGTCGAACGTGCTCTCAGACTAATCGCGGGGACTTTTGTGTTGCTGAGTGTAGGGCTCGCTGCTGTCCATAGCCTGTACTGGCTGCTGTTTACGGCCTTTGTCGGAGCGAATCTGCTTCAGTCGGGTTTCACCGATTGGTGTCCCATGGTGTGGTTCCTTGAGAAGCTCGGGTTCCGACGCTGTTCGAAGGCCTAGCGAAGGAAACGCAGGAAGTTCGGGAGGAATCAAGCGGGGAATGGGGGATGGTTGCGCTAGAACTGTGGCGCGAGAGTAAGGCTGCAAAATTCGTAAGGAAACGCAATGAATTGGAGTGTTCAATTCGGGGCTATGAAAACGCTTGTCAGGACCAGCGTATTTCTCCTTGCTGCGCTCCTTTTGCCGCATTGTCATCGGACCGGTTCCGAAGGGCAGGCCGAGGTCGCCGGACCGGCCGTGAAAGCGAAGGTGGAAGTCCTGAAGAAGGAAGCGGTTGAAACGTCGTACGAGGCGGTCGGGACGGTCCGGCCCGTGAGTTCCGCGACAATTCAGAGCAGAATTGTGGGTCATGTCGTGGCGGTCAACGTCAAAGAGGGGGACTCGGTCGAGCCGGGGCAAGCTCTGATAAACATTGACGATCGGGAAGCCCGCGCCCAGCTACAGAAAGCGGAGAGCGGCCTGAACGAGGCGCAGCAATCCCGGGAGGAAGTCGAGCGAGCGACGCAAGCCACGGCACAAGGAAAAGCGGCGGCAGATGCCGGGAAGTCGCTGGCGCAGACGACCTTCGAGCGGTACCGGAATCTGTCTCAACAGCAGGCGGTAAGCCGGCAAGCCTACGACGAGGCCGAGGCAAAACAAAAGGCCGCGACCGCCGAGTCGGCGCGGGCCGGGGAGATGTATCAGTCCCTACGCGCGAAGCGGAACGAAGTGGACGCAAGGATCGCACAGGCGGAGGCCGAACTGAAGAACGCGCGAGTCATGCTCAGTTACACACAACTGACCGCGCCGATGGCCGGTAGGGTTACAATGAAGAACGTGGACGTGGGCGACATGGCGGCGCCGGGCGTGTCGTTGCTCGAGATCGAGGCGCGGGACCATTGGCGATTGGAAGTCACGGTGGACGAAGCGCACGTGGGCCGAATTGAGCCCGGCAACAAGGCAGCCGTCGTTATTGACGCGCTCGGCGCCCCGCCACTCGATGGCGTCGTCGCGGAGATCGTGCCGGCGGCGGACCCGGCCAGTCGCAGTTTCCTGGTCAAGGTTGAGCTGCCACCCGCGGAGACCCTCCGCTCCGGAATATTCGGTCGCGCCCAGTTCGCCGGCATTGAGAGACCGACGATGACCATACCGGCAACGGCCGTGACCGAACGCGGACAAATTACCGGTGTATTCGCTGTTGATGAGCGGGGCGTTGCCCACCTCCGGATCATCCGGACCGGGAAGCGTTTCGGTGAGCGGATCGAAGTACTGTCGGGGCTGAATGAGGGGGACCGCGTGGTGATCGAAAACGTGGAGCGCGTCAGCGACGGCGCCCGCGTCGAGCCGTAGTCCCGTGACCGCCGGAATTGGGGATTCACCGCCCGTGGTCGAGAAGCTGGGACTGGCCGGAAAGGTCGCGCACGCCTTCATCAAATCCAAGCTGACGCCCCTGATCATCAGTGCGTCCATTCTACTGGGTCTTGGGGCAGTGGCCTTGCTGCCGCGCGAAGAGGAACCGCAGATCATCGTGCCGATGGTGGACGTGTTCGTGCAGATGCCCGGCGCGAGCGCAAAGGAGGTGGAAGAGCGCGTCACCAAGCCGATGGAGAAATTGCTCTGGGAGATTCCCGGCGTCGAGTACATCTATTCGACCTCGAGTCCGGGTGCGTCCTTTGCCGTGGTGCGCTTCTACGTGGGCGAAAACGAGGAAGACGCCATCGTTCGGCTCAATCAGAAGATGTTTGCCAACTTCGACCTGATCCCACCCGGTGCCAGCGAACCCCTGATCAAGCCCCGCTCGATTGACGACGTACCGATCCTGGCGCTGACGCTTTCGGGCGAAGGCTACGATCATTTCACCCTGCGGCGGATCGCGGCACAGTTGCATGACTCGATCAAGGAAATCTCCAACGTTTCCGAAGTCAAACTCATTGGTGGCCAACGCCGCCAAGTACGTGTGGCGCTCGATAAGTCGCGCATGGCCGCGTACGGCGTGGCGCCGGCCGCGATCATTCCCAAACTGACGCAGGCCAACGCGCAATCGCCGGCTGGGGCGTATTCCGAAGCGAATCGCGAGTTCCTCGTCGAAGCCGGCGCCTTCCTCGATGACGCGGAAGCCGTGGGCAACGTGGTGATCGGCGTGTGGAACGGTCGGCCCGTCTATCTGCGCGACGTCGCAGAAATCGTGGACGGCCCCGAAGAACCCGCGCAATACGTGTTCTACGGCGAAGGCCCGGCCGCAGAGCACACGCATCGTCTGGGGACGCACGGCGAAACGACTCCCGGCGGGGGCATCCGTCCCGCGGTGACGATCTCCGTGGCCAAGCGGAAAGGCACCAACGCCATAGTGGTCGCGGATCACGTGCTCGAGAAAGTCGAGGAATCGCAGGGCATCGCCGTTCCCAGCGACGTGCAGATGGGCGTCACGCGGAACTATGGCGAGACCGCGAAGGAGAAATCGGATGAGCTGCTGTATCACATGGGATTGGCGATTCTTTCGGTGACGCTCCTGATCGCGCTGACGTTGGGTTTGCGCGAATCGGGCACGGTAGCGCTGGCCATCCCGGTGACGCTGGCGTTGACACTGATGGTCTTTTACTTATACGACTACACACTGAATCGCGTCACGTTGTTCGCGCTGATCTTTTCCATCGGAATCCTGGTGGACGACGCCATAGTCGTAGTCGAAAACATCGTCCGGCATTTTCACCTACCCGAAAGCAAGGGGCGGACCGTCTACGACGTCGCCGTCCGGGCCGTGGACGAAGTCGGCAATCCGACATTGCTCGCGACCGCCGCCGTCATCGCGGCGATCTTACCGATGGCGTTCGTGCGGGGGCTAATGGGTCCGTATATGAAGCCGATCCCGGTCGGCGCGTCGGCGGCCATGGTCTTCTCGGTCGCGATATCGTTCATGGTGACGCCGTGGGCGGCGGTGCGATTGCTCAAACGCGAATCGGACCATGGCAGCGGCCTGCGCGCAAAACTAATGAGACTGTTGGGGCGGCGGAAGAAAGAACCGGCGCCCGCGACTTCCGGGCATCATGAAAGTTGGATGGACCGCATGTATCGGCGCGTGATGAAACCGCTAATCGTTGTGCCCGTGGTGCGCTACGGGTTCCTGCTCGGTGTGGTGCTGTTGCTTCTGGCGGCGTGCACGCTGGTGCCGTTGGGCCTTGTCCTCGTCAAAATGCTGCCCTTCGATAACAAGAGCGAGTTCCAGGTCATCATTGACATGCCCGAAGGCGCGACGCTGGAGCAGACTGCCGCCGTGACGCGCGAGATCGCGGAGTATGTGCGCACCGCGCCGGAGGTGGCCAATTATCAGATGTACGTCGGAACCGCCGCGCCGCACAACTTCAACGGACTGGTGCGTCATTACTTTCTGAGAAGCCGGGCCAACGAGGCCGATATCCAAGTCAACCTCGCGCCCAAGGAGGCGCGTTCGGCGCAGAGCCACGACATCGCCAAACGCGTGCGGCCCTCGATCCAGGAGATCGCGAAGCGGCATGGCGCGCGCGTGAAGGTGTCGGAGGTTCCGCCGGGGCCTCCTGTATTGCAGACGCTCGTCGCGGAGGTTTATGGACCGAACTATACCCGGCAGATCGAGCTGGCGCGGCAAGTACGCGATATCTTCGAGCGCACCGAAGGCGTGGTGGACACGGACTGGTACGTCGAGGATGATCAGACGAAGTTCCACGTCGCGGTGGACCAGGAGAAGGCCGCGCTGAACGGCGTGTCGGTGCAACAGATTTCCTCGACGCTGAGCCTGGCGTTGGAAGGGTTCGCCGTCGGCTTGATTCACCAGCCGCGCGAAAAGGAGGACGTTCCGATTGTGCTCCGCCTACCGGAGGCCGAGCGGTCCGGCATCGAGCGGCTCCGCGAGATCAAAGTCCAGGGCGACGCGGGCAATCTGGTGTCGTTGGGCGAATTGGTACGGGTCGAGGAGACCGTCGAGGACAAGAGCATTTATCACAAGAACCTGATGCCCGTGGTTTACATCACGGGCGACGTGGGCGGGCGCGGGGAGAGTCCCGTGTACGTGATTACGAACCTGATGCGGCAAGTCAAAGAACTGCAGATTCCCGAAGGTTATCGCATCGAGCAATACTCGACCATGCAGCCGTTCTCGACCGAGAAGCTCGCCGTTAAGTGGGACGGCGAATGGTTCGTCACCTACGAAGTATTCCGCGACATGGGCCTAGCGTTCGCCGCGGTGCTGGTGCTGATCTTCATTCTGGTTGTGGGCTGGTTCCAGTCGCTGAAGACGCCATTAGTGATCATGGCCGCGATACCGTTCTCGCTGGTCGGGATTCTGCCGGCGCACTGGCTCCTGGGCGCGTTCTTTACGGCGACTTCGATGATCGGTTTCATTGCGGGGGCGGGGATTGTGGTGCGGAACTCGATCATACTGGTGGATTTCATCGAGCTGCGTCTGAAACAGGGAATGCCGCTCGCATCAGCCGTAGTGGATGCCGGCGCGGTCCGGTTCCGGCCGATGCTACTGACGGCGGCGGCGGTCATCGTCGGGGCTTCGGTGATTCTTTTCGACCCGATTTTCCAGGGTCTGGCCCTCTCGCTGATGGCCGGTGAAGTGGCCTCGCTGTTGCTCTCCCGCATGGCCGTGCCGATACTGTATTACTTGGCGAACCGCCATTGAATTTTGACCACAGAGAACCGACTGCAAGCGCCGGCACGCGAGAACGATGCTACGGTGTCTCGTGCGGCGGGGGAAGCGCGAGCGTCATCCCAGCGAAGTTCTTTGATACGGGAAACTTTCCGGTACCACCCACGGCCTCGACGTGTCCGTCCAGGTAGAGAACGTTGACGCGTTGATCTCGTTTGGGCGCGGCTAACGGATCGTGGTCCGTCCGGTCAAACAGAACGGGTATCTTCGCTTGGGCCCGTCGCGCCGCTCCGGGGGAATTCAGGGTCTCGGTAGTGAGAAGGCGTTCGACGCCTTCACGAATCCGATAGAGCGTATCGCCCGCAGGTCCGTTGCCTACGTTCTTTAGGTCGCTGCCGGGTGGCAGGTATTTTGGCACCTCGATATCCTCGTCATAGGCTTTGGCCGGATTGGGAGACCCGCGCCCTGTCTGCAGGTAATTGATCAGCGCGACGATTTGCGCAGGACCACCGGATGACAAGCTCAACGTACTTGCGTCCGCGTCCGAGAGATAAGGATCGGTATCCTCAACTTTATCAACCACCCATCCAAAGTAGATGTAGCTCGAATCGGCATTGGTGATTAAGCCTCGGTATTTGCAGCGGCCACTACCGTCATCCTCAATCTGGCCTATAGCCGCACTGAGGCCGCGCCACTCAGATCGGTGGTTCTCCCTCAATCCAAATGCCTTAGGGCACACGAGTATCAAAGGGTCAGAAAGATACTCCGGGTAGATCGCGCGCATGTCAGGCGCGTAGTCGAAATCGTCCTCGATAAACTTACAGCCGGGAGCGCCTGAGGCGGAACCGAAGGTCTCGTCGCCGTGAATTCGCGGACAAAGGCCGGCGCTCGTGTGTTCCCCGGCGTACATCTTGCAAATAATGCCGAGTTGCTTAAGGTGATTTGGACACGTGAAGCGGTTGCGCGGTTTGTCATTAGCAAGACCGGGAAGCAGAATCGCAGCGAGAATAACGATGAGCCCGATAATTACCAGCAGTTCAAGAAGCGTCAGCCCCTCGCGTCGGGAAACGAACAATGAACGCATAGTCACACCCCGTACAGACTTGCTAATTCATTGTATCATGATCGGCGCGCAGCGGCCAATATCGGTGGTAACGCCATTCACTCGACGACACATGACCCCATGAAACCATTTTGAGCCGGTCACGGCGGCGGGGGAAGAATCTTGTACACCGAACAAACCTGCTCTCTCTGTCATTCTGAGTCCCGCGTCGCGCGGGACGAAGAATCTCCGGTACCCAAGACGTTGGTAGGCGAGATTCTTCGCTAGCGCTCAGAATGACAAGAGGGTTCGGTCTTAAGTGTGCCTGATTCGTCGCCGCGCTCTGCATGACAGCTACAACGTGTTCTATATGGTCTACGCCCGGTTCTGCCAGTATTGCTTCGCCTAGAATTCGATTTCCAAGGTGTCGAGGGGGACTTGGTCTTTGTTCGCGACCATTACAAGTGCGTGAAAGGCATTCTTGAGATCGCGCCGGCTCAGGAGAGGCTGTGAGGCTTGAATCCCGGTCGCGGCGAAATCAGCGGTTCCGAGACTATTTCCGTCCACGAAAAGTTCGGCCGCGCCGTATTGCGGGCCTTTGGGCGCCCATAGGGTGAAGCCGGTGCCTTCAAAGTTCCATTTCGCGCGGGCGCTCGGGCGTGTTGAGACTGCGCCCTTTCCGTAGTGGAACTCGGGGCCTTCCACGTTTTTCCAGGAGTCTTTCGCGGCGCCTGCGCCCAGGATTCCTTCCGTAAACAGGAGTGAACATCGGCCATTGCTGCGTGTTCCGGCAATCTCGAAACGGTGTACTGCGGCGCGGCTGTTTGGTTTTGCCAGGATGCCCACTGGCCCTTCGACCAACAGCACGTGCCCGGACCACGTTGGGCGATCGTTGATGGATATCGTTAACAGGCTATCGGCGGTGTGCGATAGGCGGATGCGATAGCAATTCTCGGTGGGCGATAGCTCGCCGGAAGCCACTTCGATGGGTGTGGCTGAGTCGCGATACTGCACGATTTTCCATCGAGCGCCGCTCAACTCGAGGGCGTAGCGGTCGGACAAGCAAAGGGGATGCAACGTCGCGTCGGAGGCAGGCCGGTCGGGGCCAATCGGCGCGGGATGACCCCAGACCACGGCAACGTCGCCGTGGACCGTGAGTTCCGCCGACAATTCGAAATCGGTGTAGGCGCGCTTGAGGAGGGCTAGGCTGGACCCTTGATGACCGCTTATGACAAAGCCGCGGTCGGCGTAGGGTCGCCGCCACGGCCGGGATGCGACATTGATCGTGCCGAATCCGTCCGGGTCACGGGATGGAAACATGACATTCAACGTGCCCTCTTTACTTACGAATCCGGAAAAGGTTTGTCCCCAGAGGCCGTAGTGTTCGTGTGGAACGGGGTCCGAATGCCACAGCGAGCCGTAGCGATACAGCTCCCAAGCGGCCGAGTTCATCGCGTCTTCGACACGAACGCGAAACAACGCCTGGAAATTGCGATTCAGCGCCACGGAAGTCGCCGGCGCATAAATCCATCCGCGGTGTGTGAAGGCGGGATAGAATTCGAGTAGGGGCGGATGGAAGTACATGTCATCCACACAGCGCAGAAATACCGGTTGTGAATAAGGCCCTTCCGGATTCTTCGCCGTCATACCGACAAGCGCCCAGCCGAAATCTAGGCCGGAATCATTCATCGCCAGAACGAGCCAATCGTGCTTGCGCCGAATCAGCGAGGCGGCGTACCCGCGGCGATACTTGCCGAGATACGCGGGGTAGGCGCTGGTGCGATAGACGGGTGGTGATGTGCGCTGAAACGGGCCTTCCGGCCGTTCCGCCCACGCGTAACCAATCCCGCTATCGGTGCCCGGAATCGGATTCGCCATAGTTTCCCAAGTCGAATTGGTGGTCGCCCAGTCGTAGACCATGTGGTACCGGCCGTCGGCGTACACGACCGATACATCCGGCGCATAACCTACAGGTGAGGTATCACCTTCGAAGGTGAAGGGATCGTCGGGGAAAATGGGGCCGAGATGGGTCCAAGTCCGGCCTCGATCTTTCGAACGGTATACCGTGCACACCATGGTTTTTCCCGGACCCACGGCATAGCCTTGCGCGTAGTGGCCGACGTAGATGAACCAGTCGCCGCTCGGAGGGTCTTCGAAGAGGAAACCATTCACCGGCCATTCGAGCGGCGGCGCGCCGCGATGAACCGGGTTGCCGGCGTGGTGCACGAAGGCATCGAACGACGGATCGCCGATTACCGGATGGCGAAGCCAGTCGTCCACGTGCTTCGGCTCCGCGTAGTCTACGGCAACTTGAGATGCAGCCATGTTCGCCGTGCACATGAGAATTATCGCAAGAAAACCACCACCCATGAGGTTATAAGCTATCATGAAACGCCACAAAATACACAGCGCCGTTCAAGGCCGCAGTCAAGAAGGAATGCGCCACGAAAGGTCGGCGCGAACATTTTGTAAAGATAACTGGTGAGGGAAACGGTAGGCGCAGGGCGTGGGAATGGCGCTTCTTTTACACGACTGAGGTCGTTTGGGAAGCGCCTGTGAGTTGGCGGAGGCGATCACGGATGGTCCCGGCGTACTCGGCGGTCGGGAACTTTTCCAGGTAATTTTGAAGGACACGCGTGGCGGAATCGCCGCGATTCAGATGGCGGTGGTAAATCTCGCACAAGCGGTTGGTTACGACGAGGCTCTTTTCAGGCGAGTTCAGGTTGGCGAGTCCGCGCTCGAACCACGGCGCGGCGTCTTGAGGTCGGCCGAGCTTCATCAGATTGTCCCCGATCCGGATGGCCGTTGTGGGGTCCCGCGGAAAGATTCGCGCAATAACCATATACTCCTGTACGGCACCGTCGAAATCGCCTTGCCGCTCGAGGGCCTCGGCGGGACCGTAGCGCGGTTCCGCGACCGAGTTGTGGCCGGAGGGCATCATCATTTCGACGATGACCCGCGACAGAAGGGAAATCGCCATCGAGCCATACAGGGCCGCTCCCGAAACCACCAGACCCAGGACGGAGAAGATCAGGAACACCGGGTTGTCCTCGAGCCAGACGGAGAGCAGGGCGAGCTCGAAGACGTAGAAGACGAACAGGCAGGCGAGGGTGGTGGTTTCAACTACGGGATTCAGTTCTTCGTGGAACCGGAAGCGCAGTCGCAGAGTATAGACGCCCCACCCGAAATACGGGACCAAGAGGACGAGTGACAGGAAGGTAGCTATCTCAATTTTCCACATGCCGCGCCGTTACAGAAGCGGAACCTCCTCGTACTGGACGCTCATTCATACCATAATTCGAATCGTTTGTACACAAGGGACAAAAAGGACCAAAGGGACCTAAAGGGAACCGGTTCCCCGTTTGGGCGCGGGGGACGGGACTCCCATTACAAATGGGAGCTACGTAAGCTCGGGTCCAGTTTTGACATTCCGGGTCGCAGCGCGTATCATGCGGTTTGCGGAACACGAAGTAAATCTACGGTCGCTTACAAGCCAATGTATCGGATACCCGAAGCTCCTTGTCTGTGCGGGACAGGAGTGTGCCGAGGGACACGCAACGCATGAAACTCGCCGTAATCGGAGGCGGCAGTTCGTATACGCCGGAACTCATTGACGGACTCTTCAGCCGTCTCGATGCCATCCCCGTCACCGAAGTCTGGATGATGGACCCGAATCGGGAACGCCTCGAGATTACGGCCGGCTTGGCCCGCCGCATGGCGGAGCGACATGGGGATCCTTTTACAGTCCAACATACGATCGACCTGCACGAAGCTGTCAAAGATGCAAAGTACGTGGTCACGCAATTGCGCGTCGGCGGCGCCCAGGCCCGCATCAACGACGAAAAACTGGGGCTGCGGCATGGCATCGTTGGCCAGGAAACGACGGGGGTCGGCGGATTCGCGTGCGCGCTCCGTACGATTCCCCGGATTCTCGAAATCGCCGTTGCCATGGAGGAACTCGCGCCGCGGGGAGTGCTGGTCAATTTCACGAATCCTTCCGGAATTGTGACGGAAGCCCTGATCAAGCACAGCAGGATTACCAGTGTCGGTCTGTGCAACATCCCGATCGGGTTTATCATGGACATCGTGAAACACTTCGGTTGCTGCATGGAGGAAGTGGACTTGGACTACGTCGGCCTGAACCACCTGTCCTGGATACGCCAAGTGCGCATCGCGGGTAAGGACGTAACGCCATCGGTTCTGGATAAGTTTCTCGAACTGGCCGATGAGGAATGGTCACAGCCTGAGATTCGCGAGAACATGTGCGCGGCCATCCGGAGCCTGCGCATGGTGCTCAACGGCTACCTGCAGTATTTCTATGCGACCGACGCGGTACTCAAGCACCTCAAGAGCAAACCGAAGACCCGCGGCGAGGAAGTGGTCGAGATCGAGGAGTCACTTTTTCAGAAATATCGCATGAAGGAACTGAACGAGAAACCCCCAGAGCTCTCGAAGCGGGGCGGCGCCCACTATTCGACGGCGGCGTTCCACCTGATCTCGGCGATCGAGAATGATCGCCAGAACCAACAAATCGTTTGTTGCCGCAATGACGGCGCAGTACCGACGTTCGATCCGGATATCGCAGTCGAAGTCCCGGCGCGGATTGGCAAATCCGGCGCCCAGGCAATTCCACAATCTGCGCCGGCGCCGGCCATTCGCGGTCTGATGCAGCAGGTGAAGGCTTACGAGTCGCTCACCGTGGAGGCGGCCGTGACCGGAAACCGGGAAACTGCGTTCCAAGCCATGCTGGCGCACCCGTTGATGCCCGGCGCTACGGGTTCGCGAGCATTACTCGATGAGATGTTAGAAATCAATAAAAAACACTTGCGTGGGACATTTTTCTAATCATGGGAACTGGTGAAATGACTACGGCACTCTCCAACACCTACTTACCGAGCCGCAAACCGCTTCACCGTGGGAAAGTTCGCGACATCTACGATCTCGGTGACCGACTGCTGATTGTCGCCACGGACCGTATCTCGGCGTTTGACTGGGTCAATCCGGTCGGCATTCCGGACAAGGGGAAAATCCTGACCCAGATGTCCCTGTTCTGGTTTGAACAGGTGAAGGATATTGTACGCACGCACTTGATTTCGGCAGACCTGGCGGATTTTCCGGCGGATTTTCAATCTGCGGCCGATCAATTCGGAGGCCGCTCGATGCTGGTCCACAAATGCGAGATGTTTCCCGTGGAGTTCGTCATTCGGGGCTACCTCGCGGGGAGTGGATGGAAAGAGTACCAGACGACCTCCTCCGTGTGTGGGATCGCGCTGCCCGGAGGCCTGCTTGAAAGCAGTGAACTGCCGCGGCCCATCTTCACCCCTGCCACCAAGGCCACCGACGGTCACGATATCAACATCTCGGCGGCGCGTGCGGCGGAAATGATCGGAACAGGGTGGCTGGAACGGGCCGCCGAAGCCGCGCAGCGTGTTTACCAACGCGGGCGGGACCTGTCGGAACAAAGGGGCATTATACTCTCGGATACCAAGTTCGAATTTGGAATGCTTGAAGGGGGACTAGTTCTCGCGGATGAAGTCATGACACCGGATTCTTCGCGGTTTTGGCCGGCGGACCAGTATCAGCCGGGCCGCTCGCAGCCGAGTTTCGACAAGCAGTTCGTCCGCGATTGGCTCGAAACCACGGGCTGGGACAAGAACTCGCCGCCGCCACCCTTGCCGCCGGACGTGGTCGAGAAGACGCGGGCCAAGTACCTGGAAGCGTATCGGAAGTTGACCGGCAAGAATGATATATAGGCGGCGAGTTGTTGGGACAGATGGAATGTGCGAGAATGGGCGTAAACCGCAGGAGGGTCCCCGAATCCATGCATGAACTCCATGAAGAATGTGGCATTTTCGGAGTCTTTGGCCACCCCGAAGCCGCGAAATTGACGTATCTCGGCTTGTATGCGCTTCAGCATCGGGGCCAGGAGGGAGCCGGCATCGTCACTTCGGATGGAGGTCGTCTGATTGGCCATCGCAACGTGGGATTGGTTGCGGACGTATTCAAACCCTATCGGTTCGAAAAGCTGCGGGGCGATATAGCGATCGGCCATGTGCGGTATTCCACCTTCGGCAGCAGCAGTCGGCGTAACGTGCAACCGCTGATGGCGGACTATGCGCGCGGATCGATGGCACTGGGACACAACGGCAATCTCGTGAACGCCACGCACTTGCGGGAGCAACTGGAAGAGAGTGGCGCCATCTTTCAGTCCACCACCGACAGCGAAGTCATTATTCAACTGATTGCGCGCTCGAAGGCGCCGCGGTTTGCCGACTCCGTGGTGGACGCACTCAAGCAAGTGGTTGGCGCCTACTCGATTCTCGCCATGAATGGGAGCGAAATTGTGGCCGTGCGCGACCCGATGGGATTTCGACCGCTCTGGATTGGCCGGCTGGACGGGGCTCAGGTTCTTGCCAGCGAGACGTGCGCCCTGGATATCATTGACGCCGAGTGGGTGCGCGAAGTGAAGCCGGGCGAAGTGGTCGTTGCGACGCGAGATGGCCTCGAGTGTTTCTCACCGTTCGAGCCGGTGCTGCCGAAGCCGTGCATCTTCGAATTTATATACGTGGCCCGTCCGGACAGCGTCTTTTGCGGCCGGAGCGTAGACGAAGTGCGGAAACGCCTGGGCCGAAATCTGGCCCGGCTGGCGCCCGTGAAAGCGGACCTCGTGATGGCGGTGCCTGACTCGTCGAATCAGGCGGCGTTGGGCTATGCCCACGAGTCCGGCATTCCCTTTGACATGGGCCTAATTCGAAACCACTACGTGGGGCGCACCTTCATCGAACCGGACCAGAGCATCCGTGACTTCGGCGTGAAAATCAAGTTGAACCCGTCCCGCCATGCTATCGAGGGAAAGCGTATCGTTCTGATTGACGACAGTATCGTACGCGGCACGACCTCGAAAAAGATCATCAAGATGCTGCGCCACGCCGGCGTCAAGGAAATCCATTTCCGCATTAGCGCCCCGCCCATGATCAACTCCTGCCATTATGGCATTGACACGCCCGAGCAGGAGCAACTCATCGCTTCCCGTATGACCGTGGAAGAAATCCGCCAGTACCTCGGCGTAGACTCGTTGGTGTACATGACCATCGAAGGACTGCTCGACGCCGTCCGGGGCGACGCCGAGCACCACTGTATGGCCTGTTTCAACAACTGCTACCCGACGCCCGTCCCCAAAGACTTCGAGGCGCATAACCACTTCCCTCGCCACCAGGACACGGCGATTGACGAGTGGTTCCCCAGCCCCGCGCACGCGGAATGACGTCAGACCTGTCAGACAGGTCTGACTTTCGTTCGCTGCTCAATCGAGCCAGCCGGCGCCGCCGGGCTTGTAGAAATTTCCGATGGAGGTGTGAGGTTTCATTTCGGTTTCGAGCCGAAGTTGGTCTTCCGGGGACATGGGTGTGAAGTTCTTCGCGATGCGCACGTTATCCTCCAATTGTGCGACGTTCTCGACGCCGACAATGGCGACGTCCACGTCCTGCGATAGCGCATAGGTCAGCAAATCGTCCATGCGCTGTACGCCGCATTCCTTGAAGAACCGTCCGCGCGCCGACACTTTCATGGCGATCACACCCATGCCGCGCTTACGCGCTTCCTTGCGCGCGGCGAGGAATGGAAGATGATGGCCGTCGGTGGGATTGACCGGCAGCAATACAAAACTGAAATCGCCCCGGCCCATCATCTCGATCAAAGCCTCGGGGGTATAGTGCCCGGTGATGCCGAGATGTCGCGTTACACCTTCGTCCTTCATCTTCTGCACCAAGTCGAGTAGTCCGCCTTTCTTGGTGATCCGTTCGACGTCCTCGAGATTCCGCACTTTGTGGATATTGAGATTATCCACCTGCGACGTGTCCAGCAGTTTCATGCTGCGTTCGATTAAGGGCTTGGCCTCTTCCGGATCGCGTGGATCGATCTTGGTGGTAAGGAACACCTTGTCGCGACGGCCTTTGAGCCCCTGCCCAACGTATTTCTCGGACGGGAAATAAAGCTGGGCCGTGTCCACGTACGTGATCCCCAAGTCCAGCGCTCGCTGCACGATCTCTTCCGCTTGGGCATCGTTCTCCGGCTTGCTCAGCGCATGTTCCCCGCCGAGTCCCAGCATGGAAACTCGCTGCCCGGTCTTGCCCAGTTCCCGTGTCGGCAACGTGGTGTTCGCCGTCGCGGCCGTGGCCAGTGCGCGCGGACCAAGCGAAGACAAACCCGCTGCGGCGGCCGCGGCCGTGGTCGCGCGACTGAAATCTCTGCGGTCCATGGATTCAGTCATGACCATTACCTCCCGGTTTCTGCTGCCAACTAAACCACCACGGTACCACACGAAAATCCTGCAAACAATCGCCACGTCCCAAGAAGGGTCCGGAGAATCTGCCAATGTTCACCGTTTCTCATCGAAGAGGGTCTTCCGGTACTATGTCACCTTTGCGGGGAATGTGCGCCGTGTTTCGCGAAACGTTGACTAATATCGGAGGAGGGAAATCCTGTGCGACGACCGATTCTGTTGGTGTGTGTCTTCTGGTGCGTAGCGACCGGCCTCTCGGCGCCGGCCGAACTGCCGATCCCGAAAAGTCCCCTTTGGGAGCCGGTCGCGGATGAAGTATATCGGCAGGAAGTGGGCAGCCTGATTGCGACGGAGCAGATTCTGAACGCGGTGGCGGTCTTCCGCGGCCAGGCCTACGTCGGCGACGAGAAGGCGGTGTGGCGCGTCGAAGGCGAGGCGTTAAAGCTCGTCGAGGGACCGAGTGGAGGAGTAACGCAGTTGAGCACGCTTGGCGATGCATTGTATGCCGCGACTGCGGGCGGCTTGTGGAGGTACGACGGCCAAGGATGGACAAAAGTGGGTGATGTTCCGGTCGCCGGTATTTGTCTGCACAACGGCCGCGTCGTAGTCGCCTCGGACACGGCGCTTCACGTCGTGGAGGGTACTACCCTTTCTCCTCTCACCGAGCCCGGCCCAACCCCTCTGCTGGGCGTGGCGTCGTACGGCGGCACACTCTATGTCCACGACGGAAAACGGGTGGGCCTCGTGGAACGCAGGCGGATCAGGTACGAGGAAATCTCGGACTGGGGCACGCTCGAGCGGGGCTGTACGGTCCGCGACATGCTCTCCTTTGGAAGCCGCCTGTACGTAGCCACCAACGAGGGACTGTCGCTGCTCCGCGGCATGACTTGGTACCAAGTTCGAGGCGAAGACGGCCTGTGCTACGAAGACACCACCTGCCTCGCGCAGGGTTTCGAGCATGATCTCTGGATCGGTACCATGCGCGGCGGCATCCGCCATGTGAACGACGAATATCAGTTCTTCGGCCATCCGCGTTGGATTCCTCATGACAAAGTGAACGCCGTGGCGTGCGGTGAAAACGTGGTGTACCTGGCCACTGATCGCGGCTTGGGCATCATCGCGTATGAATCGTACACGCTGGCCAAGAAAGCGGCCTATTACGAGCGCTGGCTTGAAGAGTGGGGACAGAAGCGTCTCGGATTCATCCATTCCCTATTTCTGATAGACGGCGAATGGCAGCGCGAGGTGAGCGACAACGACGTGGGTTACAGCAGCCACTATCTCCACGCGAAATGCTTCGAGTATGCGGTTACGGGAAGTCCCGAAGCGCGCGCGGAAGCCGTGGACATGATGAAATCGGTGAAGTGGAGCGAGGACATTACACCCATAGACGGCTTTCCTGCGCGCTCGATTTATGCCGTCGGTGAACCTTGTCTCAAGGCGCAGCACGGTTCCGGCGGACTGCCGGCCGAATGGCATCGGACCCCGGACGGTTTCTGGGAGTGGAAGGGCGACACTTCGAGCGACGAGGTTGATGCCCACGTGTATGAGACGACGGTCTTCCTCGAGACGGTGGCGAATGAAAAGGAGCGACAATGGGCTATCGAGCATCTGCAGCGGTTGGTGGGCCATATCGTGGATAACGGTTTTTTTCTGCGCGACCTCGACGGGAAACCCACCCGGTGGGCGCGATGGGACCCCGAATACCTCCAGACGCCTTACGGTTACTACGCGCGCGGGTTGAACGGCATGGAAGCGTTTAATTACATGACGACGGCCCACCATTTTACCGGCAATCCGAAGTTCATGGCGGCGAAAGAGCAACTCGTTGGCTGGAACTACGACGATGACATTCTCCGCCAGAAGCTGACTTTCCACCCCGGGCACTTTACCCATTTTGACGATCGCCTAGCGTTCTATGCGTATTTTCCGTTGATTCAGTACGAGACCGACCCGGAGCTCAAAGCGTTGTGGCTGCGGAGCCTGGAACGGAGTTGGGAGGTCAAGCGGATTGAGGGCGTGCCATGGTTCAATCTTATCTATGGCGCGCTGACGGGCAACGACTGCGAACTGCCGCGCGCCGTCGCCCATTTACGCGAATGGCCGCTAGACTTGCGCCGGCATTCTTATACCAACTCGCACCGCGACGACCTCTTTCCGCCGAAGGGCTATCGCATGTACTCCGAGCGACCCAAGCCGCTGAGTCCGCGTGAGACCGAACCCAACCGATGGGACGGTGATTTTATGCAACTCGATGCGACGGGCGGAGGCGCGGTTATCGCCGACCCTTCCGGGTGGCTGGACGCGTATTGGATGGGGCGCTACTACGGCATGATCACGGAACCCAAGACCTCCGACCAATCCGTGACGACCGTGCCGAAACGCGGTGAGCAACTGGGCGCCAAACCCTATGCCGGGCCACCCAGACCCAAGCTGCGGCACGAGCAATAGGCAGTACGAGTTAGAAGACAGAAGTCAGGAGACAGGAGACAGGAGACACGAGACAGAATGTTGCAAGGGTATGGGCTATGTTCCCTCATAAGCGACATGCTGATTTACCCGAATGGTGAAGCGCGCTGCTTTCCTATCCCGTTCTCATTCTGACTTCTGACTCCTACTGCTGTTTCTGGGTCGAACGTGATTCGATGTTCTGGCCTCACTTGCCCAGTGCCGACAGCGGAATACGGCTGACGGCCACGTCTTCCTTGCCGATGGAGTAAATGACCCAAAGGGAATCATTGGCCACAACCGCAGAGGGGTACGCGAACCCCGGAGCGCGAAGGGTCGAGAAGCGCAGCGGCGGCGCTCCGGCCCGGATGGCTCTAGCCCAGTCGAAATTCCTCCCGTCCCAGGAGAGCGCGACTACCAGTGGATCGCGCACATCGTACTTAACCTCGTCGTGACCGGTGACCAGGTTGCCGATCAGGTAGACACGTCCGTCCGGAAGGGTTCCCGTTGTAACCTTGGAAGGTGAATTTGGAATGTTGGTTTGTAACGGCGGCGACCAATAACCCGTCGTCGTGGATACGGACACATATAGGCGTTTGGTCTTTGCGCGACCTCGGTCCCGCCAGATTTTGACGAAGACGCCATCCGACCGGCGATAAACGGAAGGTTCGCACAAGTTTTGCCCATCGAGCCCGAATGTCCAGGCCGTGTGATGCAGATTCTCAATGGAGCGCGTTTGGAGCGGATCGGACAATAGGCGACTGATCCGCGCCGCGATTTTGGTGTAGTCGGGATCGGTGAGATCAGGAATGCGCGGTTGTCCTTCCAGGGGTTCCGGAGGGTTGTCCACAATCCAGAACAGGCCGCCCATGGTTCCATCGGGTCTTATCTCCCGGGCCAGACGTCCCCACCCGTCCTTGCCGGATTCGGACACTTCGGCTATGGCATACACAGTGTCGTCTACGGTCAACCAGCCGTTGTCGGTCAGCAGGCGCCACTTGCCGGAACCGCGATTCTCCTTTGGTTCGTTCTTGTCCAACGGTGGAAACAGCTCGAAGGCCGGCGCCCAGGTTCGACCGTCCTTCGAGATCGAGCCGAGGACACGTTGTCCGGGCCCGTCTTCGTCGGGCGTGACGTGGTTGCTCCACGCGGCGTAAAAGACGCCACCGTGAAATGTGATATGGGCGTGGTGGCTGAATACGCCTTGTTCCGGATTCGCGTGATAAATCTCGAAGTGTTCGACGCCCGAAACTATCTGATAGCCGGCGGCGGGCCGGCTCGAGTCCGGCCAAGGCAGATTCCAGCGAATTTCCGGACGCAACAGGTTCGGAGGCGGAGGTAGCGGCAGTGGGAGATCGTCCGGCACCTCAGCGCCAAACGCGCACACGAGCGCCGCAACTCCAGTGGTCAACCAATTCATGGCGTTCCCTTTCGGTTATAGTCGGTCATTCGTGATAGGGCTCAATTTCCAAGAAGTTGAAGGTCTGTTCCTGGCCAAAGGGACCTGACGGTTTTTGATCGCTCTCCCAGTCCGAGACGATCAGTTTCGCAGTGCTCCCTTTTGCCCGGAACACTTTCCAGTGATAGGTAATCCAAACGGGTATGGGCGGCTCCGGGTTGGAGGCGTACATTTCCGTAAATGACTTCGCCGTATCAACCTCGACCCCTTCCAGGACCACCCTTCCGATGAATTTGTTGGCCTTGTCCATGGTCTTGGCCTTCGGATTCACCAAATCGCGGTAGTCGCAGGTAAACATCTTCATCGAATAGAGTCGGCCGGGCTTTAGATGGCGGATGGTCTGCGAAAACGTGTTGGGACCCTTCTCGCTTCGCTTCATGAGAAGAAAGGTGTCCCCGATATGTTCGGGGTCCGAGGGACGTCCCAGTCCCATATAGCGTCCCTCGATTCGGCCGTATCTTGGGAAACTCTTGGGCTGTATGGCACCCTCTTCCGCATGCTGCAGTGTCCAGTCTTCGATCCCCTTCTCGAAATCGGCGTTCCGAATGTGGGTGAGAAAGAGGGGGTCTTTGGTCAGCATTTTGGTCTGGCCCGCGATGGCATAGTGACGGTAGAGTTTCCCGACGAATCGCACCGTTTCCTCGTCCGCTTGCAACGACGTCCACCAATTCAGGCCGCCGATGTCGGACATGGCCGGATGGTTCGCTACAATATTCATCTGTTGGTCCATCCAGACGTGGTAATCTACGTTCGGCAGCTTGTTGATACCTCCGGGCGGCATGGAAAACAGGCCGAACGTGAGGAGCATGTTTCGCTTGGCCCCCGGCTCCTTGGCTTCCCAATCGGCGATGCCTTCGACAAACTCCTGCAACGCGGCCTTGGAGGCAGGCTTGCTTGATCGCTCGAAAAGATACCGTTCGAGGGCGATCGGATAGTCGCAGTTGATAAGGGTTCGCACGAAAGTCGGTCCGATGCTTTCCTGGTTGAGTTTCTTGCCGCTGCCGCCGACGTAGGCATACACGGTCTTGTCCTGATAGCGCTCGTCGGCGCGCATTCTGGTGAAGGCCTCTTCGTACGCGCGGTGACGTTGAAGTTGCTGTTCTCTCCGCGCTTGACGCTCCGGGCTTAAGGGCGTGCCCGGTCGGGTCGAGGGGTTGTTCACGATGAACTCGTCAATGATAATCCCGTCCGCAAAGGGAGCGGTATCCAGGAAGTGGGTCCAGTACTTAAAGTGGTCGTCAGCCGTCTTGCCTTCGCGGCTTACCCCGGCCTGCGCGATGAGCTTCTTACCCCGGCGGCGCCAATCGTCAACGACTGATTGAGGGAGGTTGATGTTGTGGGGGACAATTAAGCCGGTCACATTGGGCAGCACATCCTTCTTGAGGAAATTCATGTCATAATGACCGTAGGATTTGATTGCGGGATCGAATAACCCGCAGTGGATGAGTTCCGGTATCGCCTTCACCACGAGTTTGTCAACGCGAATATCGCGCTTATAATCCAAGCGAATTCGGTGCTCTCCCTTCGCGATGTGACGCACCCCCTCGGCAACGCTTCCCGTCTCGCCGCCAGTGACAACGATTGCGTCCTCGCGCGGGGCGTCATCGAGTGTTATGTAGACCGTGCCGTTTCCCTGGTGTGTTGCGGAGATGAATATCCAGCCCTGGCTCGAGCGCGTGAATGAAAACGAATTGCCGGACTTCGAGATGGAAGCGACCTCGAGCAGCACCGAAACGAGGTTATTCTGCTTCTTCTCCCCCGAGAAAAGAACTTTTGTTTTAGCGGTGGCCGCGAATTCGGATGCGAATAGCGACAGGAGAATCGAGACGATAAGGGTTGCTCTCATGGTGATCCCTCGACTTGATTGGTGAACGGGGCGGGACTCGAACCCGCGGCCACCGGATTAAAAGTCCGATGCTCTACCACCTGAGCTACCCGTCCACGCGGGGCATAAGCGAGAAGAGCGAGCCCCGTGGAGCTCGCTCTTGGCAAGAAGTCTAGCGAAGAGTCTCGCGTGATGTCAACTGCAATTGGAACACAGATGGAGCCACTTACCGCGAATCAACACGGATAAGAACTTCCACTTCCACCGCGAACGTGTCAAGCTCACGAAGCGAGGCTGATTGCCGATTCTCGGTACTCGTCACTCATTGCTCGTTGCTTCCCGCGCCACGCGGGACTCATTGCTCATTGCTAATAACCCCCGAACCGTCTTCACTAGCTCCGCCCGCGAGACGGTCACTTGGCCGGTCTTACCAGCGTGGCGGTAGGCGTCGCGGTCCTGGATGCCCTCGCGCTGTTGTTTTCCGGCGCGCAGGTCTTTCACGGAGACGACGCCCTGCGCGAGTTCGTCCTCGCCCAGAATGACGCCGACGGGGATGCCATAATGATCGGCGTGCGAGAGCGTGTGCTTTAGGCCGGCCTTCTGTCCAAAATACGTTTCGGTGCATAGCCCCGCCGCGCGCAATTCGGCCGCGAGCGCGAGTGTCTCGCGCGTGGGCACCTTGCCCATCGTGATCACCAGCACTTGCACGCTGGTCTTGGCCGGTTCGACGAGACCGAGGTGCGTCAATGCCGCCAGGAGCCGGTCGGGCCGACCGACATGCCGGTGCAGGGAATGGGTCGGTCCATAAAGCGCTCGACGAGTTGGTCGTAGCGGCCGCCGCCCATGACCGAACCGAATTCCGGCGCATGCGGCAGCACGGTTTCGAAGACCGTGCCGGTATAGTAATCCAGTCCTCGCGCGAGACTCGGATCAAACTTCGCATGTTCTTGGCTGACGCCGAGCGCGGTGAGACAGGCGTCCAACTCGCGCATTTCCTGAATGGTCGCTGCGCCCAGACTGTCCGAAGGAAACAGGCTCCGAGCCTTGTCCAGAATCTCGCTCCGGGTGCGGCCCTTGATAATGACGAAATTTACGATTTGATCAATTGCCCCGGAATCCAGACGCACGCCCGGGATAGGGTCCCCGGAATCGTCTATGCGTCCGGGTCCGAGTTCCAGCCGCACCTTTTCCAGACCCACTTTCTGGAGCTTATCAATTACCCGCAAGACGTGCTTCTGCCGCGCCGTCTCCGTCACTCCGCAGGACGCCAACATCGCGTCTATCAGCTTGCGATTATTGACGAGCACCGCAAACGGGCCCACGCCGAGCGCTTGCATCACCTCGCACATGATCGCAATGATTTCCGCGTCCACGGCGACCGACGCGGAACCCGCCGCATCAATGTCGAGTTGGGTGAACTCGCGGAACCGGCCCGGACCCGGCTTATCGGCGCGCCACACCGAACCGAGCGCATACCGGCGGAACGGCGCCTTAAGTCGGTCCGGGTACTGCGCGAGCAAACGGGCGAACGGCACCGTGAGGTCGAAGCGGAGGGCGATCGGCTCTTCCTCGGGACTTTGCAGGCGGAACAATTCCTTGTTCGTTTCCTCGCCGCCGGTGCCGAGGAGCACGTCGAGATGTTCGAGAGCGGGAGTTTCGATGGGCGTGAAGCCGTACTTCTGAAATATCGCTTCGATGGTCTGAATGACGCGGCGCCGCGGCAGGACCTGTTCCGGCAACAAATCCTGAAAGCCCTTCAACGTTCGCGGCTCAATCGGTCGTTCCGTTCCTGCCATCCACATTTCCTCGCTAGACCATTCTCTGGCCTGGCAAACTCGTGTCCTTTACATCTCTGACGTCGCTTCCGTCTTCGTGTTCAGAGCGCGCACAAAAGAATGGTACCGGGGAAGGGCTTCGAACCCTTGACCTCTGGATCCACAGTCCAGCGCTCTAGCCAACTGAGCTACCCCGGCACAAAGAAGGCAATTATATGGCCCGGTTCGAGGTGCGTCAAATCATGGGCTTCTTCGTTGCCGCTCCGAATGACAGGAGGGACTGTCATGCTGAGCGCCAGCGAAGCATCTCTTCTACCCACGGCTTTGGTGTGCCGGATTCTTCGCTATCGCTCAGAATGACACAGGGGCGGGACATTGGGTGTGCAAGATTCCTCGACTCCGCTCAGAATGACAGAGAGGCGGGGGCAGAATGGCCGCCTGGGAGAACTACTCGACCGTCACGCTCTTTGCCAGGTTCCGAGGCTGGTCCACGTCACAGCCGCGATTCGTCGCGATGTAGTAGGCCAGGAGTTGCAACGGCACTGCGATCACGATGGGGCTGAACGGCTCGAAACAATCCGGCACGTAAATGACGTCCGCGCTGTGCTTCCTAAGCTCTTCGTCCCCGACTGTCGCCACCGACAGCACGATACCGCTGCGCGCGCGGATTTCCTGGACGTTCGAGATCATCTTGTCGTACACCGCGCCCCGCGTGACAATGCAAACCACGGGCAGTTGGTCGGTAACCAGCGCGATGGGTCCATGCTTCATCTCGCCCGCGCCGTAGCCTTCCGCGTGGATATAGCTGATTTCCTTCAGCTTGAGCGCGCCTTCCAACGCGCTCGGGAAGTTGTAGCTGCGACCCAGGAACAACGCGCTCTGCGCGTCGCGATACTTCGGGTCAGCCGCACACTGCTTCACGACGTCCTGGTGGTCCAGGTACCATTGGATTTTGTCGGGTATCTCGCGCAGATGGGCAATCATTTGCTTGGCTTCCGCCTTGGACATCGTCCCGCGCGTCTCCGCCAGATAGATGGTAAACAGCGCGAAGGCGGTGATCTGCGAGGTGTAGGCTTTAGTCGAGGCTACGCCGATCTCGGGTCCGGCATGGGTGTAGATCACGCCGTGCGATTCGCGCGCGATGCTCGAACCGACGACGTTCACGATGGAAACGACTTTCGCGCCCTTTTTCTTGGCGATGCGAATGGCTTCCAACGTATCCGCCGTTTCACCGGACTGCGTCACCGGAATCACGATGGTATTGGCCGGTATGATTGGGTCGCGATAACGGTACTCCGACGCGATGTCCACCTCGACCGACACCTGGGCGTACTTCTCGATAAGATATTTGCCCACCAAGCCCGCGTGCCAGGCTGTGCCGCAGGAAACAATCACAATTTTCCGGCACGCCTTGAGGTCTTCCGCGCTCAGCCGCATATCTTCAAGCTGGACTACTTCCGAGCCTTCATGCACCCGGCCGCGCAGCGTGTTGCGAATCACCTCCGGCTGTTGATGGATTTCCTTCAGCATGAAGTGCGGATAGCCTTCCTTCTCGGCCGCGGCGTCGTCCCAATCCACGGTCTTCACTTCGAGCTGTTGCGGCTTCCCGTTCAGGTCTTCGATCTTGTAGCCGTTGCGCGTAATCTCACAGACTTGGCCGTTGTCTATGTACAGCACTTTGCGCGTGTACTTCATGATCGCGGGCACGTCGGACGCGATGAACGCCTCGCCGTCGCCCAAACCCACGATGAGCGGGCTGCCATGCCGCGCGGCCACCATCACGTCCGGGTTGTTCTTGGAGAGAACCCCGATGGCATACGCGCCTTCGACATCCCGGAGCGCGCGCTTTACCGCTTCAAACAGATCGCCTTGGTAATACTTTCGGATCAGGTGCGCGATAGTCTCGGTATCGGTCTGACTGCGAAAAACCACGCCGTCCGCCTGCAATTGCGTGCGCAATTGTTGGTAATTCTCGATGATGCCGTTGTGCACCACGGCGATCTCCATCGGGACGTCGAAGTGCGGATGGGAATTCGTCTCGCTCGGCACCCCGTGCGTCGCCCAGCGCGTATGGCCGACCCCAAGGTTCCCCTCGATAGGCCGTTCCGCGAGCTTCTTATCCATGGACACGAGCTTGCCCAAGCTCTTGACGCAGTCCAGCGTGCCATTCTTGATGACCGCCACGCCCGCCGAATCGTAGCCGCGGTACTCCAAGCGATGCAGCCCGGACATAATGATGTCCACGGCGTTCTTCTTACCGATGTAACCAACTATCCCGCACATAATTCAACTGCTCCTTATGTTGCCATAGATGCCGTGCCACGCCCCCTGGGCATAATCGTCGAGAGGCCCCACACTAAACCATCTATAGCAAAAGCTTGATGACGGCAAAACCGCCGACCAGCATGACCAAGAACGCGATGGTAAGCCACTCGAGGTACTTTTCGAGGAAGTCTCGAATCGCTGCCCCAAAGAAATAGAAAAGCGCGCTGACTAAGAAAAAGCGGCCCGCACGCCCCACCAATGATGCAATAGAAAACAGGAACAAATCAACTCGGAATACGCCCGCCGAGATGGTGAAGAGCTTATAAGGAATCGGCGTGAAGCCGGCCGTAAATACCACCCAGAAGTTGTAATCATTGTACCAGCCCTTCACCATTTGGAACCGGTCTTCGGAAAAGCCGGGCACATAATGGAAAAAGAGTTGCGCGAGTCGGCTGTACTCGCCGGTCGCCACGTCGTGCCAGAGGGCATACCCAATCAAGTATCCGGCGAGCCCTCCTATGACCGAGCCGACCGTACACATCACGGCGTAGTAAAACGACTTCGAGGGTTTCCCCACACACAGTGCGATCAGCAGCACATCGGGCGGTATCGGAAAGAAAGAACTTTCCGCAAACGCCAACGCAAACAGCGCTGGAACGGCATATGATTTCTCGGCTAAGCCCTCGGTCCAATCCTTCAGCCGATACAACCACCCCGTGAAAGGATTTTTTCGCTTGCGTACTTCAGCCGAGATCGCCTTCACTGCGGATTCCGTGTCACTCATTCGCATTAATTCCATTCCCTTGAAACGGCAGGGTTTTCCGACGAAGTATCTCGAGTGCCTCGTAATTGGTCACATCTCGATGGAGCGGCGTGATGCTGATGCAGTCGCTTTCAATCGCCTCGAAATCGGTGCCGGCTTCCCGAACGTGTGACGGTTCCGAGCCGCCTATCCAATAGTAGGACGTGCCGCGCGGGTCTTCGCGACGAACGATCTCGTCCTGGTAATCACGCCGTCCCATCCGGGTAATTTGTGCGCCGCGAATCTGCGAGTACGGTAAATCGGGCACGTTGATGTTTAGCATCGTATCGCGGGGAAGACCGTGTTCGAAAATGAATTTCGTTATCTTCACGGCGAATGTCGCGGCCGAATCCATATGCTTACAGGCAAAGTGTACATCGGAGATCGCAATCGAAGGAATGCCCAGGAGCATGCCCTCGTATGCGCCCGCCACCGTTCCGGAATAGGTCACGTCGTCACCCAAATTCGCGCCTGCGTTGATTCCGGAAACCACCACGTCCGGTCGCGCCCCGAGCAGATCGCGCACGGCCAGCATGACGCAATCGGTCGGCGTCCCGTCTACCATGTGCCAGCCATCTTTGACCGCCGTGACGCGCAACGGGCGATGGAGCGACACGCCGTGCCCGACGGCGCTCTGCTGCCGGTCCGGAGCGTATACCCGGACCGCTCCCACCTGCCCCAGGGCGGACGCCAGAAGGGCGAGGCCTGGTGCATGTATTCCATCGTCGTTGGTAACCAGGATCAGGGGTTTAGCCATGGCCAAGGGTCGGGAATGAATATGCTTCGAGAGTCTGAATGCGAGTCATCAATCGGACTTGCCGGATACGTTTTATACCAGACCGTGGACCGTGTAATCAAATCCCGTACCGCCGTCGCGTATCCGAGGCTCTGCGTTGCAAAGACTTGCACCCTATGCTAGAGTTGGGTGACCACTCGAGTACCGGGAGGAGGGTGTGAGATGGAATGCGCGCTTTGCAATGTCCGTAGTTCCGTCGGGTATTGTATCGAATGTCAAGTCCTCTTGTGCGAAGAATGCAGCGCCAAATGTGAGAACTGTCAGAAACTCCTTTGTCCCGACCATAAACATGAAACCCGCGGCGGACGCGTGCTCTGCGTGGAATGCTACGAGGAACGAAAGCAGCGCCGTGCCGAACGTCGGGTTGCGGTCGCGGCCGATAGCGAAAAAGACCATGCCGCCGAGGAAGTCCCGGAGGGCGAAGTCGGTGACGAAGCGTTGGTGGCAAGCGTACGGAAACCGCCGCCGCCTTGGAAACTGAGCCTGTATTCTGCGGCCGCGGGAATCGCCGCAATACTCATCATTTTGGTATTACCGAGTCTCCGTAGGATCACACTTGTCGGGTCCAGCTATCTGCCAACGCCGTACATACTATTGCCGATTCCGATCTTCGCCATCTTCTGGGCGGCCATCGGTCTATATCACAAGGACTATCAGGAGGATCGGCCACGCTCCTGGATTGGTTTGGGTCTGGCAGTCGTGACCATACTCCTCGCGTTCGTGGCGCGATGGACGGACCCCGCGTTGCAGGCCGAGGAGGAAGTACGGCAACAGCAGGAGAAGCGCTTGCACATGAACGTCGAAGAGCGCACCGAATGGCGGCAAAATATGCTGAACCGATACAACCAGTAGGTCCACGGTCTCGAAAGCTAAAGAAGGTTTGGCGCTTTGTGAATCTCGCCGATATCCTTTACTGGATCGCCCAGCATAAGTGGTGGCTCGCGGCTCTCGCCCCGGTGGTCATCGCCATCATTGTTGTCCGGTCGCTGAATAAGTAACCCGATGGCGACTGCCGATATTTGGGCGGGTTCAGGTCCACTGGACGGTCAGCTTCCCGGCGAGCCCGGTCCAAACGTATCGCTCTTTCAAATTCCATGACGAATTCCAAGCGTCCCGCTCTTTACGTCATCCTGGTGCTGTCATTTGTGTTAGGCGCGGCCGCCGCATGGCCCGCGGAAGGATGGCCTCGAATCGCATATTCTGGGCTGGCGATCGGCTTTTTCTTTATTTCGCTGTGCTTATTCTTCCTGATTCTGCCCCGATACGTCTCGCTTCCGGTACAGATACTGATTGCCATGGTAGTCGGCGTTGCGGTCGGACTGGCTTGCTGGATGATTACTTGGGTATTTCGGGTAGATTGGCCGGAAGCGTTCGTAACCGGCTACCTCGGTATTTTCGGCTCTATCTTCTTTTTGCTCCTCAAGATGGTGGTGGTTCCGTTGGTTTTTGCCTCGTTGACCTGCGGCGTCGCTAACATCGGAGACGTACGACGGCTGGGCCCGATGGGCGGCAAGACCATTGCCTATTTTCTACTTGCTACCAGCATTGCCACCCTCATCGGCCTCGGATTCGTAAACCTCATTCAACCCGGAGTCGGTCGGGAAGAACTGCGTGCGTCCGCGCAAGAACTTGCCCCCGATTCAAAGGACCAAACCACTTCGCCGGGCACAAAGTTTCAAGAAGATATCCTCCCAAGTTTTATTCAGAACCCGATCATGGCGGACGCGCCGATTCTGGCCATCATACTCTTCGCCTTACTCCTTGGCGCGGCACTCGCCGCTTCCGGCGAAGAAGGCGCGCCGGCCGTGAAGGTGTTGCAGGCCATTGATAAGGCCATGGTTACCCTAGTCCTCTGGGTCATGCTTCTGGCGCCGATAGGCGTCTTCGCGCTCATGACCAAGGTGGTCGCTACGTTGGGCGCGTTATCCATCTACATGCTTGGTAAGTATTGCCTCACGGTTATCCTCGGACTCATCGTCCACTTCCTCGTACTCGTCTTCGTCCTGTTACCCCTCCTCGGACGCTTCTCGCCCTGGCAATTCCTCAAAGGGGTCGCGCCGGCGCTGGAACTGGCTTTCGCGACGTCCTCAAGTTCGGCTACGCTCCCCGTCACGCTCGATTGCACCCAGCGCCGCCTGGGCGTGAGCCCCAGCGTCACTAATTTCGTCATACCCTTGGGCACCACCGTTAATATGGACGGTACCGCTCTCTACCAAGCCGTGGCGGCGCTCTTCATAGCACAAGTGTACGGAGTGCACCTCGGACTGCAGGAACAGTTCATGGTCTTTTTCACGGCGATTATCGTTTCGATTGGGACCGCCGGCATCCCCGGCGCAAGCATTGCTCTCATGAGCATCGTGCTGGCGTCGGCGGGTATTCCGGTAGAAGGGATCGGTATCATTATTGGCGTGGACCGTTTCCTGGACATGTCGCGCACCGTCGTCAACGTCGTGGGCGACTCCATCGCCTCCGTCATCGTCGCCCGCAGCGAAGGCTATCCGCTCCAACCACAACCGAAACCGTCGCGTGCGAGCAACACTCCGTAGAAAAGATGGCGTGTTGTCCGGTATCCTGCAGTCATTCAAAACTCGAACGAAATGTGAACTTGAGCGATAATATGAGAAGAGAGGGGGAGAAAGGATAAGGTGGGCGTGTTTTCGGTCCCGATCAAAGTGCGGAATTGGCAAAACCGGTTCCTGCCCGAAGCGGAACGCGGGGAAGAAGTGTCTTGTGACGCGATCGTAGATTCGGGCGCGGTGGAGTTGGCCTTGCCCAACGATCTAATTCAGAAGCTACGTCTTATCCCGATGGGAAATGTGCGAGTGTTCACCGCGGACAGTGGCCAACATGTCTATCGCGTTTTGGGAATGGCCGAATTGGAGGTCCAGGGTCGCACCTGCCAAGTGCGCGCCATCGAACTGCCGCATGGCACACGTCCGTTGCTGGGCGCGGTCCCGCTCGAAGAAATGGATTGGCACATCTCTCCTCAGGAGAAGAAGCTTCTGCCGAATCCGGATTCGCCCGACGAGCCGCTCTTTCCGCTTTGCTGACTATTGGTAGTATTGCCTCAGCGCCCAGATTCGACGACCGAGACGCGGAGCAACACCGGTTCGAGCGGGGCCAGTGTCAATGGGAATTTGACTCGGTTATTCGTGAGCAGGTCGAGCGCAGTTCCGATAGGTTTGCGGCCCTTCAGTTGGACCGTTTGATCATTCCAGCCGAAGTTTACGAGGCTGATCAGCGCGTCGCGATCCAATTCTGCCCAGCGGAGATTCACGCCCCACAACGGCTCGCCGTGCGCGCCGCTGATTCGGAACGGGCGACTGCAGCCGGTCGTGTCCAGCGACCCATCCAAAATTTCCCGATAGGCGCGAGGCGAGAGCGGCTCCGGGTACGCCGCCAGTCGGCCTGGGCCCGTGGGATGGAGACTCTTCGCGCGCGGCCGGCCGTACTCATCGTGGGTAAAGCAATCGCCTACCGTCATAACTGAGCCGCCGGTCGCAATATAATCCTGAAACGCCGCAACCACGGCCTCGGGCGCATGCGCGGCGCGGGGAACGAGCACCAACTTGTACGCGTTCAACTTGCCGGAAGCAGCTTGATGTTCCGTCACGAAATCGCAGAGCGCGTCGCTGAAATAAGCTCCTTGGTAGGCGCTGATGGCTTCGCGGACATGGTTCTGGGTTGGAAGCAATGACGACTCCGAATACAGCATGGCCATTTCCGCCCGCGCCCGCTGCAACGCGTGGACCTCGCGCGCCAGACGGTTCAGATCGAGCGCGATGGTCCCGAGCGCCCACACGCAGTTCGGACGCGTGAGGATATTCTCGCCGAGATCGCCTTCCTGACCGCGCTCCCATACCCAGGTCGTCGCCGCGCCCTGACCGTGGAGCGCCTGCACCCAGTACGCCGTGCGAATGTGCGACGCCGGGACATAACGCCAGTTGCGGTCCATGATGACGTGGTCTTCCGAATTGAATATTGGATTGTCCACCGCGGTGCAATGTTGCAGGGTGTAGTTCATGGCGGTTTCAATCCAACCCTGCGAATACTCCGGCCGGTCGTCATCCGCGTAGAATTGCCAGCAATCGTTGCCGGAAATGGCGCCCAACTGATTGAAGTCCTCGTGATCGATCCCCGCCTCGAAATGGTCTGGCTCGCGGAATGCCTGAGACATCACCTTCGCGTGGATAGGAATATCCGGGTCATACTCGTGAATGAGCGCCGCGAGAAAACGGTGGAATTCGAGGAACCGATCCTGATTAAACCGGCACCAATCGAAATATGCTGCGTAATCGCCGACGTCCTCCGGTATGGCTACCGCATCGATCGAACGGTAGTCGGTTCCATACAGCTTATTTACCGCTTCAATCTTCCCATATTTCCTCTCAAGCCAATCGCGATACATCTTGAGCGAATATTCGCACCGCCCGCGATACTGCGGCTCATTGCTGAGACAAATGCTGTGCAGCGCCGGATGATTCGCAATGATCGGCATCAGTGTGCGCAGAAACCTTTCGTGAATCGCTCGCGATTCCGGCGCCTCGATACAATACTTGATAAAACCCAGGCCGCATTCCGCTAACTTCGGATTGCGGTCAATCGCCCACTGGGGAAAATAATGAGGAGAGATCAGAAGATTGACCGCGACGTGGTGTTCCGCGGCCAAGTCGAGATACCGAAGCACATCATCGCGGATGACCTGTTCATCCACGGTAGCCGGGTCGGGCAAGACTCGATTGGGTCCGGTCTCGATTTGAATGATGTTCAATCCGTAGTCGCCAAGAATTGGGATGTCTCGTCGAACCTGACTGAAGTGACCCACGCCAGTGAAGAAAACCGGGTGGTCATCCTGCCAGAATGTCCCCTCGCGAACCGAAACCGTACCTGCGTGATACTCCGGGACCCGTAGGTCAAGTGCATGGTCCGTCCGCGTCGCATGTAGTATCTCGAGCGTATCATCGCCGAGCTGTTGCAGGTAATCCGCGATCTTTGCGGCCCGCACGCGGTGTCCACTCACTCCATCGTTCATGTCGTCGCGCGCATATTGCAGAAAACTCTCGAGAACGCGCGCTCCCACCCGAGGATAGGCAAGCTGCAAACCCGATCGTTGACCCTCCGCCAGTAGCAACTCGATTTTCTGAAGCTGCTGCTCGACCTGCCGCAGACTCCGCTCAAAGTTCTTTGCATCTCCCAAGAGCATCTGGCGGGCACGCTCCTCGGAAGCGAGGAAGCGGGTTTTCTGCGCCGAATGGTACGCCTGAAGGTCGAGTTGGCTTATCGCCGAGTCAATCCGAACGTTCCACTGTCTTGCGCGGTCGGCCGAAAGAAAGGGAGCGTCCGCCTCGATACATTCAAACTCCTGCAAGAGTCCACGCACGGCCTCCACCATCTCTTCGCAGGCGGACGAAACAAGGAAGGCACGATACAGCGAGCCGTATCCCGGACGATTGATGCCGTACACCGCGACGGTAACCGTTTCCCCCCGTCGCGCGTTTTCCGCGAGCACCACATCGCCGTCCGCCCAAGTAAATTGCTGCCTGAATTCCCCGTTGACGTATACCTTGGCTTCGTTGTCCACGCCGAGTTTGAGACGCACGGTCGAACCGGTGACGGGCACTTCGTTGATTGATTCCGGAATGGTGATTCTTGTTCGAAACCAGCAAGTCGAATCATGCGGGTACCATCGGTAACCCACCTCCACCTGCTCCCAGTCCGAGTCATCGAAGTCGGCGGCCTCGGCCCCGGGCGCTTCGCCCAATCGAAATCGCCACCCCTGAACGGTCGAGTCCAGGAGACGCTCGAGCTGCTGCCGATCGACACCGTTTGGAATACTTGCAGGAGCACCTGCTACCGACAGAATTACCAATAGACACGCTACGTGAGGCATGGTTCAACACTCCCTAACAACATCGAGCGGCGCTCCCATTATAGATGGGAGCTGCGTTGGTCGTGTGGCACTCCCAAACTGCGTTTGGGGTGTTTGTTCCCAACTCTAACTCCCCGAAATCAAATTCGCTCCCGCTTCCGTCCGCCACGTCGGATTCTCGGCGCAACCCGTTTGTTCCATCAGCCGGCTGAGCCGGCCATCCAAATCGGCATACAGCGCCTTTACTTCTTCGTTCGTCGAGTTTCGGATCAAAGAGTCGAGGCCGCTGCTCTCGCGCTTGACCAGGAAATCACCGAGAAGGTTGTTTTGCTCCGCCGGGTCCGCCTGCACGTCGTACAACTCCGCACGGTCCCAGATGCCGTGATATTTCACAAGCTTGTGCCGCTCGGTTCGGACGCCGAGCATGGTCGGAGTCTGCGGAAACGAGCGTTCCCAGAAATATTCATAGAGGAACTCGCCGCGCCAGTTCTCGACCGAACTGCCCAACAGATCGTGAAACGAACGGCCCTGCATCGTGTCGGGTACATCGCCGCCGGCCAACTCCAAGAACGTCGGTGCGAAATCAATATTCAGGATCATTTCCTTTCGCCGCTCGCCACCCTTGATTAGCTCCGGGCAAAGCGCAATCAGCGGCACCCGGATAGACGGCTCGTACATCGCCCGCTTGTCTATTAGCCCGTGCTCGCCGCACAAGAAGCCATTGTCGGAAGTAAATACAATCAATGTGGATTCCAGCAGCCCTTTGCGCTTCAGCGTTTTCACCACCCGACCCACGCTGTCGTCCACGGCCCGCAGCGTCTCCGCGTAAGTTCGGAAGCAGTCGTCATAGCTCACGGCGTTGTTGTACATCCCATCCACGCCGTGCCAACTGTCCCGTTGGGCCCGCACCCAATTCGGTTTGCCGCGGTAATTCTCTTCCGTGTTGGCCATCGAGGCCGGCTGCGGATACGTCTGGTCGGCGTAACATCCCTTGTGCCGCTCGGCCGGCTGGAAATTCGAATGAACCGCCTTGTGCGACAAGTACAAGAAGAAAGGATCGCCCCGGCGCGCCTGTTCGATATACTTCACCGCGTAATCGGTCAACAGGTCGGTGACGTAGCCTTTTCGCGGAGTATGTTGCCCGTCCACGTTAAATTGCGGGTCGTAGTAGACGCCTTGTCCTTTGAATGAAACCCACCGGTCAAACCCCGGCTGCGGCGCGTCCGAAGCCCCGCCCATGTGCCACTTGCCGATAAACGCGGTGCGGTAGCCTTGGTTCTGGAGCAGTTCGGGAAACGTGACGTTTTCGGGCGGGAACGGACTGACGTTGTCCACCACACCGTGCCGGTGCGCGTATTGACCGGTCAAAATGCAAGCGCGACTCGGCGAACACAACGCCGTCGTCACAAAAGCGTTCTCGAATAAGACCCCTTCAGCAGCCAACGCGTCCAGATTGGGTGTCTGCAGAAACGGGTGTCCCATGCACCCCAGATGGTCGTAGCGCTGATCGTCCGTGAGGATAAACACGATGTTCCGTCGCGCGGCGCGCCCCATACGTGCAGTCGTTTCGGACCGCGGGCGCACCGCTGCGACCACGGGCGCCGATACCGCCCCGGCCGCCGCCAATTTCAGGAAATCCCTGCGCGAAGCCTTTGTTCTCATAATCTCCCCTCCTCCGCACCGTTCGTACTGCCACTCGCGATCGAAAATCGTAATCGAGATTCGTAATCGAGATTCGTGCTCGTGCTCCTAATCGTAATTCGTAGTCGAGCATCGTAATCGCGGATCGTGTTTCTACCCTGGGAACTCCCCACTCAAGCCTCGAGCGCCGGCACCGGTTCGGGCTGCCGCTGAACCGGCGGGCGCGTACCTCCGAGGAAAACCCGAACCGCCTCGAGAAACAGCAGCGCCGCCAACGCGACCAGCACCAACGCCGCCCACGGCACGGCTTCGCCCGGCAGTCCCTTATATTGCCACTCCGCCGAGAAGAATCCATAGCGCACGTAACGCAGCAGCGCCCAACCGCTCATGCAATACATGAAGACGGTCGGAATCCCCGCCACGAACCACACCCACCGTGCCTGGTAGGTTCGCCACAACCACACCGTAACGCCCACCAACGTCAGCGCCGCGAGCAATTGGTTGCTAGCCCCGAAAAGCCCCCAGAACACCCGCCAAGCCGGAATCGCGTTGCCTTTCGCGTCGGTCGCGCTCTGCATTACAAAAAGCAGCGGCGTGCCTGCCGTCAAGGCCGTCGCGACCCAGCGTCCAGCCCTTCCCTTGAGTCCGGTCAGCTCTTGAATTATATAGCGCCCGAGGCGCGTGCTGACATCCAGCGTGTCGTACACGAACGTCGTGAATGCCAGCAACCCAAACGAAATCGCGAACGCCGTCGGAATGCCCAGCACACTGAAGAACGCGCCGATACCCTGCGCGTAGATCAGATTCGGCTTGCCCTGCAACGCCACCGCCGATTCTTTGCTCAGCATCATCACGCAACACAACGACACCACCGCGACCATGCCCTCGAGCAGCATCGCGCCATACCCGATGGCCTTGGCATCCGTCTCCAGCCGCAATTGTTTCGAGGTCGTGCCGGACGCGATGATGGCGTGAAACCCGGAACAAGCGCCGCAGGCGATGGTGATAAACAGGATCGGCGCCAGCGGGTCGCCGTTCGTTGCCACCCATCCGACGTAGGCGGGATATTCCGTGGCTTTTCCGCCGAAGATGAGTCCCAACATCCCACCGAACAGCGCCACGTACAGGAAGTACCCGCCGAGATGCCCGCGCGGCTGAAGCAAGAGCCACATCGGCACAATCGAGGCGGCGAAACAATACGCCAACAACAATACGTCCCACAGTTTCCGCGCGTTTGCTTCGGTGACGCCCAGCAGCGAGGCCACGTCGAGCGGGACTTTCTGTCCGACCCAGATGGCCGCCGCCACCAGCGGTAGAAAGATGATGGTCGCCCAATTCAACGAAAGCTTCGTATAACGGAGCAGACAACCCATCACGAGCGGCAGCATCAGATAAAGCAGCGATGAAGTCGCCACGCCGCCGCCCGTTACTCGCATCCCGTTCTCGAGTTCTTGCGCGCCCACAAACGAGCCCGCCACGATATCGGTGAACGCGACGATGATATAAATCAACGCCAACCAAATGAAGACCAGGAAAAGCACGTAGGAACGCCGCGACATGTGCACGCGCACCACCTCGGCGATGGACCGCGCCTTGTGCCGCACCGAGGCGACCAGCGCGGTGATGTCGTG
>JACQVH010000243.1 GCA_016209895.1 Candidatus Hydrogenedentota bacterium | reverse complement strand
TTCCTTGGTAGTCACAAGTATTTTGTCATATTGGTAGACCACCTTCAGGTCGGAGAAGTGTTGCGGCAAGACCTCTTGAAGCAGAGACACCAGCGTCGTGCCCGCGCTGGCCTCGAGATTCCACACGCGCTTCTCGGGCGGCAGGTCGAGGACCAATTGGTCCACCACAATGGTAACGCCGACCTTCTGGCCAAGTTCCTTGAGCACGTCGGCCAAGTCCTTATTTGCATACGCTATCGGGGTATCGGAAATACTGGCGGTCAGCTTCTGGTTAAGCTCCGGGGCCAGCTTCTCGCTCGGGATCAGGCTCTGCGCCTGCTCCTTCGGGTGCATTGCTTTGAGGCGTCGTTCCCGCACCGGGTCCACGTCATCGTATTGAACCGAGGTCACCTGCTTGCGGGGAATGAGTAGCGTGACCGCGCCGCTGTTCACCAATTCAACTTCATACTCCGCCGGGCTCTCGCGAACGATCTGCACCCCTTCCAGCACTTTGCCCGATTTCAATACCACAACATCGCCCTTCAACTCGCCCCCGCCCTTGAAGACATCATCCTCGGCTCCGCCCGATGTTCCTTCTTCGGACGCGTCTTCCTTGTCTTCGGTCACTTCCGTATCCGCGGGAGCGGCGGCGGGAGCTACGGTCGGGGCAGGGGAGGGCGAAGGCTCCGGGGTCTGCGCAAAAATGAGGGTGTTTCCCGCAACCACCATACCGAACAGAATGCAGATTATTCTCATCGTCCGTCCCTTATCCGTGCAGACTATTTAGACGCCCCTCGGTGTCGGTTTCGCGGATTAGATCGCCCCCATCTCATCAGCATCTGGGCACGATTTTCAACGTCATTCTAAAGTCCCCGGCAGGACAAGTCAAGCGTAATGAATGCACGCACTTGCGAATCCGAGTCCGAGTCTGGACCTCAGATTACGTTGACGAATGGCCCGATAGACGGTACCATTGTAGAGGAGGAATGTTCACTTGGGGTTCCCGAAAGAACAGGTGCGCGTAAGAAAGGTCCCCTGGCAATGGGTGCTGGTGCTGGTCGGGCTGCCGGCGGTCGTCCAGGCGGCGGTGCTTCGCGTCCCACAGGATTACGCCACGGTCGGCGCCGCCATGAGCGCCGCTCGAAGCGGCGACATTATCGAGATCGCTCCGGGGTCTTACCGCGAACGGCTATCCACCTCACGTACCGGGATTTCGCTCCGGGGCGGCGGTTCAAACCCAGGCGTCACTCGGATTAACGCCGAAGGGTTGGGACCGGCGATCCATATCCGGCACAGTGATACCTCAGTCTCAAACTTGCAGGTAATAAATGCTGCCGGGACGAGCTCGGAGGCGGGAATCTACATTCAGAGCGGAAGCGGTTGCCGGGTCGTGCAGGTTGTCGTGGAAAATTGTGACTATGGCATCAAAACGGCCAACGACGTGGACGCGGTCATTGACCGCTGCGTGGTGCGTAACATGGCGCAGTCGGCGATCTACGTGAGCGGCTCGTCACGGCCGTTGATCGAGAACATCTTGGTACACGACAGTATGGTGGGGATTCGTGCCCGCGACGCCTCCTCCCCACGACTCATCAACAATACGCTCGCACAATGTACGCAGCAAGGTATCCTCTGCGAGGACAGCACCGTCGCGACCCTGCAAAACAACAACATAGTGGACAACGGAATAGGCATTGCGCGCCTCGGCGCCAATCCCAGCGTAACGCTGCGTCGCAACAATGTGTTTTCGAACGATGTCGATTACTCCGGCCTATCTCCAGGAAGCACGGACCAGTCCGTCAATCCCCGCTTCGTAGACGCCGTCAATCACGACTTCCATATCACCGACGCCTCCGGCTGCAAGGACGTGGGCCGCACGACCGATTCGCCCAATCACGATTTCGACGGCGAGACCCGGCCACAGGGTCCGGGCGTAGACATTGGCTTCGATGAGATTCCGGTTACCCAACCCGCGTATTCGAATGCGTCCCTGGCGGGAAGCTACTCCGTCCACGACCTGTTCGCCTCACTCGACGGGACCGCGCAATTCCGTTACGGGATTCGCGAATTCAATGGACAAGGTTCCGTGCTTACCGTAGAGATCAACGCGGGTCTCTACCAGGACACCTATGACGTTCAATCCGATGGGCGGTTCAACTATGGAGGCGGCGCATATACGGGTTCGGTCGGGACAATGGGCGGATTGGCGATTCATTCGCGGCACGCGTCGGCGAATGACGACCCGCTTCTGCCGAAGGGTTATGCCGGCTTCCGCAACGCGGTGCGACGGTCGGCCGGATTCACCGACGCTACCTTCAACGGTAGCTATAGCTACCACGCGCTCGTCGGACTGAACAACAAGAATTGGCGAACGTTGTTTGGCCTCGCGCTGGCCAATGGCGACGGCCAGATCATTCTGGCCCCGGAGGATTTCGAGGCCACTTTGCATTTCTACGAAGTCCTGGACGATGGACGGACGTCGGTAGACAACAAATCGAATTTGCTCGCAACCTTGGCCGAACAAGGCAACCTGCTGTTTCAATCATTGGACGTCGCGCCCGAAGAGGACCCACAGCTTCCGGAAGGCTATCAGGGCCTGGCGATATTTGTGCGTCGCGCGGCCAGCGCCCGCAACGCGGATTTCGTGGGCACCTACCAGGTCCACGAGGTGCAAGTCCGATCCAATCGTGCACAAGTTATGGGGATCGGCACGGTCACCGCCGGCGGGAATGGCGCTTATTCCGGCGCCATCAACCGCAACGGGACCAGTTCCAGCTTCAGCGGCACCTTCGCAATCAATCCGAGCGGCACCTTCCGCGTCAATGGCAACTCAGCGGTCGAAGGTACGCTCGGGTCGGACGGTGCGTTCGCCGTGATCACCAAGCATGGCGGAGTGGTTCAAGACCTCGTCAGTGGCGACGCCTGGATGCAGATTTGGGTGCGTATTTCCGGAGGCGGCCAGACGCCGCAAGACTCCGACGGGGACGGATTGTCCGACGCCGACGAGGAATTAGCCGGAACGGACCCGAATAATCCGGACACGGACGGCGACGGCTTGCCGGACGGAGTTGACCCACAACCGCTGACGCCGAACAACGCGTTCACCGCAAGTCCCGAAGAACTGATATTCAGCAAGATCGAAGGCGCGGCGAATCCGCCCGCACAGGAGCTCGCATTATCGAGTCCGTCGAATCCTTTCTTCAATTGGACCATCACCACGAATCAACCCTGGATATTCGTAGACGACGAGTCCGGTTTGGGAGACACGACGGTGTCGGTGTCTGTGGACAGTGGAGGGTTCACGGCCGCCGGAAGTCCGTACACCGGGACGCTGATTATCACTGCGCCCGGAATGGCGAACAGCCCGAAATCCATTCCCGTGCGCGTGGTCGTATCGCCGCCGCCCCCGGTGTTGGGAGTAACCCCCACCACGTTGGAGTTCACCGCGATTGAAGGCGGCCCCGCGCCTTCTGTTCAGACCATCAACATCAGCAATCAGGGCGGCAGCACGCTCAATTGGCTCGTGATTGCTACGGAAGCGTGGCTAACCGTCAACCCCGACAATGGAACCGCCCCAGCGAGCGTTGCGGTAAGCGTGAATCACGCGGAGCTGAATGCGGCCGGCTCACCGTATTCGGCTCAGGTGAGCGTTACCGCGCCGGGCGCCGCCAATAGCCCGGTGGATGTTGCCGTCACGCTACAGATACTCCCGCGACGAGACGAGGGCCGGGCCTTCGCGGTAGCGCCTTCTGACCTCAGCCAAAGTCAGCCCGCTGTGGCCGGCGATCCTGGTTTGGGAAATTACGCCGTCGCCTGGAACGAAAATAGCGTGGTCAAGGCCGCCATTCTCGACGCGGATGCCATTCCTGTATCAGGGGTGGTGACCGTGGCCGGCGATCAGGGTAGCATGGATTCACGTCCCACGCTCGTCTTTGCGGGGCAAGAGCAAGGCTTCTGGACCATCTGGGAGCGAAGGACCAGTGCGCAGATGCCGGCCGACTTGCTCGGCCGCGTGATTGGTTTGCCCGGCAAGACGGAGAGTCCGATTTTCACTATCACGTTGGCCCCCGGCTCGCAGGAATCCCCGACTGCCGCCGCCAATCCGGAACGAAGCGAAATCGCGGTCGCGTTCGCCAGCAACCAAGTCATGGACTTTGATATTCGACTGATTCGATTGAACGCCACCTCGCGGGCCGTGATCAGCAATCTTGCAATTGTCTCGTCAGCCGGGGATCAGACCCACCCGTCTCTCGCCTATGATCCGGCGCACCAGGAGTACCTCGTGGCTTGGGTAGACCGTGCGCTCGAAAGCGGGCAATCGCGCGTGCTAGCGGCGCGCGTGAATCCCGCCACTAGCGAAGCTTTGGGCGACCCACTAACCCTTTTAGACGTCGAGGGAAATCAGGAACGTCCACTGGTAGCCTACAACCCGACGGCCAATGCCTGGACAGTGGCTTGGAGCGCCAATACCGGACCAGACAGCAACAGCGAGATTTGGTTTGCACAGTTTGCCGCTGGCGCCCAACCGGCGGAAATTGAGGCGCAAGTGATATCGCGAGTACCGGGAGATCACATCGAAGCGTCTCTGGCGTATGCGCCCGATTCCCGCCAATTCATGGCTGCCTGGACCGATTTGGGCATCGTTCCGAGTCAACTTCGCTCGGATCGCATCACCACCAATGGCTTCACCCTGGGTCACGCCGAACTATTGTCTCCCGGCGCCGGCCGTCAAGAGACGCCCGCAATCACTCATAATCCGACAAGCGGAGAGTTCTTCACCGCATGGATGGATACCCGCGACGGTCGGCCCCAAATCTACGCCATGCGAGTATCGGAAGGAACGGCGGACAATGACCAGGACGGATTGCCCAACGATTTCGAGTTGGAGTTTGGTCTGGATCCATTCGACCCGACCGGCGACAACGGTCCGGAAGGCGACCCGGACCGAGACGGCTTATCGAACGCCTCCGAGTATGGGCTCGGCGCGAATCCGACTTCGACCGACAGCGATGGGGATGGGCTGCTCGATCAACAAGAAGACCGGAATCTGGATGGAATCATCTCGCCGGACGAGACGCATCCCGCGTTGCGAGACACGGATAGCGACAGTTTTGATGACGCCGCCGAACGATTCCTCGGTGCCGACCCGACCGACGCGGCCGGCACGCCGCCAACTGGAATCTTTCGAATCGCATACGATGCATTCGCCGAAGGTGTCGAGGGCATCGTCCAGGTGTTTGTCAACGTTGCGGAGGCGGGTGCGTTCGATCTGAGCTTGAATTCCCCCACCGTGGTCGGCTGGAATCCTCCCGTGGGTTGGGAAGCGACCGCACTCGACGGCCGCCGCCGAGACGTAATTCCGGGTACCACCGTGTTTCAGATTCGTGTGAATCCGCCGACGCCGGTGACGCCCCCCACCGCCATTGGCGAATTCGCGTTCCGACTCTCGGACGCGTCCGGATCACGGTCAACGCTCACCGCCGTGCTCGTATGTGATACCAAGTCCACGTTGTCCAACGGTAAGCTGAGTTTTCAGGAGTTGGCAACGCGCTACGCGCCGGTTCTCAAGTTACACCGCGATGAATTCTATCTTCCGACGCCCGTAGACGTGTTGCTCGCCGGGGGAGTGCTTCGACCCGGCGCGGTGAATACGGCCTTCGACGCTCCTTCTCGGTTGGACCTTCTGCAATCGCCTCAGGCCGAGGCACGGTTGGATTTGACGGGTACGACGGCCGACGCGTTGCGCACGACGTACTCGAACGTAAGTTCGAGCGCCCAGCCGACCGTCTATTACACCATCGCGAAGCTCGGTGACCGCTCGGCGGAACCGGGTGTCAATCCCGAACACATCGTGATTCAGTACTACGTCCCGTTTTTTGCCGATGAATGGGGAACTACGACCTTGGGCGGGCATCGCCACGAGGGCGATTGGGAAGTCCTTCAGATTCTGCTCGACGAAAACTCGAACCCGTACCGCGTGACTCTGACGCAGCAATGGCTCTTGGCGCGCGATTCCGGTGCGGCCGGCGGGGCCAGTCGGACTTGGGAACTGACCGAGCGCATCGGCGGCACGCATCCCGTCGGGTACGTGGGACAAGGTGGTCATTCCCTGTATTTCGAGCCGGGTGCCGTGAAGTACTCTGGGCCGCTTGAGGTACGCGACGGCCTGGGAACGTGGCTGGCACCCACACTGGGGAGCGGCCCGGGGCTTTTCACGGGCTATCCGGACACGCAGGCATACGAACTGGAGTTCCTGCCTCGCTTACGCGAAGGCGGCGCTCCGGGCTGGCTACGATTTGCCGGGCTATGGGGCCAGGACGATTTCCCGGCCGCGCCGGAGGATTCTCCCACCGATTCCACGCGCTCCGGACCACTCGGTCCCGTTTTCATTGGCGCCACGTTGGACGCGAACTCAACGACGAGCGTCCGTAGCGTGTGGCTGGACCCATTCGCGTGGGCAGAACGGACTCCAATTACAGCGAACCCGGACCAGGTTGTGGTGACCGGCGCTTTGCCGGACACCTTCGGCGGTACAACTGTCGTGCTGGCCGACGCACGCGGCCGCGTGTTTCGAACCAAGGCCGACGAGGCAACCGGCGTGTTTGAACTCTCGGTCCCACCGGGCGCGTACACGTTCTGCGTTGTAGACCGAGACGATTCCGGCGTGGAAACGTTCCAGTCGGTCGCGGTATTCGCGGCCGGTTCGATTACGACCACGCTTTTCCCGACGCTTCCGAGCGGCACGACCGACTTGGGGACGTTCAACGCGTTGGCCGGACTACTGATCGGCTCGCAGGTTTACACGACAACCGATGCCGACGATGACGGCGTGTCGGACGACTCGGACCCGGACCAGGATAATGATGGCATCCCTAATGACAACGACTTCGACCGGCTGGGCGATAGTTGGGCCGATACGTATCAGCAGCAAGACCCAGACGGCGACCGCGTCCCCAATTACTATGATTCGGACGATGACGGCGATGGGATTCCCGACGCAACCGACACGGACCGGAACGGAAACGGGACGCCTGATGCACAAGAGCCTGCCGATACCGACCGAGACGGTTTCATTGACGCCGTGGACCTGGACATTGACAACGACGGTTTTGACAACGAAGCGGAAAGGACCGCGGGCAGCAGTCCTTATTTCTATCGAGACACGCCACTATTCAGATTGGGCGACCTCGACGCGGACGGGGCTGTGACCGCCACCGATATCCAGTCCGTGATCAACATGGCGCTGGCACTCTCGCCCTACGACGACCTGGCCGACTTCGACGGCGACGGGGCCATCACAGCAGTGGACGTGCAAAGCGAGATCAACCGCGCACTGGGCATTCTGTAAGCAGATTCTTCGGTCGGCGAGGATGCCGCCCCTCCCACTCGGCAAATAAACTACCTCTTGTACAGAATCGCCTCGATATCCATAATATCCTGCAATTCGCTCTTGCGGGGATTTTCAGCATTGGCCGAATCAGTATGAAGGAACGGTAGTGGCTCCAGAGAAAGACAGCGAGCAGAGTCCGGAGTCTGTCTCGCCAACTCCACCGGACGTAGACACGCAGCTTGAGGAGCGCCTTTCCCAGCCGGTCTTGAAAGGCACGGCCGGTATCGAGGCGGCCCAGGTTTGGATCAGCGCGTTCCTCGTCGTCATTGCCGGTGCCATCGCCTATTCCAATGCGTTCACCATCCCGTTCCACAGCGAGGACCAGCGTCTCATTGTGGAAAACGCCCCGTTGCATCACCCGTTCAGCTTTCCCGACGCCTTGAATCCACAACTCCCGCGGCCGGTTACCATGTTGAGCTTCTCGCTCAACTGGTGGCTGTTTCCGGGCAGCGCCTCGGCGTTTCACGCGGTAAATCTGCTCGTCCATCTGTTGAACGGCGTCTTGCTGTTCTTGCTATGCCGGCGATTGTTTTCGCCGGGCATAAGCGAACCCGTGGCGATGCTGGCAGGACTCGTGTTTGTCCTACATCCGGTCACGACCGAATCCGTGGATTACGTGGTCGGTCGCGCCGGCCTGCTAACGACCTTGTTCATCTTACTGTCACTACTGTTCTTCCTGCGGGCTACGCGCGACCAGGAGAGCGTGACGCTGCCCCTTCTAGGATTATCATTACTCGCATTCGCGCTGGCCTGGGGCAGCAAAGAAACTGCGGTCATGCTACCGCTGCTCGTATTTCTGGTCGAATGGTTGCGGTCCGGATTCCTGGGCTTCTTTCGGCGCTGGCGAGTGCACACCCCGTACTGGGGCTTGCTGTTGGTCCTGCTCACGGCCTTTGCACTCAAAACGGAGACGCCACGTGAAATGGGGTACGGCCTCGGACTGCACGAGCGGCTGGCAACACAGGCTGTTGCGCTCTTGCACTACCTCAGACTTACCTTCCTGCCGATCAAACTCAACGTCTGCCACGATCTTGCGGCGCCGGCGGGATTCTCGGCTCCAGTCGCACTGCTGGGTCTCGGCGTAATTGGCGCATTGCTGATTGTGGGACTTGCACTGTTGAAGGTGCGCACGCTGGCGGGTTTCGCGGTCTTGTGGTATCTGGCGATGCTCGCGCCGGCGTTTCTCTTTGCCCCTATGGACGCTGCGCTGGTGGAACGCCGGCTCTATCCCGCCCTGGCCGGCTTCGCGCTGGTCTTCCCGTGGCTCGTGCACACGCTGGCCCGGACACCCGGACCTAGAGCTGTCGCCGGAATCGCAGTGACGGCTCTAGTTCTCGGTTCCGGGGCCCTCACGTTTGCCCGAAACTACGCCTGGAACGACGAAACCTCCCTTTGGGCGGACGCAATTGAAAAGTCGCCCAATTCCACGCGTGCGCAGTTCGAACTCGGCCGGGCCAGACTCACCGTCGCCGAAACTGCCGCACAAAACCTACGCTTCGCGGGGAATCTCGACGAGGCGACCAGGGCGAACCTACGAGCGGAGTTGGAAGGGGAGTTTCGCCAGGCGGAGCAACATCTCCGCCGGTCCGACGAACTCGCGCCGGGCAGTTCGCTCACGTCTTTGTTGCTCGGCAGGACACTCGAATACTTGGGTCAGACCGACGCCGCGGAAAAGGCCTACCTCGAAGCGTTGCAATGGGATTTTGGCAGCCGGCAAGCAGCTTTGCATTTGGCGCGAGTGTTTGAACGACGGACGGTCGAGTCATCGAATCAGGACGACCTGCGCCGTTCCCTCGCTTATTACCGTCACGCCGCGCAATTGGGTCCCCTGCCACCGGACGCGTCGGCACAATACGGTTTCGTCGCCACCACGCTTGGCTACCTGGAAGAAAGCGCGCACGCGCTGCAAGCTGCCATCGGCGGCAATGAGCAATCGCCGATGGTACCGGCGCTCCAACAGTTGCTGGCGGGCTTGCAGCAGATTCAAGAATTGGAACGGCAGGCTAATCATGCGCTTGCCCAAAACGCGACCGACGTGGCCGGTCTCCGGCTCCGTGCCGAGGCGCTGCTGCGCCGTAGCGCGAGTTTTCAGGCCGCCTACGCGCTGCGGCGCGTGCTCGAAGGCAATCCCGGAGACCCTGGCATATGGATTATGCTCGGTTTTGCCATGGGCCAGACCGGGGCCGCCGAGCAATTCCTCAAGGAATTCCCGGTCCCTGCCACCGCCCCGGATGCGCCGTCGCCCTGGATCGAGCTCGCTCGCCGATGCGTGGCCGATAACGCGTGGGATGCCGCGTTACTCTATCTCGAAAAGGGACCGACCGGCCCGGTCGCGTTGGGACGGCCGCTGTTAGTCGTCGGCGACCTGGCGATGGAGGCAAAGCAATACCAACGCGCCGAGCAATATTACCGAAGAGCCGCCGAAGAGAGCCCGATCGATCCGACCCCTTGGCTGAAATTGTGCGACGAGGCGATCGCCATGAACAACGCAGGAGCGGCGACGCAAGCGCTCGAGGAGGCCCAAAAGCGCGGCGGCGATTCCGCGGCGATCGCCGAACGCCGGGAACAAGTCGGCAAGCTGCCCCCGGAGGGCTTCCGTCTCCCTCCGACGAGAAAGTCGAGGCCGAATCAGTAGACCCGTGAAGGGGTGTGGGTGACCCCCGGGAGGGATTCAGAAAATGGAAGACTTACTGGACGTTTGTTACAAATTTTTCCTGGCGGTGGTGCTGGCCGGCGCGGTCGGCCTGGAACGTGAACGCCATGGCCGCGCGGCCGGGTTGCGCACCCACATCCTGGTGTGTCTGGGCTCCACCTTGGCCATGGTCGTCGCCGCCAACCTCACCGGACAGGAGGAGCCGTCCGCGCGCCGCATCGTGATGGACCGCGTGGCGCAAGGGATTATCACCGGAGTAGGGTTCCTGGGCGCGGGAACCATCATCACCGTGGGCAGCACTCATCGCGGGCTGACTACCGCCGCCATGGTCTGGTTTGCGGCAACACAGGGTTTGGCCATCGGATGTGGTCTTTATAAGATTGCCGTACTTGCTACGGCCTTCGCTTTATTCGTGGTGATCGGACTCAAGTGGGTCGAAGAGCGACTGCTCACTCGCGAGACCTTCTCGATCCTCATCCGCATGCCCGGCGGACTGGACCGCATGGATGAGATCGAGCAAACGATCGCTAATGAAGGCTTCCATGTGTTTGCCTCGCGATTGAAGTTCACTGACGAAGGCAATCAAGTGGACATGACGTTCGAAGTCCACTCAAAAATCCACCACCGGATCGAAAACCTCGCTCGCGAATTGCATGAAAAATTCCACGAAGCCGAACGCATCGTCTGTGAGCGCTAGACGGCGCTTCCCGCGGCGAAATGCGCATAGGAGGGTATCGAGGTAGTCGAGGCCGTCGCCTTGGGTGGAACGTCTAGAACCTTCCGGAGGCTCTCGCTGCCTCGTCAATCTTGGAATGGAATGTCACATTCCCTGCCCATTCGGGCACTATAATTGCAAAACTCGAAGCGGGAGAAGGTGACGCGTTCGGCCGGTTGCGCCGATCATGTAGATGCCCGCATCTCGGTGTCGTTTGGATTCTAATAGGGGGTTCGCTATGGGAACTCGGACCAGGGGCTTTACACTGATTGAACTGTTGGTCGTCATCGCCATTCTTTCCCTCTTAGCGGCGCTCATCCTGGCGGCCCTATCCCGAGCGCGAGAGGCCGCACGCCGGACTACCTGCCAGAGTAATCTGAAGCAATGGGGCACCGTGCTGACCATGTTCGCCCAAGAGAACAACGGCCGCTACCCTCCCGTCGGCTTCAACTGGGGCCAATGCGAACAGGGGCCGCCCGCCTACGTCGGATGTAAAGCTGTTGACGTCTGGAGCGTGCCCAGCGGCCCCCATATTTATCCCGAATATCTCACCGACGTCCGCTTGTATTTTTGCCCGTCGGCAGTGACCGATCCGCCCGATGAGTACATCGGCCCCAAAGGAACGGCCTGGTACTTCGGCGACTACCTGGACCCGCACCGGTTCAATGACAAGGCCCACTACGCCTACTTCGGCTACCTCACCGAGAACGAGCATGTGTACATCACGGAGCAAGTGGCGCTGGATTGGTTCCTATACCAGGACTACCCGAACCCCAGTAGACCCCCGGTCGAAACGGGCTTCGAACGGATGTTGTCGCCGATAGACATAACCGAATGCGACGTCAAAAACATCCTGGCCACCCGCTACCCCGGGCGCGTCGGCGATCTCGATTGGGTTCTCGAAGCGCTGGTCCCGCAAGGCAACGGCGGCGGGCAAATTCTCTACCCGCTGAAGGAAGGAATCGAGCGCTTTGTCATCCAGGATATTGACAATCCACAGGCTTTTGCCCAGTCGGCCAGCCGCATGCCCCTCATGTTCGACCGGTTCGACCCAGCTCTCGGGCCCGAAAAGACTACCAAGCGCGTCAATCACTATCCCAGCGGCTCCAGTGTCTTATTCCTGGATGGTCACGTCGAGTTTCTGAAGTACCCGAGTCCGAACGCGCAGGACGTACCGTGCACCAAGCTTAGCGCCTGCGTCGGCTCGATATGGTAAGCTTCACCGGCAAGTCCTAATCAAGGGGACATGTGACTGGTAACGACAATGGCTCTCATTTCTTCCGCGATGCTCAGTCTGGCCGCGGCTACGGATGAACCTCGACTACCCGAATCGCAGATGCTGCGCGTAATTCACGCGATGGGACTGTGCCGCGATGAATTACCGGCAATACAGGTCGCAGCCGACGACGCCAAGCGGCTCGTGAGTACGCGCGCCCTCCCTTCAAAATTGAACGCTCCAATCCACAGGTCCCTGTCGAGCGCAATGAAATCCGATTTTCAAAACACGACCATCCATGCTGGTCTGCACGGGTCCACAAGAAATTTTCGTGTCTCTCACTGTGAAGTTCTCCGGAACCAACACGCGCAGGTTGTATACCGTGTCCTCAATTCCGTCGAACACACCCGATAGAACACGCGCAGCCTCATCCCATGACAAGGCGGTGAAATCGGTGGCGCCTTGCGTGAAGTGACGATCGGTCGAGAGGAACATCGGACGTTCCAGGTACGGTCGGAGTCCCAGCAGGCAAACGCTCCCCGCCGGAACGTTGAGGTCCACGCGCTCTCGGGCCGTGCCATAGTATCGGTCCCGCCAGAAATCGTACACCGTGTAGTACTTCTCCGGATTCAGACCCAGTCGGGAAAAATCAACGGCGATGGTATGCTCCGCCGCGTCGTCCCAATTGAATACGCCGACAACCTGCCATTCCCCAATCTCCGTCTTGATCGGCAACGACCAAATGGTCGGATTCTCGCGCTCAAACAAGTCCACCGGCCGGGCCGGACGCGACGGCACCGGCGTCAGCTTGCGCAGCGCGGCGACTTCCTGCTCGTTTAAGTCCGTGAAACAGTCGCCAATTTTGATAACACCGCCGGTCAGCGCCGCTCCGGTCAACCATGCGATGCTTTGGTCCCAAGTCAGTTGGGGTTGCGCCGTGACATCCCACCGCTGGCGCGTGCCCACGTGCCCGAAATAGGCGCAATCCTGATCGGGCACCCACATCGCCCGGCTGAAATAATAGAGTCTCGCCGCATTGGTCAATGTTTCGACGCAGCCCCAGGGCCACTTGTCCGGAACCTTTCGCCAAATGGGCGCGCAATCGTTCCCGATCCGAATACCGTCGCAAAACGAACCCGTGATCGGCATCGGCGTCATACTCATGATGAACTTGCGATCGCCGAAACCCTCGCGCACCGCGCGCCAACCCAGCCGATAAATCTCGACCCTCGTCAATGTCGGATCATGGTAAGACTCGGCCAACAGTAGATGATACGCGTAGTCCGCTTCCACCATGGCGTCGAAGCCCCACTCTTTGCCAATCCGGGCGCAGAGACGCTTCACGTAGTCGTACGCGCTCGGCACAGTGACGTCTACGATTCGCTCAGTCTCGTTCACTACGAGCTTGCCAAGCGCACTGGGACCGACCAGCCAGTCCGGATGTTCCTTCGCCACCGTCGAGTTCACGGAGACGGTGAACGGCGCCGTCCACAGTCCGGCCGTCATGCGGCGCGCGTGGACCTGGTCCGCGAACCATTTCATACCATGCGGAAATCGCTCCGGATTCGGTTCCCAGTCGCCGCGCCCGATCTGCCAGCCGTCATCAATGGCGAAATGAGTCCAGCCATAGCGCTTGAGATTCCTGTCCACGAAATCGAGCGCAGCCAGCATTTTCTCTTCGTTGATATCGGTGCGATACTTCGTGTTCCAGGAGTCCCAACCGTGCGGCAGGAATTCCTGCTCTCGATTTACGCCATTGACCACGGCCATGGCCAGGCCAAAGCGTTCGAGACCTTGGTGCGGATTGGTCTCGGTAATTCCAAGATAGAGCAGTTCGGACTGAAGACGGCCGTCGGGCGGCACTTCGATTGGCGGGTCGAAGACGCACTCCATCCGCGCCAGACTGAACTCGTCCGGTTCCGCCTTCTCACCCAGCTCGATGCGCACCTCGCCATACGAAATGGCATGCGTTAAGAATCCCGCGATCAGCGAACGCCCCGTGCCTGGATTCAGCACCGCAAGATTATAGATGCCCCGCGCCGGGCCGCCCGTGATCAACTGTGGCAATTGGTCACTGCCGGGAAACATGCTTGCGCTCTGCAACGAGACCGACTGCGCGGTTCCGGAACCCAACGACATCCCCCCACCCTTCGGGTCGCCGACGCACCACGGCAGCAACATCTTGACCTTCACCGGCTTGCTCGAGGCATTGGTGTAAGCGACTTGCACCGTCAGGAACGGCTTGGTCGGATAGGTGTTGATGATCCAATCGCACTCCCGCTTCTTCAGCAGCATCCCCTGGCCCTGTCCCAGGCGATCATTGACCTCCATCCGTGTGCTCCACCGACCGTCTATCGGCAGCGGGACCGGTTCCTTGGCGCCGTCGTACCAAATCATCGGATAGGCCCCGCTGAAGACGGGCTCGCCCGAAATTAGCCGCACGTTGAGCCGCCCGTTTTTCTGGACCATGATCTCATACGAGTCCGTATTGAGCGTCCGCACCTCCCGCCCCGGCCGATAAAACGGCGCCGCGGCGGCCGCAGTGCATGCCAGGGCCACGATGGTTACACACGCAAACTTCGGATTGAACATCCTTGTACCTCTGGTAGTTGCTAGTTGTCAGTGGCCAGTGACCGGTGGTGAGCGCTAAGCTGCTCGGTACTCGGAACTCGGTACTGGGTACTTGTTACTCGTTGCTCATCGCAATAATCCCCCAGATGGGTTGAAAGTTCATTGATTATAGCGTTGAAATGAGAGCAAAAACAGTCGTCCGCCCGTGGCCTCGAAGACGTATGACTTCTTGTATGGTGCCGAGAATTGGGGTCGGGCTGGGAGGGGGACTGAAGGGGCGAGGGGTACGTAAGTGGCTAGAGTGCAAGGGCCTTGGTTTGCGGAAGAGCGCGATTTCATGCGAAAAACTGTGCAAGAAGTGTGCACAAAGTGTACGCTTTTTGGCAAGAAGCGTACACAAAACGTGCAAGAAACGTGCAAGATCTGTGCATAAAGTGTGCTGTTTTTCGGGAATCGGCCGAACGCGTAATGTCAAATAGAACGCATTGTCGGATAGGCTGGGGTTGCGTCCGGGGGTTAAAGTTTTCATGTTCCGAGTTCCTCGTGCGCAGCAAAATATGTCTCCATATATATAGCCCCGGGCGTTGCACTCCGGGTGCTACAGAGACTGAAAAGGCGAAAGTTACTAAAAGACCGGTAGAATGCGGAGTGCGGAACGTGATTGCGAACGGGCTGTTGGTGTTGCGAGTTTCGGCTAATCCTTGGTAGCGCTGTTCGTGTGTTTCGCCTTGGCGTACGCTTCCTTTATGGCGGCGATTTGGCGGTCGCGCTTGTCGTCTTGTGCGATAAGATCGAAGGCGTACTTCTGCGGCCAACACCAAGCCAGTGAATGAGCTGAATCATCGCAAACACGCACATAAATTGGTCCGCTCTCGCTAGCGGTCGCGCCACCGGTTCTTTCGGCATCGTCCAGGGCGCTAATCAGAAATGATTCGATCGCCTCGACCACCTCCGGTGAAAATCTAACTTGCTCTACGGCCGCTCCGTCCGGTGACGCCGGACGCGAGGCAGTTGAAACAGCACCATGGAGCGCATAGCCAAGGTATCTGATAATTTCCGTTCGAAATATCACTCGTCGCCGAGAAGACTCGGTGGTCAAAGCACCGATCGCTTCTACGCGTCCCGAGCCAGCGAGAAATCTGATTAGTTTGCTGACGTCGGGGTCCAGCCACGGTCGGTGTTCTTCATATCCCTTGCGGGACACGCCGATCTCTTTCCATTCGTGAATCATTGCTGGGACTGCCTCTGGGCGACCCCGCGCGTGCAAGGCTTCCGCCGCCGCCACCCGTGAGAACAGATCGGCTCCGCTGTTGAGCTGTTGCAATAAGAAAGCGTCAGCTTCCGGTCCCGGAATCAGCCTAACAAGACCGACGAACGCCGCCCGGTAGCTTCCCGGTTCCGCACCGATAGGCTCCGAGATACGTTGAAGACCCTCTTTTATCGCATCAAGCGCAACGTCTGGATACTTTTCAGCCAATTGGCGCGCCTGTCCGATGCAGTCGTGTTGGCCGGTTCTGGTAGCCTCAATTAGGACTTGCTTTTCACCGTTTCCCTGGAATTGTGCCCACCACTCAAGGATCGCCCGCTTCACTTCGACCATATCGCCGGTTTCCACTGCGGACTCCTTCCAGTGACTCGTGGAATAGAAATCTTTCCCGGCAATACGTTCCAAGATCACAAGGGCGCAGTCTCCCACGCGTAGAACTTGGTGGGAAAAGAAGAAATCACGTCCGTAATCTACGGAGCGGGTGAAGGAACAATTATCAAGCACCTCAATAAGCTGAGGGACTGCATCGTATCCCATCGCCGCCAATCGGGCAGCCGGACTCTCTTCCCCACGCGGGTCGTTGAAAATCTCACAGCGACCCGGCTGACTCCATTGACGCCCGTTCTGGTTACGCAATTGGAAAACGAGCGCGGCGGCGCGTTCCTCGGTTGTCATCTTAACCCAAGGCTTTTGAGAGACTGCTCGAGCCTCTGTCTCATCCTGGATCATTTTCTTCAGCACCGCGATTGCTTCCTTGACTCGGTCCACGTACGGGCTTTCCGGAAAATGAGCATCAATACGCTCAAACGCGTGCAGATGATTCTCCCAGGTAACGTTTGGATTCTCGAATGCTACAACGGCGTTCCACGTCAGCGCATGGGCTACCTGATATCTGACGACATTATCGAAAATCAGTCCGCCCTGTCGCTCTAGTTTCTCAAGGTTTTCCTGTCCGCCTGAGGTAAGGTGACTAAGATCGTCGTATGGTAATTCCCTCGCCACGTCACAAAGCTCCCGATCAAGATTCTCCATCCCTTTTCGGGCAGAAACCCACGCCAGAAAAACCAATTCCGCCCGCACCCCCAACCGGCGACCAGGGCCACGTTCTGGCCCTCTAAAGACCAATTCTCTGGCATCAAATTCGGACCTCTCCTCGGTCTTACCCGCCTTCGAACGAAGTGCCACCAGCGCACCCAGGCGCTCTCGCAACTCCTTCATTCTGCCGCTGATCTCTTTTTGATAGTCGTAGGCGGCATAGCCTATGGCCTGGTCTCCGTCCACACTTGCACATTTCTTGGAGAGTTCCACCTCGAACAGATCCAGAGTCAGAATCCTGAACGATCGGTCTTCTTCAGACAGGAGAAAACCGTCCAATACCCAGATTCTTTGTGACGAGTCTGGCCACGAGTCCGGCCAGCTCGTGAGGCAGACCAGTGGAGCATTTTTCAGATCCGGGAATCCCAGAGAATCAAAGAGGGCAAACAACTTGGTGAAGTCTGCTTGAGAATTAGACGGTGCTTCGTCGGCAGAGACAGCCAAAGCTGCCGAACTAGCGGCGAACGTCCACAGCAGAATTCGAAGGAATGTCTTCATCGCGCAAGCTCCCCAATCTATTGCGCTCACAGCATGACCGCCGCCAACGCCTACCCAATCGAGGATGTCAGCATATTCATACTATTCCCCGCATCGAGACGAAAACAACTGTTCGCCCAGGGCAATCGCATCTAAATGTTTGCGTTCGCGACCCATTACCCCCCTCAATCCCCCCGCACGCGGGGGGAAGGCGGTGGGACACGGTGCTACGGGAGGCGCGCACCCTCAATCCCCCCGCACGCGGGGGGAAGGCCTAACGGAGGAAGTCTGGGAAGGGAGGTTAACGTGCTCCCTCACCGCTTGCGGGGAGGGTTGGGGTGGGGTCAGTGTGGTTTGGATCACAAGCCCGGCCGGTTTTGTAAGGTAATTTGATGCGATTGCCCTGACTGTTCGCCTGAGCCATGTTTTCCGCCCCATGGGGTCGGTCCCACGCGACCTCCGCGTGCGTAGGGGCAGCCCGACATTCCCCATAGCGGCGGTTTCATCGCGCCCGATTACCGCCGCCTTCGCGCGTAGGGGCGGTCCCACGTGGCCGCCCGAACGCCTTCGGCCCCCAGGCGCAGAATGGACGATGCCCACGACACGAACACGCCAAAAAAAGAAACGGAGAAGGAATTCTCCCCCTCCTCACAACTCAGAATCTCATAGTTCGTTACGTTCAGTCGCCGTTGTAATTGTCGTCGCAGAGACCGAGTTTTTCGAGCGTCTTTCCCAGTATGCCGCCACTCGGTCCGCACCATTTCCCGAAGAGGCCGCCTTGAGCCGTGCGCGGCAACGCCTTGGAAGTGAGCTTAAGGTGTTTCATGGTATCTCCTTTTTATCCCATTCCTTTTCCGACAGATTCGTCACTTAACCTTCCCTCTCCGGTCATCAAGTCTTACCGGTAGCCGGGTAATTCGTTACGCCGGGGATAAACTCGATTCGGTAGTCATCCCAGGTCACCGCCTCGCCCTCGCGAACGTGCAGTTCCCGTTCGGGCAAACTCAGTATAATTTCCTTCGCTGTAGACTCGTCCGGAAAAACCGGCAAGGCGCCCTGCGCCACCTGGTCGAGCCGCAGTTCATAACCGGCCGCGCGGACCGTCGGCTTCGAGCCGGACACTAACTCGACGGCGTCACCCCGATAGCGGTCAGACTGCGCGGCCGCCAAAACGCGGCCATCTTCCCAGGCGAACAACCGACATAACACCGGAAGCCGCGCAAAATATTCGAACCACACTTTCGGATGGCTTTTCGGGTCGTTAGCCGTGACCCAAGACTCCTCCGCGTCGCCATCTCTCGAGATGGATACTCGGATCGCGGGCGTAGGTCCCGCCGAGGTCGGATGGGCGTCGTTGAAAGCCAGAAGCGTGATCGTGCTCCCATCAGCCAATTCCAGTCCGGTTCCAGGTGCGAAAGAATCAAACCAGTTGACGGCCTCGCCCTCGACGACTCCCCAGCGCGCGGATTCAAGCCCAGTTCCATCTTTCACGATACGAGACTCCGCTTCCCCCCTCGACTCGACCCACGCGAAGTAGGCCGCAAAGTTCGGCATCAGTCGCATCCATTCGCCCGATTTTAGAAACACGTGTTCCTGCCACACGCCGTCCCCTATCCGCAGCGATACCTCCGCCATAGGACTGCCCCGTGGGTCGCGCAACAATCCGGACCATGCACGGATGCCCCGCACCTCGACCGGTTCGCCCCCCAAACTCAAGCGCGTCCCCGGCGCAACCGCAATGACTTCCGTTTTGCCAAGACCGGAGATTCGGAGCCTGTCGCCCGCAGAATTGTGACCCGGGGCCACGGCCGTGTCCCGCATCACGATCATTAGGACCAGCAAGATCGCAACACCGAGGATTATTAGAAGCAATCGTCTCATTTTCAGTTGCTGGTTGCTAGTGGTCAGTGACCAGTGACTGGTAACCAGTGGTCAGTGACCACTTGACATTTGGTATTTCTCATTTCCGTTTACTCGGAACTCGCCACTAAATAATGTTACAATCTATCGTCATGATTCTAGCGGGAGGGAAGGACGCCGCATGTCGGTCCTAGGGATGGTGGAATTCCAGGGCATTGCCGTGGGCATTCTTGGCAGCGACGCCATGGTCAAGGCGGCGCAAGTGGAACTCATGGAATCCCATCCCATTGATCCGGGCCGCTATCTGGCCGCCGTCGCCGGCGACGTGGCCTCTGTCGAGGCGTCGGTCCGGGCCGGCGTGAATATCGCCAAGGAATCGCTCGTCTACTCGTTCGTGCTCCCGAATCTTCATCCGCAAATCCTGCCCGCGCTCCGAGGACAGGCGCCCGAACCTGCCCCCAATGCGGTCGGCATCATTGAAACGCAAACGGCCGCGGCCATCGTGGAGGCCGCTGACGCCGCATGCAAGGCCGCGCCCGTGCAGTTGATGAAGCTCCGCCTCGCGCTGCATATCGGCGGTAAAGGCTACACGACCTTCGTCGGAGACGTGGCCGATGTGGAAGCGGCCGTCTGGGCCGGCGTGCGCGCGGCCGGTGACAAGCTGATCGACAATGTAGTGATCCCGAACCCGTACCCGGAAATCTTCAGCCATCTCGTAGGAAACGATGATACCTGCACGCGTGATCGGTAGGCTGGTCCCCGCACAAACGCTCGAGGCCTTCAAGTCCGTGAAGTTCCTCGTGGTACAGCCGATCAACGAGGCGAAGGAACCGGCCGGCGCGCCGCTCGTTGCGTGCGATGCCATCGGGGCCAACGTTGGCGAGTATGTATTCATGGCACAAGGCCGCGAGGCCACGTTCCCGTTGCCTGAAAAGTTTAATCCGGCGGACCTGACCATCGTGGCCATCATTGACGAGATTACGTCATGAAGCTCGCGCGCGTCGTGGCCCACGTCGTTGCGACGCAGAAACATCCGATTTATCATGGCCGGAAAACGTTTCTGGTAAAGCCGCTCAAGCCAAACGGTCGCGAGGAAGGCAGCACGTTCGTGGCGCTGGACCGGGTCCAGGCCGGGCTCGGCGACCTGGTCTTGATCATGCAGGAAGGCAGTTCGGCGCGGTTCATGTTAAACGACCCGGAAGCGCCGGTGCGCACCGTGATTGTGGGCATTGTAGACCACGTGGAGACTACATCATGACGACGGAACTCGATATTCGCAAGGCCATCTGCGAGACCGGACGCCGTATGTATGCCAAGAACCTCGTCGCCGCCACGGACGGCAACATCAGCGTGCGCCTCGCGCCCAACCGCTTTGTTTGCACGCCCAGCGGTGTTTCCAAAGGGTTCCTCACACCCAACGATTTGCTCATCGCCGACGGGAAAGGCAACAAGGTCTCGGGACAAGGCAAAGTCACGTCTGAATTCTTTACGCACCTCGCAGCCTATGAGGAGCGCCCGGAGATGAAAGCGGTCGTACACGCCCACCCGCCCAAAGCCATCGGCCTGACATTGGCCGGCATTTCACTCGCCGAGTGCGTGCTGCCCGAAGTGGTCTACACCGTCGGCGGCGTGCCCACTTCCGTCTATGCAACCCCGGCAACGAAGGAAGGCGCCGCCGCCATCCGCGAACTTATCCGGCAATGCGACGCCATCCTGCTTGATCGACACGGCGCGTTGACGATCGGCGTGGATGTTTACGATGCCTACTTCAAAATGGAAAAGATCGAGCACGCCGCCGAAACACTGCTGGTAGCGCACCTGCTTGGACGGGTACCCAAACTGCCCCCCGAAGAAGTCGAGAAACTATATGACGTTCGACGGCAATACGGCGTCTCCGGCCGAGCATTTCCATGCGTTCATTGTGATGGGAGTGGGGCAGACTCTCCAGTCTGCCGGCACGAACTACCGAGCGCGGGCGCGGAGGGCGCCATGAGCTTGGATAACGTGATTCTCGACACGCTCAAGGTGTTGGGCCATGGGTAACCAGGAATCAGATCGGGAGCATTTCCAGGAGCCTGTGAACAGGTCGCCGGTCGTTGTGGTCCTTGTGGTCGTTGCCGTTCTCAGGTTGCCCCGTGAGCGGGCGGGCGGGTTGCACGGCCCGGCGTAAAACTGTATAAAGGACCCCACTGGGAGCAAGAAACGAATATCCAGGCCAAACACCCGAAAAGAGGGGTTGCGTTTCCGCACAAGACTCTATACTATAGTGGTAAAGCTGGCGCGTCCCAGCTTCCGTTAGGATTCTGCACGTTTTGGGGCAGGCCATGGGCCGGGCAACCGGCTCGGCGGGGCGGGGATTAAGACTAAGGTCGCATATGTCCGCCGGCTTATTCTCGGGGAACCAACAGGGAGGTAATGGCCTTGGTTAACGAAGGTGGATTCAAGCCGCCCGAAAAGACGCGCATGTGTCCCAGTTGCCGGATGGAAATCAGCGTTCTGGCGACCAAGTGCCGGTTCTGCGGGGAAAACGTGGGCCGTCCCAAAGACGAAGCGCGTCAGATGTCCATCGAGGACCTCGGCGGCGAGACCGTCAGCCACTACGCGCCTTCCCACAGTGTCATGGAAGCCCTCGAAGCCTACCGCACCGAGGAAATTCTCGGCCAGACCCAAGTCGAAGCCCCGAAGGCCAAAACCACCATCTTTCGACGCAAATCAAAAACGGACTCCGAGGGGCCGGAAACAAGAACCGCCTCCTCGAGCGGCCTGCCGGAACTCGACGAGCGCAGCAAAGCCCTGGCCTCGCTGGCCGTCCCCGTAAATCCACCCGCGCCTGTCATCCGCCAACCGCAGCCCACGTTGATGAAGAAAGTCGGCCTGATCGGTTCGTTCGTGGCGGCAGTGATTATTCTGTATTTCGGCGCAGTTCACGTCACGGCCATGATCCGCGGGAATCAACCGGTGGATACCGGCCCCAAATACCAGAATCTCGCTCCGGAAATGCTGGTCGCATTGAATGCCGGACAGAAGGTAGACCGCATCAAGATGGTACAGGCGGCCGCAGATGCTGTAAATAATGACCCTTCCGAAGAGAACAGGAAGATTGCGGGCCAGGTTCGAACCCAAGTGCTCCAGACGATTGACGGCTATCTGAACGCCGAACCGTGGGATAACAGCAAGCTCGCGGACGCGGCGAAACTGGCGGACAAGGCCTTACTCATTGATGTCAACAACGTCGTTCGTGCGAAGTATGCTGAGGTGAGCAGCGAACAGCACGATTATCACGTGGTCGTCAATCGTGTGGATGTGTCGAGTGAACCCGCGATCGCCCTTTTCACGGTTGCCGACGGCACGGTTACCTCAAAGAAAGGCGATATTCTCAATGGACGCTTTAAGGTCCTCGAGATATCGAAGAACCGCGTGCTACTGGAAGATAGTCGGCGGAAGACTTCGTTGGGAACCAACCGTGTCTTGGAACTCACCCCCGGCGATCCCAAGATTCGTGAAATAAAAGTCGCCGCCTCGAGTCCCAATTGAAGTATAGCATTACGTCCGCGAACAGTTGGGGGCGTTTGTCTGAGGGTACACATTACCGACGACGGGCGCCACGCGGCGTTCCTCCTTCCTCGGTAGACGTGTGACCCCGTTTTCCGGTATCCTCGACCCAGTTTGTTGGAAGCGATGCACGGCGCGTTCTGCCGGTGTTCCGTCCGAGAAAGAATTGATGGAGACAAGATTATGTGTCCAATAATTGGGCCAGGTGGCAAAAGATCGCTGTCAATTATCGTAGTTGCGTTGCTCTGCGCCTCGTGCGCCTTGTGGCGGGACCGTAACGCGGAGCGAAACGCCCCTGATGAGCCGGAAATCACCGCTCAGTCCCCGGCGAAAGATACGGGCGAAGACCGCGAGTCCCAACTGAAAGGTCTGGTGCGCGCCCGGATCGAGATGGCGGCGCGGAACCAGGAAAACCGAAAAGCCCGGTTGATTAGTCGTCCGCCCTATCACTTCAAGGAGTATGATGAATACCCCCAAGGCCCGGACACGTACCACATTGAAATGCGCGAGACCGAATCGCGGACGGCGCCCGCCTCCGCGAATGTAACCATTCCCAAGGTTCGATTTGCTACACGACTCCACCGCGACCGGGATGAAGCGCAGGCCGACACGAATTTCTTCCGCGACACCGGCGCGGAAACGGTCACCTACGAATTCCGCTACGGAAAGTGGCTGAGAGCCGGCTCGCTGTTCGTGGCGGAAAAGACGGAGGAAAATGTCAACGGCGCATGGCAGCCGGTCGAGCCGAAAGTCGAACGGACCGTGCCGCAAGAGGAAGAACAGGCCGAGAGTTGGTGGAAACGGACGTGGAACACCATCACCGGACGATGATCGCAAGTCATCTTTTGAGTGGCAATTCCAAGCCGGAGCCGCGTTCAACACCCCGGAAACAATCGCTCCCAACCGGCAACAAGCGCTCACCCGGACGGCCTACGCCCGATATGTCCGATACGTCCTTTAGGTCCTTGATGTCCTTTTCGTCCTTTGCCCGGGGGAGGAGTTCTTATCCGTGGCCACGAACGCCGTAGCGCGCAAGGGCATCAAGCGCCAGATCAAGCTACCAAACCGCGAAGCGTTCAAGATCGCCTTACGCAGCCTGAAAATCCGTTTTTGGCGATCGTGCGTCACCATGGCCGGCATCGTGCTGGCAATTGCGTTCCTGAGTTCGGTCATGATTTCCGGTTTAGCTACGGCCAGTCTGCGGCCGCCCGATGTCGGACCCGGCGCGACGGTTTCCGAGGACCGCGCCACGCAAGTTTGGTTGATTTGCATCTCCCTCGTCGTGTGTACCGTCGGCATTACCAACGCCATGTTGATGAGCGTTACGGAACGTTACCGCGAAATCGGAACGATGAAGTGTTTGGGCGCTTTGGACTGGTTTGTGGTAAAACTGTTCCTAATCGAAGCTGCGTTTCAAGGACTGGTCGGCAGCATGCTCGGCGGACTCGCCGGTTTCATCGTGGCCGTACTCGCCGCCATGACGCAGTACGAGAACGTCCTGGGAAACCTCCCGTGGGGTACCGCCTTTGGCCAATTGGGCATCGCGGTGCTGATTGGTACGGGGCTATCCATCGTGGGCGCGATCTATCCCGCGCGACGCGCCGGGCGGATGCCGCCTGCGGATGCGATGCGGACTGAAATTTGATTATAGTCAGACCGGTCTGACGCGTCGGACCCGTCAGACAATGGAGTCTTTGAATGGCTGAAGCTATAGCTCCCGTCGCCACCGAATATGCCGTGAAGACCCTGGGTGTCACGAAGCAGTACACCATGGGCAAGGAATCCGTGTATGCGCTGCGCGGGGTAAGCGTCGAGGTACACAGCGGCGAATACATTTCGATTATGGGGCCTTCCGGCTCCGGCAAGTCCACGTTGTTCAACATGATCGGCGGATTGGATAAGCCCACCGAGGGCAAAGTGTACATTGACGAGGTGGACATCTCCGGTCTCGATGCCTACGAGCTCGCATGGCTGCGCTGCCGGAAGATCGGCTATATTTTCCAAACCTTTAACCTCATCCCGGTCATGACGGCGCTCGAAAACTGCACGCTACCCATGATCTTCGCCGGCATGGGCACCCAGGACGCCTTGGACAAAGGCGTCGAGCTACTGACCTTGGTGGGATTGGGAGAGCGCGTCCGCCACAAGCCGCTCGAGTTATCCGGCGGCCAGCAACAGCGCGTCGCCATCGCGCGCGCGCTCGCCAACGACCCGGCCATCATCCTGGCCGACGAACCCACGGGGAACCTCGACCTCAAGACCGGAAAAGAAATCATCGAACTCCTGCGACGACTGAACAAGGAAAAGGGCGTCACCATCATCAGCGCCACGCACGACCTCAAAATGCTCGATGTCTCCGACCGGATCATCTGGATTCGCGATGGGCGAGTGGATAAGATCGAACAGCGCGCCGAACTCGATCTCGAACTCGGCACGTTGGAAGGAGAAGAAGTCTGACTTGGACCGTGATACGGCATTCTCCGTCTTCGAGTCTCTCATAATCTGTATCGCCGCGGTATTCGTGCTCTTGGGCACGTATGCCCGTTCCTTCGGCGATCCCGCGTACAGCCGCCTCGCCACCGTCCTCAGCCTCACCAAGTTCGGCACTTGGTACATTGACCGCCCGCTCACCGAGGAGCCGAACCGGTTCGAGCAGCGTACCATTGACAAGGTAATGGTGAATGGGCATCTGCTCTCCAGCAAGCCTCCCCTGCTGCCGCTCCTCATGGCCGGCGAGTACCTCGCTATCAATCATCTCGCGGGGTGGAGTCTGGAGAACGACCGCGACACGGACCAGATTCTGCGGATTATGGCGATGACGTTCATGGGGCTGCCCTACCTACTGACGCTCATCTTCTTCGCAAAAAGCTTGCAGTTTGTCATGTCGGACGCCGTCGGCCGCGCCGTGGCCCTATTCGCTTTGGCCTTCGGCACCCAACTCTGGGGTTACAGTACGAACATCAACAATCACGTCCCGGGCGCGTGCGCCGTCATGATCGCCCTCTACCTCGCGCTCGGCATGGGTTCGGGGCATTTGCCACTATCGCCCGCCCGCTTCTTCTACTTCGGCCTGGCCGCCGGTTTGGTGCCCACCCTGGACATGCCCGCCACCATCTTTGCGCTTCCGGCCGCCTTGTATCTACTCGTCAAGTTTCCAAAACCAACCCTCACCTGGGCCACGGCCGGTGCGCTGTTGCCCGTCGGCGCCCATCTCGCCATTATGGTTGCGGTCACGGGCAGTCCGTTGCCCGTCCAGCTACGTAGAGACTTGTACTGGTACGAAGGATCATTCTGGCGCCATCCGCGCGGAATTGACGCGCTGACCGAGCCCAAGGGTGCGTATTTCTTCAACATGACCTTCGGCCGGAACGGCCTCTTCTCGCTCTTCCCTATTCTCTTGCTCGGCATCGTTGCCGCCGTCCGCGCCATTTTCCGGCCCGCCTCACCGCTTCGAGGTCACATTCTCGCGGGGCTAGTCTCCTTCTCGATTTTGACCGCCTACTATGCGCTGAACACGAGCAACTACGGCGGCGAGGCCTACGGTTTCCGCTGGTTTATCTGCGCGATGCCGGTGTTGCTCCTCATGGGCGCGCCCGTCCTTTCGGGCCTACGCCGGAGATGGCAATGGATTTTCATCGGCCTCATGCTCGGC
>JACQVH010000026.1 GCA_016209895.1 Candidatus Hydrogenedentota bacterium | reverse complement strand
GTTTGATAGGGGTAGGGAAGGCCGGACAACCGGCCTTCCCTACCCCTATCAAAGAAGGTTACCAAGCGTGGGCGAGATCAGCTTTTCTCGAACATGATGAACACGTTTCCCATGAGGCGAGTGGCCCGCATGCGTTTTATCGCGGCGTCGTAGGCGCGGCCCAGAGGTCCGAGGAGTGGGACCCGGCTTGCGTACCAGGCCATGATGGGGAAATGTCTCACTTCGACGGGCTGAAGTCCGGCCTCGGCAAACATGGCCGTGAATTCTCGTATGTTACGATAAGAGTACTGTTTCTCCCACGATTCTCCGCCGCGAAGTCTTTTGTGGAGCCACAGTGGGGTCCAGCGCGCCACAATAAATTCCGGGGCCGCCGTATTCGGCACGGACACGACCAGCACGCCGCCGGGTTTCAGCACGCGGTGGATTTCCCGCGCCGCTTGGGGCAGGTCCGGCACGTGTTCGAGGACGTAATTGGCGAAGGCGAGATCGTAATTCTCGGAGGGTACCGGCGTCATGGCCTCGGCGGAACATTGCCAGCAGTGGCCGATGGACGGGTGGCTCAGGGCGCAGTCGTCCACGTCAATGCGGTCGCAGAGGAATTGGCATTCTTCCGCGCACAGTTGGGTCTCGTTGAAGAGGTGCCGGCCCGCGCCGATATTCAGGACGCGGGGCGTCTCGCCGAGACGATTCTTTTCGCGCACGAGCTCGATCAGGCGCTGGATGAGGTGCTCGTGGGCGGCGGTGTCAATGAAGTCGGTGCGCATGGAATTAGTTGTCAGTTGCTAGTTGCTGGTGGCTGGTTTCCAGTTTCCAGTTTCCAGTTATTCGTTATTCGTTGCTCGTCGCTTGGTACTTATTGCTCTTTGCCCATTGCTCATTACTCGATGCTTCTATTTTGCGAATCGGGCATAGCCGAAGCGGTCCAGTTCGGTCAGGATATGTTGGGTGACGGCGTCCAACCAGCGGCGTTTGCGTTCGATTTCGGGGAAGGCGCTGAGTTTGGGGGAGAACTTGCCGTGGCACGTCTCGTCACGGTACGCAGGGGAGGCAAATTTCGGACCGAGGTAGCCGGCGTCACGCAGCCGCGCCAGGTCCGCCTCGGGCAGCGTGTTTCCGAGTTGTTCGAGCACGAATTGGGCGACGGCGCGTGCCCCGGCGCGTTCCATACCCGTCCATATATTCACCTTGATGATGCCGTCTTCGACGAGCCGGTTCATCTGCTCCGGTTGCAGGCAGGAACTGCCGTGCAGGCAGAGGACTTTGCCGACGGCGGCGGAAATCTCGCGGGCGCGGTCGGAACGGTATTTCAGATCGGCGGCGCTGGCGCGGTGCTCGGTACCCAGGTTCGGCACGATGAGAAAGGCACCGGTCTTCTGCACGAATCGGACGGCCTGAGCCACCTCAGTGATGCTCACCGCCGGTTGCCCGCTGCCGGAGGCGGCAATCTCGTCCACGGCGCCTTCCACCAAGGTCTTGCCTTTGACCGTCTCGACGTAGCACGCCGTCTTTTCGATATTCTCCTCGAGGGGATAATGCGAGCCGTCGTACATGATGGTGGCGAACGCGTCCAGCCAGAACGGGTCGTAGAAAAACACGTCGTCCGGACCAGGCTGCCCGTGATCGAGGTGGAGCATCACGCGGAGATTGCGATTCGGGCTGCGCTCGGATAGAAGGAGTTGGAGGTCCTGTAAGCAGGCCTGTGCGCCGAGCACGGCGTCGTCCACGTCCAGGTACCAACGCGTTTGGCCGCGGTCGGGGTAATGCGTGGTGAACCCGATGATGATGGGCAGGTCCGCGACGCCGATTCGAGCGCCGAACGTGTGCACGGCGCGGAGGATGGCCTCGAGGGTGCGCCGGTTCTCGACGTCATAGCAGGCGAGGCATGCGCCGCGCTCGCGGGCCTCAGCGTAGAGTTCTTCAACCTGGCGGACGTCTTTGATTAGAGCCATGGGTCTTTCAATCACTTCGGGTTCGGGTGTGAGGACATAGATTACCCCACCCCAACCCTCTCCGCAAGCGCGTACCGCTTTGGACTGCGGGAGCTTGCTGCTGCTTTTACTGAGCCAGCTCGCTGGCGACCTGCTGGAAGGCGTTTTCGTTTAGGGGCAGTCGTGGGTTCAAGGACGGGGAGCAAGCTCCCCTTAGGAAAGCGGCAGCAAGCGGCCGCAGTCCATATGGCGTAGCGACCAGTGAACAAGGACGGTGTTTTCATTGACACTCTTTGTGGGCGCGTGGTAAGGTTCCCTTTATCTTTGAATCGAGTTTTCCCGATTATTTTTGCCCGCGCTAGACGGGAAACTAGCGGTGTCCTGAACTCGCAATCCGCTTTAGCGAGGTCGAATTCCCGCCCGAGGGCATTTTGCCTCTTGGTCAGGTGCGGGGCACGTGGTGTTGACGGCCGGGTCCTACTCAACGGGATGCCGCCGAACCCGGTCAGGTCCGGAAGGAAGCAGCCGTAGGTGGACGTTCTCGTGTGCTGTAGGAGCGCCTGGCCCGAGCTAACGACCCCGAGGCCGCTCCGGACAAATGTTCGACGGTGGGTGCGCGGGCATTTTTGAATTTTCAATTTTGGACTTGACCGCTTTCGGCGCACAAGTCGCTAGAGTTTGGACATTTTACTCCCATTTGTCGTGGGAGTAATGGCAGGAGTCGGATGGCAGACGCGCCGTATTTAGTAT
>JACQVH010000242.1 GCA_016209895.1 Candidatus Hydrogenedentota bacterium | reverse complement strand
GGATAGCCGCGCTCGTCGTGGGTCAAACCGGTACAGTGGATACCGTAGCCCTCTCCGGCGTAAGCCATCGGGGGCACCAGATCGTCATCCGCCAAATACGGCTTGAATCCGTTGTCTCCCGGCGCCAGCCGCGGACGTTTGCGCGGCGTATACGGAATCTCTTCAGCCGGCGGTATCACCACGCGTTCGGTCATGTGCGCGACCACTTCGTCCATCATAATGAAAGCTGGAATACGGTATTCGTCCGCCACATTGAACGCGCGGATGGTCAGGTCAAAACATTCCTGGGGAGAGGCCGGGGAATAAGCCACGATGCCATAGTCGCCGTGCGACCCCCACCGCGCCTGCAGCACGTCGGCTTGGCCCACATGGGTCGGGAGTCCGGTTGACGGCGAACCCCGCATTACGTCTACCACGACGCATGGCATCTCCATCATCGCCGCCAGTCCGATATTCTCCATCATAAGACTGAACCCCGGTCCGGAAGTCGCGGTAAAACTCCGCGCACCCGCCGCGGAAGCGCCGATGACGGCCGCGATGCTGGCTAGTTCGTCCTCCATTTGCACGAATTTCCCGCCCACCCGGGGCAGGCGATGCGCCAAGCGCTCGGCAATCTCCGTCGAGGGCGTAATAGGATACCCAGCATAGAATTCGAGCCCTGCCGCCAGCGCGCCCTCGGCGCAAGCATGGTCACCGAGCATGAAGTGAACCCCGGTCAGTACCCGCGGCTCAAGCTCCTTGTCCTGGATTCTAGTGTCTATAATGGCGCCCACCGCTGAGTTCCCCCCGCGCCTACGCGGTCACTTCCTCGGTGTAGATTGCCATCTCTGGACAAACCAAATCGCAGAAGAGGCAGTGCACACAGGCGTTTTCTTTTCCCTTTTTCACCTTTGGGTAATGGTACCCCTTCGCGTTGATCTCCGTAGACTCTTCCAGCACGTCTACTGGGCAGAAAGCCACACAATAGCGGCAGCCCTTGCAACGTTCGGGAATAATGAAGACACGTCCCCTCGCCACACGTGCCGAGGCAAGATCGAGAGGCAAGCGACAAAGTACACTCTTTTCTTCCACCCAAATAACTCCTAAGAGATTGTAACACAATCAGTTGACTGAGTACATCCGGTTCACTTTTTCGACGTGGCCCACTCCTCGGTCCAACCCGGTTTGGCTTTCCGCGACGGAAGTTTGGCGGCGGCCGGCGCAACGACCGGTTTGCCCTGTAATCTGGTATCCCGGAACCAGACCCCCGCGCCAACCAGGAGTACGACTACTTCGACGACATAGAAGACCAGCAGTGCCCGAAAGATACCGCTGGTAAACCCATAGCTGTGTAGTCCGACGCCGAGCAGATTCACACCGAACCACGAGAAGGCCACAATCATGGCGCCCACAATCGCGGCCATACTGATGCCGAAATCGCGAATATAGCCGCCCAGTCGGGCGTGAATGACGGTCAAACCCCAAAGCACAATCATCAATGCGCCGTTCTCTTTGGGGTCCCATCCCCAGAACCGGCCCCAACTGTCGTTCGCCCAGATGCCGCCCAGGACCGTCCCGACCACGGCGAACAACAGTCCGAAACACAAGACCCCGTACACCATTCGCGTGATGGTCTTATAGAAGGCCGTATCGTCGCGACGAAACTTGAATAGCCGTCCGAGAATATAAACGTGTCCAATGGCCCCGGCGAGCATTCCGGCCGCATAGCCAACGGTGATGCTGGTCACGTGTGTGGACAGCCAGAAGTTGGTGTCCAGCACGGCGATCATGCTCGGCATCGTATCCGTGCCTTCCAAGGCCTCGTACTTGTTCCCCAGGAATAGCCCCAGGGAGCCCAGGATTGCCGCCAGGGACAACGCCACGCGCTGACGGTTCACATATTCGATGAACAGTGCGACGACTACAGCCACGGCGGTGATGAAGAGTATGGTCTCGTACAGCGTGGTAACCGGGGGTCGGCTGCGGATGATACACCGGACGGTGATGCCCACCACCAGCAATAAAGTCGGAAGGAGTACCGCCAGCGAGGTCATGGCGTACAGGAGGCGGCTGCGTAATTTGAGCCAGAGGAATGCCGACAATACGAAGCTCAAAAGGAATAGGAACAAACTGTAATTAAAAACTCTCGAATTGTAAAGGGCCACCTCGAGCGGGATTTTTCCATAGTCGCCGCGCGCCGTGGCCAGCGCCGTAACTTTATCGTGAAACACGGCGATAGCCGTCCGAACTTCTGTCGTCTGCCCGGGGTGCGCAGCAATTTCCTCCAGACGGCGCAGCAATTCGACCTGATCGCTCAGCGTCGCGGTTCCCATGAAAGCTGCTTGCAGCAGTTCGGCGGGAGTGAGCCATTCCGTGTCGCTCGTTTTCCCTGAGGGCGGGAACAGTGCTAATGCATCGGAAGGGGCTCCGGCAGTCTCCGCGTCGTGAATCAATTGGCTTACCGCATTGAGTTCGCCGCTATTCTCCCCCGCACCGTGCGGACCCCTAATCGCCATAAACGCATCACGTATGGCCGATGCTTTGGCGATGATATCGCTATAACGCACCTCCTCCGCGCCCGCGAAGATTTCTTGCAGTTTCTTGCCGGCGCCGACCGCGATGGGGTGGGCCGCAAAGTGCATGAACCGCGTCAGCGACTCAAATTCGTGGACATTCTGCGCCAGATTGACCAGTTGGGTCTGAACGGGCGTTCGTTCCTTCGGATCTATTCCCGCGTACTGGCCCGCCAGGCTAAATAGCTTTCCTCGACCGGGCAGGAGTTGACGATAGGAATATCGGTCCCGTTTTGCCGTGTGGGGCACCGCGAGGGCATCCAACACTTCGGGACTATCCACGCGGAAAACTCGAAACTCCTGTGCCTGTTCCGGGAAGAAGACGCAATCCAGGAGCCACTCCAGCGGTGTGATTTTCGTCCCGTCCGGCAATTCACATTTCCGTTTGCCGTTAAACTTCAGTAGCGTGAAGTTCGCGTACGTATCCAAGGGTTTTATGCGACCACCGTCCTGCACGGGAAGCGTGGCAAACATTCGTAACGCTTCGGCGTCCCACCGCGGGGTTGGCGTTGGCACTATAGGCTCGGCGAGGGCAGACGCGAGGACTGTCGCGCCGATAACGAATGTGGCAAGGAATCGAGGAATCATGCGGCAACCTTTTTTTGCTCGGCCCGAAGAAATCGGAAAAGCTTCTGCGAGAAGTGGAACAGGAGTCCGAAGGTGATGATTACGCAAGCATACAGCGGGAATTTGTCCGCGGGATTCCTCACTACGGCAAAAGTTGAGAACAACCGGTCGTTGGGTCCGGCATCCGCGGGACCCCACGAAGCCTGGTAGAGCGTATAGCCTTTGTGTCGCAACGGCTCGTTCATGCTAATCTTGATTTTCTGTTCAGTTCCGCCTTCGATCTTCGTTACGTCGCTCATGAACGCTTTGGCCATGCTCGTGCGCGGGTGAAGCTCGCGGGTAAACCTGTCCAGGTGAATCGCAAAGGGAAGCTCCCAGCGCTGCCGGCGAAGATCAATCTGCCATGGCTGGCCGTCTATCGCCATGGCCAGCGGTGCGGTCGCCAATCCCCAAAGAATGCCGTCGTGTTTGACGCCGCCGTTTTTCTCCGTCAGTGTCACGTAAGCGCCCGCCGCGTTGCGCTCGTTCTCCTTCTCCAATGGGAGCGGTTCGAGATAGAACCCGTCTACAACGGGATTCGAGGCGGCGCGGTTGCCCGCGGCCCGTACCGGCCGTGCGTTTTCTGTATAGCCTCGAATCGTAATCTCGAACGGCAAGCCTTCCGCCTGGAACGTCGTTGACCCGTCAGGTCCCAGGTGCGCGAACATGGTATCAGACACTATGTACTCCGATCGGCTGCCGTCTTCATTCGGCTGCGCCAGCGCGATTTCCCAAGTGTGATAACTTTGAAATTCACTGGACTGTTGATTCTCGTATAACGTCAAGTGGCCATCCATCGAGAACCGGTACGTGATATAACCACCCACCAACAAAACGATGATGCCGACGTGCACAATCATCACGCCGAGCTGTCTCCACCCTTTCCGCATACGCACGATGCCGCCGCACACGATATTGATGAACAGCAGGGTCAGGAGCAGCCGCACTCCGGGTAATACCACGGGAACCACGCCAAAGAACTCGTGGACCAGGAACAACGAGGCGAAATACCGTTGCTGGGTTTCGTAAAGCCCATGCTCGACCTGCTCGAGCGTGCCCAAGTAGGTGAGCAGCAAGAGGAACAGGAAGATGAGACACGCGAACCCGTAGGACGCCAGAATATCAACTGCTTTTCGTAGAATTGTGTACAAGGTTCAAGCTCCGGCCGGCAATTCAGATATCGTTGCCGAGGGCATTGGATAGCCACGCCGGCGAGGACTTCGAGGCGACGGTGAGCGCCGCCCTCGGGCGGCGCTCACCGTCGGTATCTTTGACCACTATCTTACTTAGGGGCGGCTGCCTTCTTGGGGTTAAGGTGTTTGATTTTCTCATACGCCTGGGCGAAGTCAAATCCGGTCTTTTCGCCACTGGCCGTCGTATACCGGTCGGCCTTCCAAGTGGGGTTTTCCGGATTATGGCATTTCTTACAGATATTCTCGTCCGGTTTCACAAGATTCTTCTTCACGTCAACGCTCGCCTTGTCCTTTGCCGCCATTTGCTTTTTGGCATCGGCGACGTGCAGCGAGTTCGGGCCATGGCAACTCTCACATTGTACACCATCTTCCATCTTAATGGAAGCCGGCGCGGCTTTCTTCTCCGGGTCGTAACCGGTCACGTGGCATTTTAGACACTCGGGAGACTCGGCCGGGGCGGTCTTCAGGCCCTTGTCGGCCGCGACTTTCTTGGCCTCTTCAGATTGCAACACTTGGAAGGCTTGAGCATGTTTCTCGGCCTTCCACTTGTTCCATTGCTCGCCTTCGGGCACCTTGTTATGACACATCTTGCATGCGCCGTTGCCCATGTACTCACGTTGCGCTTCCTGGGCCAGCGCGGACACACACACGGCCATACCGACCCCCAGCGTCAACACCAGCTTACCCACCATTGAAACTCTCTTACCCATGGTTGTTGCTCCTTTGTTCCTTTTATGTCCTTAACCGCCGTCCCCTAATGACAGACGATACATCGGACCGTACTATTCATTACGTGTGGCGCCCGGTTGGGCAGGCCTCCCGGATGACACAGCGCACAATTCGGCGGGAATATCCCCAAGTTATGCGGCGACGGAATCGCCTGGGGATGCTCGATGTCCTCGTGACACACGGTGCAATTCGTCTTCTCCTGCGGATAGTGGCAGGTCAGGCAGTGCAGGTTGCCGGGCCGGCCCCAGCCGCCGCGATGCGACGAAGGTTGCGTGTTTTTGTGGCACTTGAGGCACGAATCCTCTTCGTGACAAATGGCGCACGTGTTGCGATCCCACTCCGCATGCAGCCCATGGAGCTTCCGACGCCAGGTGATCGTGTGATTGTCCGGCGGCGTCTTCCGATGGCAGTCCTCGCAACTGGACTCGGCGTCGTGGCACAACGCGCAGTACGCCGGATCAATCTTGGATTCCTGACCGTGCACCCGTTTCCAGATTTCGGGCGCGTCATGCTGAATGCGCGTCTTGCCGCGGTATTGCGGCCGGACATCTTTGTCAATCTGCGTATGGCACACCTTGCATTCGAGCAGCTTGGGCTCGGTCTTCCCGTGACAGTCCATGCAGAAGGGCATCAACGGCCCTTCCGGGAAGGGTTTCTCGTTCGGGTCCTCATGACAGGCTGTACAGTCCAGGCCTTTAGCGATATGCGTTTCGTGGCTGAAGCGCTGCTCATCGGTCAGCAATTTCACCCGGTCGTCCACGAGTTGGTCGGCCCGAAGATGGCAAAATTTGCACGATTCTGCGTCGCGCGGCTCATTCAGAATTTCATGGCACGTACTGCACAGTTCATGGTTCGGCGCTTGATACTGGCCACCTTCGAAGACGTGGCAGTCCGTGCAACCGATACCCTGCTCTTTATGGGTGACATGAGGGAACTTGAAGCCGCGGTCCGCCAACGACGCCCGAGCGGCCGGTTTCTCCTGCCGATGGGCCAAGCAAGCTCCCACCGCTAGCGATAAAACCACCACCAGCGCAGTCACCCAGACGCGCGCCGGGCAGCGCTTCAACAGGACGATGGCGCGGCTATCGTCAGAACCGTAAATCATAGCCCACCTGTACGCGCCAGTACGGCGAATCGGGTCCATCGTCCGTCTCGTACGAAACCCGCGCCGTCACGTCTTGATTGTCCTTGACGCTCCAGTTCAGTTTGGTGTACACGGAATAAATGTCTTCATGCGTTTCGACCACGGTCTGGTCCAGGAAGAAAATAATCGGCTCCGTATTCAGGAAAAAGCCGGGGAAGATCGCCGCCAGTCCACGGCTAGTCCAGAACGGCAGCGGATCATACACCAGGACTTTATCTTTGTACCGCTGATAATCGGTGCCGACGGTCAGGCGCAACTTGTCCCAACGCTTCGTCACCTCGCCGGTTACGGCCCACGTGCTCTCGCCCTCGTCCACGTCCCAGCGTTCCAAAGAGACGCTCGTGTCCACGCTCGGTACAAGGTCGGTTGCGGATAAAATGGCCGCGTAGCGCTGATAGTCGCGATTGGCCGTCAGCCAGTCGTCGTTCTCGGCATTGTTCACTTCGCCTTCGAGGGACAGCGTTAATTTCTTGGTCAGAGGCCGGTGCAAGCTGATAAGCAAGTTCTGGTATTCCTCGTAGTTACCCAGCACCCGATAGAAATTGCTGATGTCGGTGACGCGATCGCCCGCCACGTTGAGCCGCTGCCGATATGCCACGTCAAACGCCAGGTCCCAGCCAGGGATGCGGCCATAGGCATTAACCAAAATTTCGTCGCTCTCGCCGTCTTCCAAGGTGTAGCGCCCGAACACGCGCAGATTGGGCGTGATTTCCTGCCGGATGCCCAAGGCCACCAACGTGTCATTGATATCCCCGCGAATGCGGCGTGGAAAGTCCAAGCGGAGCAAGTCCACAATCGGCCGACGATAGACAATATCGCTCCGGCTCCGATTTTCCTCGCCGTAATATGCGTCAAGTGTAATCTCGGTCCCGATCACAGGACGATACGCTGCGCCCCCGCCCAGGACCAGGTCGTCCAGCGCGTCATCGTAAATAGTCGCGCGGGCCCCGCCGAAGGTGTACCAGTCCCACTTCGGGTGACGTTGTTTGAAATACAAACCGTCAATGCGATTGAACGCCGGGCTCTCCTGAATCCGTTGCCGTCCGATCCGCAACGTGGAATCGCCCCAAACGTCATCCACGTCCACGTACAGATAAAGCAGACGCGCACGGAGGTCGGACCGCGAGGCGTCGTTGATATCGCGCAACGTGCTGTGCCGGGACTCGTCTGAATCCAAGTCTTCGAGCATCCACAGCGACCCCCGCAAGTGCAGCCGGGGCCACTGCGGCGGGTCCATCTTAAGTTGAAGCGACTGATTCAGATTCACATCGGTATCGTCATCGTCCCAGGCGGCGTCAATTCCAGCTTGGACGCTGCCACGAATCCACTTCTTGGCCGGCTTCGCTTCTTGGCCCTCTGGCGTCGCCGGCGGCGTTTCGGCGGCCGATTCGGGCGCAGGCGTCTCCGCAGGCGGAGCCGCTTCAGGACTTTCCGTCGCTGGAGCGGCCGGCGGCGTGTCCTCGGCCCCGGCAAAGTGCGGGAGGATCAGAAGGGCTACTCCCAACCCGAAGAGCACCGTCAGCGCCTTCCGACTATGTCCCCACCCGGGCCTCAACCGCTAATCTCCATACCGCGCATCGTAAATAGACTGTAAGATTTCATTCAGTGCCAGGTTATCCACGTCAAAAACCGGCGCTTCGGGCACCGTGCCATCGTGGCAACCGGTGATACCCGAACACGAGTTGGGCGGAATCGGCGTTACCCCGGCGGCCGCGGCCTCGTTCGAGCGAATCGGCGGAATCGTCAAGAGCGTGTGGTCATGCGGGCCGTCGGCTTGATCCTCCCGCTGCAGCGGAGGCAAGTGACACGCCGTGCAGCGGCTCGCGCCGGTACCGGCCGGGTCTACCGGATGGAACGTGTGAGTGGAAATAGCGGCGTCTGAATCGAACCCGAGCTCCGCGTGACACTGCAGGCACAACGTATTGTCCGTCGGATTGGCTTGCATGCCCCCCGGCTGATGCACGTCATGACAATCCGCGCACGTCACCACTTGTTCCACGGCATGATGGCTCGCCAGGAAACCGACGACCGTGTCTGCATGACAAGTGTTGCACGTGGCATACGTCTCCGGAAAACTCAGTTTCGCAGGATTCGTAATGAACAGCCCGCCGCGTCCGCCGTTTCGCACGTGCAGATAACCCGACCCGTGGCATACCTCGCATTCGATGCTGCGGTGCGCGCTGACCAGAAAACCCAACTGGTTGGGTGCGCTCCGTCCGTCATGGCAGGATAGACAAACCGACGCCTTGATCGGCGGGAGGTTCTGGCAACTGCCGACGCCTAGGGATAGCGCTCCCACGCCAAGGACCAAAACGATGATAGAAGCACCCGCGATTCGCCGACCGTGCTCCAGAGATACGCTCATGCGACGATACATTAGATTCCCACTTGTTCTGAGCATTTTTACTCATGGGAAGGGTGTGCAAGACCTGGGCCAACCTTCCGCGTGTCGTCCACCACCCTCAGTCTAACCCGCTAACCACATAATTTGCAACAGGTTATTAAGTCGAGAAAAAGACCGGACGCTTTATACCAGAACCCATTCCACCGGGGTCAAATTACGGGCCGGCGTCATGAAATGTTCGGAATACCGCAGGGGCCGGGGCGTGACCCCGATTCCCAAATCTGGAGCTCATACGGGCAGTGCGTGCGCGGAGATGGAGAAGCGAGCTGTCTTCCCATCCCGTTCAGATTCAGACTCCTGATTCCTGACTTCTGACTCCTGACTCCTGACTTCTGACTTCTGACTTCTGACTCCTGACTCCTGACTTCTGACTCCTGTTGGCGTTGCGGAATTTTGGGAAGCTGTATTTCCAGAAGGAAAACTACGAGGCCGCGCTGAAGTTGTTTGAGCGGCTCCTGAAGCAAGCACCGCTGGATTACGAGGCCAATTGGCTGAGCGCCCAGTGTCTGGAACAGTTGGAGCGGCCGGATGACGCGCTGGAACGGCTACATCTGCTGGCGCAGCTTGCGCCGCAGGATGACAAGGTATTTCGCGAACTGGGCATGGTCTATCTCAACCACAACGGCGACCCCCAGACCGCACGGCGCATGTTTGACCGCTCGATGATGCTCAACCCCAGCCAGCCGGAACTGTCGGCGATGGTCACGCAAGCGCCCGGCGTACCGGAGATGCCAGAGTTGCTGCGATTTCCAGAGTTGCCTGCGGGCGCTCCGGCATTTCCACAGCCAGACATTCCGCAATCTGCCACGGGCGGACAAGTGGCCACTCCACAATTGCCCAACGTGCCCGCACCGCGGCCGCCGGGGCCAGGAGGGTGGGGGTGGTAGTCCTCGCCTAACCAAGGAACCCCACACTAATCTCGATCAACTTCTACCTGACAACTTGTCCGCCTACAAAACCTATAGCCTGTCCTTCACGGGACGCTTAACTATATCGCATCCAGAAAACGTTCGAGCCGCAATGCCCAATAGACCTCATTCAATTCAGCGGGAACATCATCGGGATTTTCCAACGTCACGGTTAGATAGCCACACATTCCCGGATCAGGAACTTCTAAATCGGCAACGCTAAATACTGCGCACCTATCATCATGACCCGGAAACAGATTAGTCCACGGATAAGGTAAAGCTAGTCCATCCCTGCCATCCATCGGCTTGCTGGTCCGACAGATATCTAACAATTCCTGACTAGTGAAGGATACAGTAGTCTTGCCAGCATTCTTGATCTTCACAGGCGATCTGAATCCCCAAGTGTAAGAGAACAAGAGATCACTTTTCGCAAACTCCGACAGTGGCTCAGGCACAACAATATAGATTGAGCAACGGTAAAGGCCTTTGGGTAGTACGAAGTCGATAGCGCCAGTTATCGGATGTCCTACGGCCTCTATACGTAGCGGTGACTCAAATAATAACATCTGCCATGAAGAATAATATAGATCGAGACTATGCCAAAGTGTGCCTATTAGCAATAATACAATCAAACACACTAAGATCCCAATCGCAAAAATAAGCCATCTAATAGTTTTTATTGGCGCTGTCATGTTCTCGTATGGCTCCATGCACTAACAAAATGCCACGACATATCTTGTCGTTTAACACGTGCAAATAATTACTAAGCTATTTAATATATAATCTAATCGTCCATAAGACAGCAAATACTCTTGGCATTTATCGTATAAACATAGCAACTTCGATCCTTCCAATTATATCCGTCTGGAAACATTTCATCGAAAAGCGTCCGCAGGACACATGCTTCGGCCTGCTCACAGGAGACGTCGCCGCATCTCGAACCAGTGTCAATAGTTCCCATAAATAAATAGGGACAGTCACCGTTTATTTCAACTTCTTAGCGCTTTTCCGCCAGCCTTTCTGCCGCCCCATCGGTAGCGCACGCACGCGCCGGCCGAGCCGGTGCTCGAGCTTGCTTAAGAACGAATCGCTGCCGAGCGGGCGACCGGTGTGTGTCCCCCCGCGAATCTCCTTCTCGACGACCTTGTCACGCGCAACCGCTTTCAACCTGGCTTTCCACTCCTTGGCCGGCACCCGCGCGCGCCACGCCGCCACGTCCAGAATCGCGTCCCCGTCCGTCTCGCCGCAATGCGCCCCCGCGCTCGACCAATCCCATTCCCACGC
>JACQVH010000254.1 GCA_016209895.1 Candidatus Hydrogenedentota bacterium | reverse complement strand
TCAAGAGCTTCTCGAGCGCCATTTCCGCAACTTCGCCTTGGGTTTGCTGTGAACCTTGTTCGGCCTTCCTCTTCAGATCTTCGATTTGTTTCCGAAGGTCACCCAATTGCTTTTCATATTCGAGGTTCTTGAAGCGACTCCTTTCCGCATTTTCTTCCTCGGCAAGTCGCCGAATCTCCTTCTTCTCGCTTTCAAAACGACGCTGCATGGCCGTCTCCTTCGAGACCAATTCGCGACGCTGTTTTTCGATGTCAGCATCCCTTTCGGCGATCCGTTTTCGTAAAGCGGCTAACTCGTCCTCAACCAAAGTCTGTGCTTCTTTCTTGGCTTCCCTCATCTTGTTTGTGAGCTCTCGTTGATACTTTTCCTGCATCTGCTGTTCACGCTTTTGTAACTCATCCAGTTGCCTCTGAAGCCTGGTTACCGTACTAGCGGTGGCCGCCTCAGCTTCCCTTCTCGCAGCCTCTCTTACTTTCGCTGCTTCACTGGCAAGCCTCCGATCAAAATTCTGTTTTTCCGCTTCCGCCTGACGCCTCAATTGCTCGGCCCGCGTCTGCGAGTTCTTCAGCTCGATTTGTGCTTGGGCAACTCTTCTTTCCGCGTCTTTATCAGCCTTGGCTCTGGCTGCTGCTAGGTCAGCCTCGTGTTGTCGCTTGAGTTCTTTTTCTCGTTCGCGAATGTCGGATTCGTACTCCGTCTTAAGTTGCTGTTCGATCTGCGCGGTCAACGCCTTGGATAAAGGTATTCTTGTCTTGCAGTTCGGGCAAATGATTGTCTGTTCGGCCATTTTTGATTCCCTCCCCTGAAAACGCCCAAGTGTGGTGCTGGACTTGCGGTTGCTATTCTAACACAGGCCGGGCCTATTTAGGTGCCTGCGGGTTGTTTCGCGGTCGGGTTACCCACTCTTCGGGCCCGTAGAGGCCGGGTTGGGCGGGGTCAATGGGTTGGAAGCCGAGTTTGAGGCGGAAGTCGCGGACCTCGGCGTTTTCGAAGAGGGGGTCGGCGATGATGGAGTGGCGGTCTTGGCCGAGGGCTTTCCATTCGTCGAAGGACTTTTCGGAGAACTGGAACTCGGGGTTCTTCACGTCCCAGTAGCAGTTCAGGTCGAAGAAGTGGAGTCCGCCTTTCCCGAACGCGCTGCTGAGCGGTTTGCCGTGGTCGGTGAGCACGATGTTCTTCCAGAAGAACAGGGAGACGTCGTTCTCTTCGCGGGTACAACGGGCGCTTCTTAGTCCATCAACGCCTATCCACGGCAGCGATGAACTTCCTGGAAATATGAAACTCCACTCTGGCTCAGCTGAATCGGAAATGGTGGCCAGGAAACCAGTCCACGGCATTTGTCAGCCCCTCGGCACTTTAGAGAAGCAGCGCTTGGTAGCCGGCTTGCTGGAAGTGCTGATCTCCGGTCAACGCGTCCTTGAGACCGAAACGTTCCATGATGTCAAAGGAGATGCAATCGGTCAGCGACCAATCCTTGTCGGGGCGGCTGCGGTAGAGTCTGATCCCTGCCTCGTACAAGTCACCCGTAGGCGGCAGGACTGTGACCTCCGGATCGGTCAGAAGCTTTTGCAGCAAGGTGAGGAAATGTGCACGCTGATGAGCTTTTCCCATAGCATCCCCGATCTCGATCATCACAAAGCCGGTCGTGATCACTTTACTTCGGAGAGATCGCGATATGTCCACTGCCATTGCGTGGGCGGCATCCCGGGGATTCAAGAGGGCGAGGTAGTAATAGGAATCCGCGAATACGGTGTTCATGTGACTGGACGACTGTGAGCATAGTGGTCGTGATTGGCCGCGAAGTCCTCCGGCAGTCCCTCGGCAATTCCTATCACCGATTCAAGACGTTCGTAAAGGGTTGGGATTTCGTCGGGTGTCAAATCCGTCTCGGGACGCTTAATCACTGCGATTTCCACCTCCGCCCCGTCCGGCAGTTGTACCGGTTCGTCCGGTACCACGACTCCATTTCTCACGTGCCCACGGTAGGTCATTTGAGCCTCCTCAAAGCTGTGCGACGAATATTATAGCACGGCACGGTGTGCGAGGAACCTTGTGTACCAAAGTCTGAGGTGTAAGAGATTCTTCGTCCGCCGCGGCGGACGAAGAATGACAGAAGGGGGAACATGTGTAGAGTTCTGGTTGCTCATCTTGTGTTCGCGCGACGGGCGGATGGGAGGCTGACCCAGGGTTCTGGGCCGTAGAGGCCGGGTTGGGTGGGGTCTATGGGTTGGAAGCCGAGTTTTAGGGCGGGGGAGTCGGGTTTGAGGCGGAAGTCGCGGGCCTCGGCGTTTTCGAAGAGGGGGTCGGCGATGATGGAGTGGCGGTCCTGGCCGAGAGCCTTCCATTCGTCGAAGGACTTTTCGGAGAACTGAAACTCCGGAGTCTTCACGTCCCAGTAGCAGTTCAGATCGAAGAAGTGGAGTCCGCCTTTGGCGAAGGCGCTGCTCAGGGGTTTGCCGTGGTCGGTGAGGACGATGTTCTTCCAGAAGAACAGGGAGATGTGGTTCTCTTCGCGGGTGCGGTGGATTTCGGGTTCACGGGCGAAGGCGAAGATGTTGTTGCGGACGAGGTTCTCGCGGCCGTAGTGCTGGTGGAATCCGTTCGTTTTGGTGTCGTAGACGATGTTGTTTTCGATGAGCAGGTCAGTGCTGCCCTCGTCGGGATAGATGCCCCAGCCGCCGTAGGAGTACGAGACGACGTCGTGGATGAGGTTGTTGCGGAGTATTGTGCCGGGCGCGACGCCGAGGGTGTAGATGCCGCCCATGTCGCTCAACTCGCCCTGGCCAATGCGATGGATGTGGTTGAACTCGATGATATTGTGGTGGGCCGAACTGGGATCGTAGCCCCAACTCCAGCCGACCGAAACGCCGGTGTAAAAGAAGTCGAAGATATCGTTGTGAGAGACGGTGTTGTAGGAACTGCGGCCAATCCAGACGCCGACCGCCGCCTGGAAGACGCGTCCGCCGTGATGGATGAAGTTGTTGTCCACGACGTTGTATTCGGCGGCTTCGTTCTCCGACGCGGGGTTGCCTTGTTCGCCGAGACGGACGCCGCCGGCGCCAAGATCATAAATCTCATTCTGCACGACCCGATTGTGCTGGCAACCTGACCCAAACCATACTCCGTAGTTGTTCACGTGCGCGATCACGCAGCCCTCGATCGAGCAGTGTCGCGCGCCTTTGGCGTGAATGACGCCGGTCACGCTGGCGGCGGCCTGGCCGTCACTGAGACCTTGGGGGCCGATCAAGAAATCGGTGTAGAGAAACTGTAGATTGCGCAGGTGCAACTCCTCGACAAACCGGCCGTTGGCGGGATCGCCGGAAAAAAGGACCAGGTGCTCGGTCACGGGCGCGACGATTTCGACTGTGTTCATGTCCTCGCCAGGAAGTGGCCGATAGTAAAGTACCCCGGCCTTGCGGTCGAGATACCACTCGCCGGGCGCGTCAAGACCTTCGTAGATGGACTCGACGTAGTACCGCGCATTCGGTTCCCATTGGCCGAAGGGCCACGCGGCGGGGCCGGTAAACGTGACGACGCGGTTTGCTTCGTCCAGCGATGCGATGTGGTGCGCTGAAGTGGCCCAAGCGTGGTACACGATTACCAGGGCGTCCTCAAGATTGCGAAACTGCTGTATATCTCCCGGCGCGTATTGAAATGCGATGCGGCTTTGGTCAACAGCTTGTCCGGTCGCCGCGTCTTGGACTTGCGGCGCTTTGCCCGCGATGCGAAAGTAGCCCTCGTTGGGGGAACGGGCGGGCGTACGCCGCTCGCCGTTCGCCCAAAGGCCGCTGAAGTTCCACTGGCCGGACTTTACTTCCGGAATCTCGGCGGTCCACACCTCGCCTTCCTGTTTCCAGCCGGTGATACGCCGTCCGCCGGAAATGATCGCGCGTTCGCCGTCGGCGGCGGTGTAAGTAATGGGCTGATCGGGAGTGCCGGAGTCTTCCGGACCGAAGACGATCGGCCGCTCGACTGAATACGTGCCTTCGCGGAGAATCACAGTAACGGGACGGTCGAGTCCGCCCGCAGCCTTCAGTCGGCGAATCGCATCTCGCGCGCCCGTCACGGTGGCGCAGGGGCCGTCGGTACCCGCGGCATTAGGCTCCGACAAAGTTCCCGACCAGGCGTCATTACCGGTAGGCGCGACGTAGAGCGAGAGTGGCGGCGTTTCGGCGGCAAACGCCGGCAAGCACGCAAGCAACAATGAGCACAGAAGACGGAATTGATGAGATGAGTTCGCAATACGCATGGCCGACCTCCCGTTGAAGTCAACCACTTTGCATTAAAGGTGGATGGAGTTTCAAAATGCGCGTGGCCATATGAAGACGATCCTGAAGTTTGACACCGGCGCGCGGGGTTTTAAGCGTGCGGTGTATGTATTAGTGATAGGCGCGATTCTCTTGTTGCTCTTGGGGGCCTATTTCGTATACGACGTGTTGCGAAGCCTGAAGGCGGAAGGGTGAAGGCTGTAGGTTGTAGGCTCTAGACCGAAGGCTGCAAAGAGAGTCTCCCGTGCGTGTGAAGGGGCATGACAGATGGTAAGTTCGAAACCGTTGCGCATGTGCTTTGTAGGTTTCCGGCATGGTCACGTGTTTTCACTTTATAGCCTGGTGAAGAATCGTGGCGATGCCCGGATTGTCGGGGTGTGTGAGGAGGACGCGGCGGTCCGGGCCGAGTTGGGAAACAAAGGTGTCGTGGTGACTCACAATTCCTACGACGCGATGCTTTCCGAGGTAGACTGCGACGCGGTCGCGGTGGGCGATTATTTCGGGCGTCGCGGGGCAGAGGTGATTCAGGCGCTCGAAGCGGGGCGACACGTCATTGGCGACAAACCTTTGTGCACGCGTTTACCCGAACTGACACGAATCGCCGAACTGGCGCGAGCCAACGGTCTCAAAGTGGGATGCATGCTTGACCTGCCGGACTTGGCGCAGTTCCAGACGCTGCGGCGGCTGCTGGCGAGCGGCGTCGTTGGCGAGGCGCATACCGTCTGTTTCTTGGGACAGCATCCGCTGCTGTTCGGGCGGCGTCCAGATTGGTATTTCGAGTCGGGAAAGCATGGGGGAACATTAAACGACCTCGCGATTCACGCGATTGACGCCATTCCCTGGTTGACCGGACAAGAGGTAGTCGAGATTACGGCAGCGCGGGCTTGGAACGCGCGACATCAATCACATCCTTCCTTTCAGGACGGTGCAATCGTGATGTTGAGGTTGGCCAATGGGGCCGGCGTGATCGGCGACGTCTCGTACCTGGCCCCGGACGGACAAGGCTATTCACATCCGGCCTACTGGCGCTTCACGATCAGCGGTGCTCTCGGGAGCATCGAGACTTCGGCGGTAGCGAAATCGGTGCAGGTGTTCGCTGCCTGCGACAAGGCCGGCCGGGACGAGCCGCTCGATCCGGAGCGACCCGGAGGATATTTCGAGGATTTCCTGGCAGACATTGCTGGGAAGCCGAACCCGAACGGTCTGCGCACGGAACGGATTCTCCACAGCAGCCGGGTGGCGTTGGTGGCGCAGCATGCGGCGGATACGGGAGTATTTCCAGTTGCCAGCAGGCGTTTATTAGCGGCTGGTGGCTGATGGTCAGTGGCCAGTTGCTCGGGGACCGTAATCGCGAATCGTAATCGAGGCGCGCGCATCCTCGCGTGCCGAAGCCGCCTTCACCCTTCAGCTACGATCCGTGTAATATAGCCGCTCGCATGTCGGACTCAGTCTTGAAGGCAACCGTGCGCTACGACGGGACCGATTTCTCAGGTTGGCAGGTACAGCCCGGACGACGCACGGTCCAGGGAGCGATCGAGGAGGCGCTGGGAAAGTGCGCGCGCGCCCACGTCCGCATTCAAGGCGCAGGTCGCACGGATGCGGGCGCTCACGCGCTTGGCCAGGTATTTTCATGCGATTGGCCCGGCAGCGTTTCGGCCGAGCGAATCCGGAGATCGCTCAACAAGATGCTGGCTCCGGAGATTACAATCGTCGAAATCGAGGCCACAGAACCGGGCTTCCACGCGCGAAAATCCGCCGTAGCCAAGCGCTATGCGTATAACTTGTCCCTGGCCAAGGCGCCGGACCCATTCTCCGCGCGCTATGCGTGGCTGTTGCCCGGACCGGTACGCCTGGACCAGGTTCTCGCCCTCGCCCAACGCCTCGTGGGCGAACACGATTTTGCCGGGTTTCAGGCAAGCCGCGCCTCGGCACAAAACACGGTGCGAACCATTCATTCCATTGAATTGTATCGCGGCGGCGTCATCGGGCCGATGGATGACGCCAATCTTTGGCGGCTCGAATTCTACGGCTCCGGTTTCCTCTACAAGATGGTGCGCAACATCATGGGCACTCTCATCAGCATTGCGCGCGGAAATCTGCCCGAAGCGCGCCTCGCGGAACGTCTCGCCTCCCCCGGACCCTATTACGGCCACACCGTCCCCGCCCACGGCCTCGTCCTCGTCAATGTCGAGTATTAGCTGAAAAGTCCCCTTTTTCGGGCTAAATCAACTAAAATCGAAAGCAAAAAGAAATGCGCCACGACCAATAGCCGCAGCGCATTTATTGAGGGTAAGACCTCAGGCAGTGGGGGGCCTGATGGGTGGTGGTGTGGAATAACTCCGGCCTGAAGCGTTCCGCACTGCCTCCAGTCTCTACACTCGAAAAGACGTCCCTGTCAGCTAATCCTCGACCTCCCTGTCTTGGCGATACGTCAAGTGTATCGGCAACAAGAGTCGAAATCTTGAATTAAATAGGGACAGTCAATTGTTATTTTCTTGGGGAAGCGTTCATTGAGGAACTCCGCAGATTGGAAAATAATAGGGTGGCTGTCCCTATTTGATGGCGCGGATGGCGGCGAGGAGTTCTTCGCAGGCGCCGCCTTTGGTCACATAGGCGACGGCGCCGGCGTTGCGCATGGCGTCGGCCATCTGTGGTTCGGCGTGCATGGACAGTCCCACGACCTTGATATTGGGATTCGTACTCAGAATCGCTCGGGTCGCGTCTATGCCGTTCATCGTTCCCAGGTTGATGTCCATGACGATTACGTCGGGGGCGAGCTGCGCGGCGAGATCAATCGCCTGCGGGCCGTCTTCGGCTTCGCCGACGACCTCGATATCCGGTTCGAAACGAAGGAGGCCGGCGAGTCCTTGGCGCATGATTTTGTGGTCGTCCACAATGAGCACGCGAATCGGCGGGGAAGATCGGCGGATTCTTAGGTTCGACTCGGGCTGCGAAGGACGCTCGATGGCGTGGGTTTCTTTCGCGGGCGCTGCGACGCCGGCTAAGGGAGCGGTCAACGTCACGCGGGTCCCTTTTCCGGGCATTGACTCGATCTCCATGTTTCCGCCGAGATGCACCAGCCGCTGCTGAATGCTGAACAGACCGAACGTGAGTTGATTGCTCTTCCGGTTTCGGAATTGCTCGAGATCGAAACCTTTCCCTTTGTCTTCCACCACGACTTTCACTCGATCCTCATCCGTTCGGAGCAGCGATAATTGGGCTTCGGATACGCCCGCGTGTTTAATGGCATTGAGGAGGAGTTCGCGGGCGCACGCGAAGAGAAGAAAGCGCTCCTCATCTTTATTGGGTTCGGCCCGGCTGTCCACGCGCACTTCGACTTCGAACTGGTTTTTTTCGGCGAGTTGCTTGGCGAGCCACTTGAGTCCGGCGGCCAGTCCGGCGGTTTGCAGCAGAGGGGGATTCAACTCGATAGCCAGGGAGCGCGTGGCGTCGAAGGCCTGTTTGAGCGTGGACTCGACGTCTTGCACGATGGTCTGGAGTCGTTCCGGGGCCGGATGACGACGGAAGGTTGCCAGCTGCATCTGGGCCGAAACCAGGAACTGTTGGACGTGATCGTGGAGGGTACCGGCCACGCGACTCCGTTCCCGTTGCTCGGCCTGCGTCAATTGCGTAGCGAGGGCGCGCAATTCGTTGACCAACTCCTGTACTTTGGCGGTCCGTTCGGCCAATCGTTGCTCGGCCTGGCGACGCTCGGCGACCTCGTCCAGCAAAGCGCGGTTCGCGCGGAACAGTTCGGCGAAGACGGCGACTTTGGAGCGCAGGATGGCGGGATTGCAGGGTTTGATGACGTAGTCCACGCCGCCGATATCGTAGCCTTGGAGGACGTGATCGTCTTGCCCATAGTAGGCGGTCAGAAAGATGATAGGGACGTGCTGCGTCTTCTTGCGCTGTTTGATCAGACGGGCGAGTTCCAAACCGTTGACCTCGGGCATGTGGACATCCAGCACGAGGAGGGCGAAGGTCTGCGAGACGAGGGCCCGCAAGGCCTCGTCCGCGCTTTGGGCGCGGACCAGCCGATACTCCGGCACGTCGAGGATGCTTTCGAGAACGTCCAGATTTCGCGGATCGTCGTCCACCAGGAGAATATTGATGCTCTTGGCGGTTTCCGGAGCCAGCGGAACGGCGGCGAGGGTCTCAACTTGAGGTTGAGGTTGTTCGGTAAGTTCCAGCGTCGGAATCATTGGTTCTTATCCTTTACGGTACATTAGCGATAGAGCCATACTCGGAGCAGGGAGAGCAGTTGGTCGGTATTTACCGGCTTGGCGATGTAATCCGAAGCGCCCGCTTCGAGACATTTTTCCCGGTCGCCTTTCATCGCCTTGGCCGTGAGGGCGAGGATCGGCAAACTCTGGAAGCGGGGTTCGTTGCGAATCTGGCGCATGGTGTCGAAGCCGTCCATCTCCGGCATCATGATGTCCATCAAAACCACGTGTATCTCCGGAGTGTCTTGGAGCATCTCGATGGCTTGACGTCCGTTGGTGGCGGTGATGACTTCCATTTCCTGGTTCTCGAGGATGGTGGCCAAAGCGAAGATGTTACGCGCGTCGTCGTCCACTACCAAGACGGTGCGGCCGCGCAACGCTTCGTTGGACTGGTGCAAGCGTTCGAGCATTTGTTGCTTGGCCGGCGGCAAATCCGCCACGAGGCGATGGAGGAACAAGGCGGTCTCGTCGAAGAGTCGTTCGGGCGACTGCACGTCTTTGAGCACGATGCTCTTGGCGGCGGTCTTGAGCCGAGCCTCTTCCTCGGTGGTGAGCGCCTTGCCGGTGAAGACAATGATCGGAATGTCACGGAGCACCGGCTCGGCCTGTACGCGGTCGAGCAGTTCGAAGCCGGTCATGTCGGGGAGGCGCAGATCGAGCACGCAGCAGTCAAACTTCTGGTCATACAACGCGTCCAGGGCCGCCTGACCCGTGTTGGCGGCGGTGATGGCGAGGTCGTCGTGGGCGAGCCACTCGGTGATGCTCTGGCTTTCGGCCGCGTTATCCTCGACCACCAGGAGCCGCTTCAAGCGTGGCGCGACGAAGCCCTTGATACGGTCCAGGCACTGTTCGAGTTCGTCGGTTGTGCCCGGCTTGACGAGATAGGAGAACGCGCCGTGGGCCAGCCCGTGCCGGCGTTCGGCTTCGACCGAGATAATTTGCACGGGGATGTGGCGCGTCGCGGTATCGTTCTTGAGATTGTTGAGGACCGTCCAACCGAGCATGTCGGGCAGGAAGATATCGAGGGTAATCGCGGTGGGGCGATACTGGCGCGCCAAGGTGAGGGCTTGCTGGCCGCGCATGGCCACGATACCCTTGAAACCCTTGTCCCGGGCCAGCCCGAGCAATACCCGGGCGTAATGCGGGTCGTCTTCTACAATCAGGAGCGAGAGAGCGCCCGGCTGGATGTCGGCGCGGTCATCAGGCACCGATTCTTCGTGACCGCTGGAAAAGACGGACATGGCCGCGCGCGGACCGACGCCTTCGACCGTGACGGGGGCCGTGGAGGCCGGTCCCGTGTAATTGAGCGGCAAGAAGAGAGTAAAGGTGCTGCCCTGGCCCGGGATGCTGTTCAGTCGAATCTCGCCGCCGAGCAGGTTGGCCTGTTCGCGACTGATGGCGAGGCCGAGTCCGGTGCCGCCGTATTTGCGGCCGGTACCCGCGTCGGCTTGTTGGAACGCCTCGAAGATAATCCGCTGTTTTTCGGGAGAAATCCCGATGCCGGTGTCGCTGATGGCGATGGCCATGACGCCATGGGCGCGGCTTAAGATCGGGTGGTCGGGCGTCCAGCCTTCGGTGACCGGCTGCACGTTCACGGCCACGTGCCCGACGGCGGTAAACTTGAAGGCGTTCGACAGGAGGTTCTTGAGAATTTGCAGCAATCGCTTGGGATCGGTGACGAAGGTTTGCGGCAAGGCGGGATCGAACTCCATGTGCAGGGCCAGATTCTTTGACTCGGCCACGTGCCGGAAATTGCGCTCGACGCTTTCCCGGAGGGTGGCAAAGGTCATATCCTCGGTCTCGACCGTGACCGTTCCGGACTCGATCTTGGACAGGTCAAGAATGTCGTTGATGAGGGTGAGCAGGTCGGAACCGGCGGAGTGGATATTGTGGGCGAATTCCACCTGTTTCGGCGTGAGATTGCCGCCCGCGTTCTCCGCCAACTGTTGGCCCAGAATGAGGATGGAATTGAGCGGCGTGCGCAATTCATGGGACATGTTGGCCAGAAATTCCGACTTGTATTTCGAGGTGAGCGCCAGTTCGGCGGCCTTTTCCTCGAGGGCGCGGCGGGCCTGCTCGACTTCGCTGTTCTTGCGCTCGACGGCGGCGTTCTGCTCGGCCAGTTGCGTCGCCTTCTCGGCGAGTTCTTCGTTGGTTTGCTGGAGTTCCCGTTGCTGGGTCTGCATCTCGGCGGTGAGCTGCTGGGACTGCTGCAGCAGGCCTTCCGTGCGCATGGTCGCTTCGATGGTATTGAGCACAACGCCGATACTCATCGTCAGTTGTTCGAGGAAGGCCAAATGCGTGGTTGGGAAGGGCCGGAGCGCGGCTAACTCGATGACGGCCTTGGTTTCGCCTTCGAACAGCGCGGGCAACACGACGATATTTTGCGGCGTGGCGTTGCCGAGGCTGGAGTGAATCTGAGTGTAGTCGGACGGCACGTCGGTGAGAAGGATACGCCGCTTTTCGAGGGCGCATTGTCCTACGAGCCCTTTCCCAAGGAGAATACTTTCGGGTTGATCGGGGCGTTGCGCGTAGCCCGCGATCAGGCGAAGCGACGGCGTCGGGTCCGTCGCCATTTGATAGATGGCGCCTTGTTGGACGTTGACCAAGGGCGCCAATTCGGAGAGCAACATCTGACCGACGGTCAAGAGGTCGCGCTGGCCTTGGAGCATGCCGGCGAACTTGGCCAGGTTGGTCTTGAGCCAGTCTTGTTCCATATTGCGCTCGGTGGTAAGCCGCAAGTTGTTGATCATGGTATTGACGTTGTCTTTGAGCTCCGCAACTTCGCCGCGGACCTCGACCTGAATCGAGCGGGTCAGGTCGCCTTGGGTGACGGCCGTGGCGACCTCGGCGATGGCGCGCACTTGGTCTGTCAGGTTCGCGGCCATCGAGTTGACGTTATCTGTGAGGTCTTTCCAGGTCCCGGCCACGCCCGGCACGGTGGCCTGTCCGCCCAGGCGCCCCTCGACGCCGACCTGGCGAGCCACGTTAGTCACCTGTTCGGCAAAGGTGGCGAGGGTATCGGTCATGTTATTGATGGTTTCCGCCAGGGCCGCCACTTCCCCTTTGGCCTCGACGGTAAGCTTCTGCCCGAGATCGCCGCCCGCGACGGCGGTCACGACTTTCACAATGCCGCGCACTTGGTCCGTCAGGTTAGTGGCCATGACGTTCACCGAGTCGGTGAGGTCTTTCCAGGTTCCGGCCACGCCGGGCACCACGGCTTGCCCGCCTAGGCTGCCGTCGGTGCCGACTTCCCGCGCCACACGGGTAACTTCGGCGGCAAAGGCGTTGAGTTGGTCCACCATGGTGTTAATCGTGTTCTTGAGTTCGAGAATCTCGCCCTTGGCATCGGCGGTGATGCTGCGTGAAAGATCGCCTCGCGCCACGGCGGTGGTTACCTCGGCGATGTTGCGGACTTGGGCGGTGAGGTTCGAGGCCATGGCGTTGACCGAGTCGGTCAAGTCCATCCAGGTGCCGGCCACGCCGGGCACCACGGCCTGACCCCCCAAACGGCCATCGGTGCCGACCTCGCGCGCGACGCGGGTAACTTCCGACGCGAAGCCACGCAATTGCTCGACCATCCGGTTGATGGTCTCCTTGAGTTGGAGCAACTCGCCGCGGACGTCCACGGTAATTGTGCGTGAAAGGTCGCCGTTCGCCACGGCCACGGCGACTTCGGCGATGTTGCGCTCTTGGTCGGCCAGATTCGCGGCCATGGAGTTGACATTGTCGGTGAGGTCTTTCCAGGTGCCGGCCACGCCGGGCACCGCCGCTTGGCCGCCGAGCTTGCCTTCGGTGCCGACTTCGCGGGCCACGCGACTGACTTCGGAGGCGAACGCGTTGAGTTGGTCCACCATGGTGTTGATGGTGTTCTTAAGTTCGAGAATCTCGCCCTTGGCATCGGCGGTGATCTTGCGGGAGAGGTCGCCGCGGGCCACGGCGGTGGTTACTTCGGCGATGTTGCGGACCTGGTCCGTCAAGTTGGAAGCCATAT
>JACQVH010000239.1 GCA_016209895.1 Candidatus Hydrogenedentota bacterium | reverse complement strand
GCTTGTCCCTCCCCATGTGACGTCTTCGTCTTATCCCAAATTTGCGCCAAGTCGTGCGTGTCCCAATAGCCAGCGATGTCGTTGCAGGAACTGGCCTTTGACACGGTGCTCCTGCGTTTGTTCATATCGCTTCCTGTCTCTCGGTGTCATGTCACGCGCCCAGTGCACTAAGCTTCTGCCCCCTTCTAGCCCTCGTCCGTTGGGGACAGCAGCCACATTACCAAGATTCCCGGCCGACCGAAGGCCCGGTATCCATCTCACCGTGCAAATTACTTTTCTTTACCTTGGCAAGAAGTTGCTTCAGGGTGACGGTCTTTTCCCGAAGCGACGCCGGTACTGACTCTCCTTCCGACATGAATGATCGTACGATGCTTCCCCCTCTCGCCTTCGTAGCCTCGGTAATTGGCTTGGGAACTTCCATGGAAGGTAGTCCTCATGTATTTAGAATGATCTTACAGTGGACGAGAATGAGCAATCAAATGAAGTCTGCCACGCGCGCTCCGGCAATGGACCGGAAGAAGTTTTGGGTCCGAACGTGTTCTTGCGCAAGTTTTTACGTTGACAGGGGTTAGCTGGGCGGGTACAATTATTGGCAGAAAAGGAATTCAGGCCACCTTCGGGGCAGGGTGAAATTCCCGATCGGCGGTACAGCCCGCGAGTTCCCCGCTATGGCGAGGGACAGGATCCGGTGAGACTCCGGGGCCGACGGTATAGTCCGGATGAAAGAAGGTGCCGGTCCGCTTATGGCGGACTTGCCCGCCTGAGGCGGGCAAGTCCGTCCACCGCGGACGCGTGGTGTATTGTCCCGAAGGTGAGGTTTGCCTGTCGGGATTTTTTTATGGCCATTGACCACGAATATATGCAGCGCGCGCTGGACCTGGCGGCCCGGGGGCGGGGACGCACGAGCCCGAATCCGATGGTGGGATGTGTCATCGTAAGGGACGGCCGGGTCATTGGCGAAGGTTGCCATGCGCGCGCGGGCGAACCCCATGCGGAAGTGAACGCCATCCAGGCGGCGGGCGACGTTCGGGGCGCCACGCTTTACGTCAATCTCGAGCCCTGTAGCCATGTGGGTCGAACGCCACCTTGCGTGGACTTGATCATCGAACACGGGCCGAAGCGCGTCGTGGTCGCGATGCACGATCCCAATCCCAAGGTCTCCGGCGAAGGGATTTATCGCCTGCGCGACGCCGGCATCGAAGTCGAGGTGGGGTTGATGGAAGGGGAAGCGCGCACCCTCAACGAGATTTTCATCAAATACATCACCACGAAGATGCCTTTTGTCATTGCCAAATGCGCGATGACGCTCGACGGCAAAATCGCTACCCGGACCGGAGATTCGCGCTGGGTGACCGGCGAGGAATCGCGGCGGCTCGTGCATCGGCTTCGAAACGAGATGGACGCAATTCTGGTCGGGAGCCGTACGGTGATGTTGGACGATCCGAGTCTCACCACGCGGCTCGATGACGGCAAGATCAAAGATCCGGTCCGGGTAATCCTGGATGCGGACGACTATCTGGATACCGCGCGCCGCGTTTTTCATACGGAGAGCACGGCCCCGACGTGGGTGGCCGTGCCCGATCATCGAAACTTCGAAGGTGCCGATGAAGTATTGCGGATTCCCGGAGGTCACGCCGGGCTGGATATGGTGGCGCTGATGCGGGAATTGGGTGCCAGAGAGATTACGTCGGTGTTGATCGAAGGCGGCGGGACGACGCATGCGTCCGCCTTCGACGCGGGCATTGTGGACAAGGTGATGTTTTTCGTCGCGCCGAAGATTGTGGGCGGTCGTGACGCGGTGACGGCCGTCGAGGGCGAAGGGATACCTTTGATGGCGGATGCGCTGCCGCTGGAACGGATGGGCGTACGCCAGATTGGCGAAGATTTGTTGATCGAAGCTTACGTGAAGAAGCGTTGAATCGTGTTTACCGGCATTATTGAAGAAGTGGGCGCAGTTTCGCGAAGGTCCGGAGCCGATCTCGAGATTCTGGCCAAGACGGTTTTGGAAAACCTGCGCTTGGGCGACAGCATTTCCATTGACGGCACGTGTCTGACGGTCGTGGCCCTGAATGCGAACAGCTTCGTAGTGCAGTTGTCGCCGGAAACGCTGGCGCGCACCACGTTGTCCCGCCTGCAACCGGGTTCCGGCGTAAACCTCGAACGATCCTTGGCGGTTGGAGACCGCATGGGCGGTCATTTCGTACTGGGTCACGTGGACGGGGTCGGTCAGGTCGAGCGTATCCGGCGTCAGGATGAATTCTCGAGGTGGCGGTTCCGCGCGCCGAGCGAAGTGGCGCGGTATCTCGTGCCCAAGGGGAGCATCGCGGTGGACGGCATCAGCCTGACCGTCGTGGAGCCGACCAAAGATACGTTTGATGTGGCGATCATTCCTGCGACGTTGGCGAAGACCACGTTGGGCAGCAAGCGTGTGGGGGACCCCGTGAACATGGAAGCCGACATGATCGGCAAACACATTTACCATTTCCTGAAGGCGACGCCGAAAGAGTCTATCAGTCGAGACTTTCTGGCCCGCCACGGGTTTGCTTAGGAGCGCACGATGTTTTCTCCGATTCCGGAAATCCTTGAAGAACTCCGCGGGGGTCGGATGATCATTCTAGTGGATGACGAAGACCGCGAGAACGAAGGGGATCTGGTCATCGCGGCCGAGAAAGTGACGCCGGACGCGATCAACTTTATGGCGTTGCGCGGCCGCGGGCTGATTTGTCTGGCATTGACGCCGGAGCGCATCCAGGAATTGCAGATTCCGCCGATGACCACGCGGAACACTTCGCAATACGGCACCGCGTTCCACGTCAACATTGACGCCACGCACGGCATCGCGACCGGAATCAGCGCCTATGACCGCGCCCATACCATCAAAGTGGCGATTGACCCCGCCGCGTCGCCGCGCGACTTGGTGCAACCGGGGCACATTCCGCCGCTTCGAGCCCGAGAAGGCGGCGTACTGGTGCGCGCCGGTCAGACCGAAGGTTCGGTGGATTTGGCCCGGTTGGCGGGACTGAATCCCTCGGCGGTCATCTGTGAAATCATGAACGACGACGGCACGATGGCGCGCGTCCCGCAGCTCGAAGCGTTTGCGCAGCGGCACAACATCAAGATGTGCTCGATTGAGAGTTTGATCGAGTACCGTCGGCGCAACGAGAAACTGGTCACGCGTGTTGCCGAGACGATGCTGCCCACCCAGTTTGGGGACTTGCGCCTGGTCGTGTACGAGACCGCCATTGACGATTATCACCATCTCGCGCTGGTATGTGGAGAAATCGCGGACCGGGACGACGTGCTGGTCCGAGTCCACTCGGAATGTTTGACCGGCGACGTGTTCGGATCGTTGCGCTGCGATTGCGGCAGCCAGTTGCGGCGCGCGCTGGACTTAATCACCCAGAGCGGTTCTGGCGTGTTGGTGTACATGCGTCAGGAGGGGCGTGGCATTGGGCTGGTGAACAAGATTCGTGCCTATCAGCTTCAGGATCAGGGGATGGACACCGTCGAGGCGAACGTGCATCTGGGGTTCGATCCGGACCCGCGCGAATACGGCATCGGTGCGCAAATCCTCGCCGATCTCGGGGTGAAGAAAATGCGCCTGCTGACCAACAATCCGGTCAAGCGGGCGGGTCTCGAAGGGTACGGCCTGGAAGTTACAGGGCGTGTGCCCATCGAGATTCCGACGAACGACAACAATGAGCGTTACCTAAAAACGAAGAAAGAGAAACTGGGGCATCTACTTAAGCTGGAGGGAATGGTCTAATGCCAAGAACGCTGGAGGGGAAACTAGTCGCGCAAGGGAAGAAGTTCGGGATCGTCGTGTCCCGATTCAACGAGTTCATCTCGTCCCGATTACTGGGCGGCGCACTGGACGCGCTTACACGCCACGGGGTGAAGGACAGTGAAATTACCGTGGCGTGGACACCGGGCTCGTTCGAGACGCCGCTGGTCCTCAAGAAAATGGCCGAGTCGGGCAAGTACGACGCGGTCATTGCGATTGGGGCGGTAATCCGGGGAAGCACGCCGCATTTTGACTACGTTGCCGGCGAGGTCTCGAAAGGCGCGGCCCAGGTCGCTCTCCAGACGGGGGTGCCCATACTGTTTGGCGTGCTCACGACGGATACAATCGAGCAGGCCATCGAGCGTGCGGGCACGAAAGCGGGCAACAAAGGCTTCGATGCGGCGGTGGCGGCCGTCGAGATGGTCAATCTGTTGGATCAACTATAGTCTTTGTGGGGTCGCATCCAAGTTTAGAAATGATTTTCGTAGTCTGAGGGCAGACTGGAAAGTCTGCCCCGCAATTTTTCTTGATTCGAGGAATGTGGGGCAGACATTCTTATCTGCCCGGCTGCGGATGGTAAGATCACCTCTTCTGGATCACATGGAATGAAACCAAAACCGATCTCTCCGCGCAAGCGTCGTCAGGCGCGCGAATGCGCCGTTCAGTTCCTGTTCGGACTGGAATTCACGAAGCGGGAATGGCAGTCCGCCGTACTACCATTTTGGGCGGGCAACCCGGTCCGTGCCCCGGTGAAGGAATATGCCGAGCATTTGATTGGGGGCGTATTGACGCATCGCGAGGCCTTGGACGATACCATCGCGCGCGTGGTCACCAAGTGGGCGCCGGACCGCGTCGGTCGCATCGAGCGCAATATCCTGCGCGTGGCGTTGTTTGAGATGCGGTTCGCCGACGATGTACCTCCCAAGGTGGCCATCAACGAAGCCGTCGAGATCGCAAAAAAATTCGGCGACGACGAGGTCCCCCGTTTTGTTAACGGCGTGCTGGACCGATTGGCGAAAGAAAAGCAATGAGCAACGAGCAATGAGCAATGAGAACTGAGTTCTGAGTACCGAGCAACTGATCACCGATCACCGCTCACCGACCACTAACGACTGAGGTCCCGCCGCGAAGACGAAGTTTGTAGACTTGCATCTTCATACGAACCATTCGGATGGTTCGGACGCGCCGGCCCGTGTTGTCGAGCGCGCGGCGAAAATTGGGCTGGCGGCCATCGCGGTAACCGATCATGACACCGTATCGGCGTTGCCGGAAGCGTCGGCTGCGGCCCGAGCATGCGACATCGCCTTTCTTACGGGTACCGAGATCAGCGCGAGATACGAGCGCGTTGAAGTGCACGTGGTAGGGCTCGGGATACAGCCCGAACATCCGCGCCTTGTTGAGAGTTTGCATGGCTTGCGCAGGGAACGGGCGACGCGCGCCCAACAAATCGTCGAGCAGCTCCACGCACTCGGGATTCCCGTTGACTTGGACGAGATCGCGGCCAGCGTGCCGGGCGGCGCGATCGGGCGGATTCACATCGCGCGCGCGATCCGGAAGCTGGGCTACGCGAAGACTGTGCAAGAAGCCTTCGACAAATACATCGGCGCAGGGCGCAAGGCCTACGCGGCCAAAGTCGTGGTCTCGTGTGCGGAAGCGATTGAACTCATCCACGAGGCGGGCGGCCTGGCTTTTCTCGCGCATCCTGGAATCATCGGCTCACGCAAGATCATTCCCCATTTGCTCACGCTGCCGTTTGATGGCCTCGAGGCCTACCATGCCAAACATTCCCCCGGCCAAGTCGCGGGATTTCTCGATCTCGCCAAAGAGAAGGGCCTGCTCATCGCCGGCGGCTCCGACTGCCACGGCCACGCCAAAGACAAGCCCGAGATGGGCAAAGTCCGTGTGCCGTACGAATACTACGAGCGAATCAGAGAAGTTCTGTGAGAAAACTCATTCTTTCCGCGCGTTCGAGTTTAGGAATCTTTGAATTTCACCGACAAATTCCTCCGCGTCCAAGAGCCATTGCTTGGCGTCGTCCGAAGTAGCTTCAAAGAAATCTTCGTAATCGGCCTGTCGGCGACGATCGAACAGGTCGTTGTAAATGGTAGCTATTTCGGCCGGAATTAGCCCCGTTTTCACGAAATGTTGGTTGAAAAGCGCCCGTACACCCGAGTGCTTTGACGATGATAAGCCTCGGCGGGCGAGTAAGGCCAGTACCGCGTAAAAGCAAGCGTAGTAAAGGCGGCTTACACAAGCATTCCACCGCTTTGCGTCATACATGAGACGGGCTTCAGCCAGCGCGCTGCGTGCCCGCTCGATGCGGTAGCGAATCACGGTCGCGTCCGCGTCCATCAGATGGGGATACCTTCGCGCGACACGTTTTCGTAAAACGGCGTTACCTTGAGACGCGGTTGCCGCCAGTCTTCTACGCTATGTATAACTGTTGTTATGACTTCGCCGGTGAGGCATTCAACGTCGCATAAATTCCGCCGAATTCGCCTCTGCGTTTGGAAGTCGGCCGGGATACTCAGGAGGATCAGGAAATCCCAATCTGAATCCGGCTGGGCGTCGCCCCGGGCGCGGGAACCGTAGAGCACGACCTGCGCCCGCGGGTCAATGCGGAGCACCGCCTCTTTCACGGCATGTGCGATTTCCTGGTTCTCATTCGGCATACGGCCTCGTGACGTCATGGGGATCGCGGTCCTTAGGCACCGACTTTTCCACTGGTACGCCAGGGAGATACGGGTTCCCAAAACCTCCGCCGGAGTCGAAATACCGATCCAAATCGCGTTGCCGCTGTTTGGACCAAACGTGCAGGAACCAACATAGTGCCAGGATTACGCCACAGGCCAGAACGCCACGCCAGCCCCGCAGCGCCTCATACATGATGTAACACCATACAAATCCCATTGGCCAGAGCAGCAGGCGACCTACCCTGAGCGAAACAAACATTTGAAGGATCAGAAAACGTTGTAAATCAAAGCCCATGCTAGACGATATCTACCTGTGTCGGAGTACTCTTTGGGGCGATGCTTCAATTATACTCCCAGTTGCGGATGTCGGTGAAGTGGCCGGCGACGGCGGCGGCGGCGGCCATGGCGGGGCTGACGAGGTGGGTGCGGCCGTCTTTGCCTTGGCGGCCCTCGAAATTGCGGTTCGAGGTCGAGGCGCAGCGTTCGCCGGGATTGAGCCGGTCGTCGTTCATGGCCAGGCACATCGAGCAGCCGGACTCGCGCCACTCGAAACCGGCTTCTTTGAAGACCCTGTCCAGGCCCTCCTGCTCGGCCTGTTGTTTGACGTGCTGCGAGCCGGGCACGGCCAGCGCCTGCGCGATGGACGGATGGACCTTGTGGCCTTTCAGCACCATCGCGGCCTCGCGCAAGTCCTCGATACGGCCATTGGTGCAGGAGCCGACGAATACTTTGTCAATCTTGACCGCCTTCATGGGCACGCCTTCGTCCAGGCCCATGTATTTAAGCGCATGTTCCGCGGCGAGCCGCGTGTTTGTATCGGAAATTTCGCGTAAAACCGGCGTGTGGCCGCTGATACCCGTTACCATGCCCGGCGAGGTGCCCCAGGTTACCTGGGGCTCGATATCGGCCGCCCGCAACTCGACTACGGCGTCATACGCGCAACCCCGGTCCGACTTCCAGGCGGACCATTGCTTGACCAAGTCATCCCAGGACGGATGTTTGGGAATGTACGGGCGATCTTTCATATAGGCAAAGGTAGTCGCGTCCGGAGAGATCAGACCGGCACGCGCTCCGGCTTCAATCGTCATGTTGCAGACCGTCATCCGGCCTTCCATGCTGAGGCTGCGGATCACGTCGCCGGTGTATTCGATGACGTAACCGGTGCCGCCGGCAGTGCCGATCTTACCGATAATTGCCAGGATTACGTCCTTGGCAGTGATGCCGTGCGGCAGCGCCCCGTTCACGCGCACTTCCATGGTCTTCGATTTCTTTTGGAGCAGGGTCTGCGTGGCGAGGACGTGCTCGACCTCGCTGGTGCCGATGCCGAAGGCGAGCGCGCCGAAGGCGCCGTGCGTCGAGGTGTGGCTGTCGCCGCAGACGATGGTCATGCCCGGCTGGGTCAGGCCGAGTTCCGGGCCGATGATGTGCACGATGCCGCTGTTCGGGTTTTGCATGTCGAAGCAGGTGATGTCGAATTCGGCGCAATTACGGCGCAAGGTCTCGACCTGCTCTCGCGACAAGGGGTCGCGGATGGGACGCGACCGGTCGGTCGTCGGGATGTTATGGTCCATGGTCGCGAACGTCAGTTCCGGACGCCGCACGTTACGGTCGGCGAGACGCAACCCGTCGAATGCCTGGGCCGAGGTCACCTCGTGGACAAAATGCCGGTCAATATAGAGAATGGCATCCCGGCCCGGTTCCGCATGGACCAGGTGCGATTCCCAGATTTTTTCGTAGATGTTCTTGGGCACTTTCAATTACCTCGTCAATCACAACATGTATTGGGAATAATTGGTATTCCCGACCTGACGGACCAAATGGAGAGGTCTGCACGCTCGTGGGATCTCCAGATGGCCGGGACTTTCCAAGAGACGATATCTACAAGCCTCTTCATTATGCATCACTGGGGACCTGGGACTCAATGTTGCCGGGCAAAGTGCGAAGTGCGAGGTGCCGAGGGTGGAGTGTCGGCTACCCGCAAGGTAAAGAGATTTCCGGGTCGGCAACGATCCGGCTTCGTGCGGGGCGCTACAGCGCGACCCTCGGCTGTAAAGAGATTTCTGCTCGTCCAATGACTGGAGGGGGGCGGTGATGGGGTGTAAATCATTGGTGCATAACGATCTTGTTGGGTGAAAAGGGTTGATTTTGGGTGAAAAACCGTACAAAATCGGTGAAAAACTGTACATATTTTGTGAAATTCGGTGAAAAACCGTGCAGAATCCGTGAAAAAGCGTGTAAGAACTGTGATACATTTTTGTAGGATTCTCCGAGTTGCGGGCTGCGAAATGCGAATTAAACGGATTCCACCGGACCTCCGTAGGAGTTTGAGAAGTGGACCCGGACGGGGAGTGAGCCGATATCCGGCTCTCGGCGATGTGCATTCGATTCATTGTTGTGAACCTTTTCGAGTGCTTGGGTTTACGGCTCGGTTAGCTCACTCCGCATTGGGTGTTCTGAATATCAACTGCAAATATGTCTCCATATATATAGCTCCGGCCGTTGCACTCTTGGTATGAGAGATGCTAAAAGAGCTAACAATACTTTGTCCCTGAATGCGTAAGCCGGGAAGGAGACAGGAGCAGGAGACAGGGTGGTGGAGTCGTGCCGTCAGCAGTCAGAAAGCGCGTTATGTGCGCGTGGGAGAACTGAGGGCACCGTCAAGCAAGCGCAACTGTGCTCCTCGTCAACGGTATCGCCCGCCCGAGGTGGAAATCGGGGTTACGGCAGCCCCGAATTCTGATTCGGGACCCAGAAAAACAAAAGATGTCCCCGCTTATCCCCTTGTTGGCGGATGGCAAGCCAGCCTACATGTTTCCCCTATCGAGTCGGCGGGAGCAAAAAGACGTTCTTATTGTAAGTGGTCGCGGTGGCCGGGTACCAAAACGCCTCGTCATAGGGCAGAAAACCCGTAGCCGATATCTTCAGTGTGCATCTTTGGCCCGGGGTCAGGCTGAAGTCGTACTCTCCGGGTGGTCCGGTGGGCGTACCCGGGGCCGTACCCGCGGCTGTGGCAAGGGTAATAGCGGTGACATTCTGTCCCGTCGGGACGAGACCCTTTCTTTTTGCTCGGTAAGTATAGACTCGCACGAGTAGTGTTCCTGGTGGCACTGACATCTTCCCTTCTCCTTCCACTAGTGCTTAATGGGAATACTTAATCCTGGTTTCGTCAGCCGCAATCACGCATAAAGATTAGTCGAGGTCCCAGCCGACGGCAGCCATACGGTATCGGCATCGTTTCGATAGTGTTCAGCCTCGACATCGTACCATTGATTCGCCGTCAGCGAGATACTTGTCCACACACCGTTAGCGTCAGTTTGCCCTTCATCTAGTACGTCGGGAGGCTGAATGACTTGCACCCACGCGTGGGAACAGGGAGTGCTCGTATTGGGTTCGAACACGTACACGGTTATAGTGGCCATGGTCTTTCTCCTTTCGCTTTTGCATCCGCACTTTGAGTTAACAGCCTAGAAAACAATCACGTGGCACCCGTACCGCGCCCAAGAATCGCTTCCGGGAGGGGCACCACCCATCCGCTCATTGATCCACAAAGGACCCAGAGCATGGTGTCCTTTCTTTGTGGCCTTTGCGTTCTTTGCGGTCATAAGAAAGTCATTTAACCGCAAAGAACGCAAAGAACGCAGAGAAAAATGACAGGAAGAGACCTGCGATAGCGCCCGGGCTTACGCCACCGCGATGCTCACTCCATGCATATTTGCGAATCTCGAATTTGAAGGACCCGAAGTTGATCAACATGCCATGTTCGAGCCGGGCCGACTTCAGGTAGCCGAGAATCTGCGCCTCTTGTTCGAGCGCGAGTTTTCGGACCGTCTTGAGTTCGATAATCATCTCATTCTCGACAAGCAAATCGGCAAAATAATCGCCAATCAGCGTTCCGTCTTCGTCGTAGACTTTGATTGGGGCTTGTTGTTTCACATCGAGGCCCGCTTTCCGCAGCCGGTGTGCCAGAGCATCCTCATAGACTTTTTCGAGATGCCCGTGTCCATGATAAACGTGGATGTCGTATGAAATGGCACGTATCCGATCAGATAAGGCCTTCGTTTCAGCCATTCACCTACTCCTCCCTCCGGTCAGGCCACACAGAAGAACATTTTTTCTTTGTGATCTTTGCGTTCTTTGCGGTTTAATTCATTATTGAACCGCAAACAACGCAGAGAATACCGCGTTCCGTTTGTGGTCCTTGCGGTTTTGTTTTATCACCCTCCTTGGTGCGGAGCAGTCGGCGAGGACACCAACCCTCCCGTGGCGGCTGCGGTTTCGTAAGGCGCGGTCGTTCCCCAGAGCTTGACGGTGCCATCCTTCGCGGCAGACAGGATGTACTTACCATCGGGGCTGAACGTCACCTGCGTCACTTCACGGCCATGACCGACCAGGGTTACCAGGTTCGCGCCGGTCTCGGTGTCCCATACCCGGACGTTACCGTCTCCGGAAGCGGTGACAATACGTGTGCTGTCGGGGCTGAACGCGACGTCCCAGACCTCCCGGTCGCACGGCAGGGTCGCGAGCCGCTCATAACTCTCGGCGCTCCACAGATATGCAAAGTAGTCGCCGGAGCTACTTGCGATGCGACGTCCGTCCGGACTGAAGAGTGCATGGCTGACTTGGCCGTCATGCGGCAGCGAAGCCAATTCCCGGCCAGTGGCAGTGTCCCACACCTTGGCGGTGTGGTCCCAGGAAGCCGTTACCGCGCGTTTACTGTCCGGGCTGAAGGTGGCGTTGGGAACGTTTTTGGAGTGCCCGGCCAGTGTCAGTAGCGACTGGCCCGTGGCCGCATCCCATATCCGGGCTGTGGTGTCCCCAGACGCAGTAATTACGCGGGTGCCGTCCGGGCTGAAGACCGCGGAGAACACTGCGCCGGTATGCCCCTGCAACGTTGCCAGTTCCCGACCGGACGCGGCATCCCAGAGTTTCGTGGTCTTATCGTGCGACGCGGTAACGATGCGAGATCCATCGGGGCTGTACGCGCACATGTTGAGAATGTCCGTATGTGCCGCTAAAGTGTGGATCTCCTTCGTGGACGGCACTTCCCACACCCGCGCTTTGCTGTCGTGAGCGGCCGTTGTCAAGAGTTGTCCGCCATCGGGGCTGAATGCCAGACCGGAGATATTAGCTCCACTGCCCGGTAGGGTCGCCAGTTCGGCACCGGTAGCCGTATCCCACACCTTCACGGACCACGACTCCTTTGGCGAGACTGTGGCAATCCGTCGGCCGTCCGGGCTAAACACCGCGCACAATGTGGCGCGCGTGTTCCCACTAAGCGTGTGAAGGGCCGGACTGGCGAATTCGGCTGCGTCCCACACCTTTGCAGTCGAATCATCGGACGCGGTGATGATGCGCATGCCGTCCGGCGAGAAGATACCTTTCAGAACTTCGCTCTGGTGGCCGGCCAAAGTGGCCAGTTCCCTTCCTGAGGCAACGTCCCATACTTTGGCTGTGTTATCCGACGAAACTGTCAGCAGGCGAGTTCCGTCCCCGTTGAACGCGGCCTTCGAGATCAACCGTTGGTGACCGCGAAGCGTGTGTAACAGTTCTCCAGAGGCCGTTTCCCACAGGTTTGCGATACCATCTTTCCCTACGGTAATGATTTGTTGGCGCGTGGGACTGAACTTAATGTCGGTAATGTCGGCGGAGTGGCCGTGCAGTTCGGCGACTTGGGCGTAGTTACTGGCATCGCATACACGGGCATAGTTGCCGCGACCGGAGCCGCCATCGCAATTGACTGCTATCCAGCGATCGTCCGGGCTGAATTGCGCATAGGGCGCCGAAGCGTTTTGCCCCTCCAATGTCGCCAACAGTTTACCGGTCGCGGTCTCCCATACTTTGGCGCTGGGGCCTGCAATACCTCCGGCAGTTCCGTCATTTCCGATAGTGATGATTCGATCGCACTGGCCACTGAACGCGACGCTCACTATTCGCTTCTCATAGCATTGGATTGTTCGAACTCCCTCCCCGGTGGTCGCATCCGCCACGGAGACGTTTCCGGTCGTCCCGTCCGCGATCAGGAAAAGTCTACCATCGGCGCTCCAGCCCCACGGAAGCGCACAGATAGGCGATTTGCCTAGCTGATTGAGTGATCGGATCGCTTGTCCAGTGTCTGCGTCCCAAAACGTTACAACAGTGTCCTTACCGGCACCTGATATCGTGGCGAGTCGTTTGCCATCGCGCGAATATGCCACCGCCCATGCAGGCCCATTCTTCCCGTTTAGGGTGCGAATCTCGCGATTCGTCGCCAAATCCCAGAGCTTGCAGGTGCCGTCGGCGGAGGCGGTAGCCAATCGGGTGCCGCTGGGGTCCAGGGCGATGTCGTTAATGGCCTGGGTGTGTCCTTTCAATGTGGCCAAGTCCAGGTGGCAGAGGCGTTGCAGATAGTGCCATTCCCAGCCGCGCAGCGGCTCGGGCGCCTTGGCGAGGGCGGCTTCGACAAGGTCGTAGCGATTATCCTCGACCTTGGACTCGGCGAGCATAATGCTCATGGTGTACAACTGTCGTTGGGCTTCTTCGCGCAGCGACTCCTCTTTCTCGCGGGCGGTTTGCGCGACCTCGCGCTGTTCGCGTTCGGCGTCGCGGGCGAGGAGGGCTTCGTCCTTGGCCTGCACGACCTGCACGTAGGACAGGATGCCCAGAACCATGACGGCCGCAGCGGCGGCGGCGGTAGTGGTGACAGCGGCCCGGTGACGTTTCACGAAGCGGCGCAGGTGCTCGCCGAAGCCGTAGCTGTAAGCCTGAACCATCGCGCCGGTGAGGAACCGGTCCACCTCGGCGGCCAGTTCCTTGGCGCTCTGGTAGCGTTCCTCCGGTCTGCGTTGCATGGCGCGTTCGCAGATGGCGACCAGTTCGGCCGGGGCGTTCGGTTCGAGCGAGGTAATTGGCGCTGGGGACTGTGAGATGACTCGGTCCAGGATACCCTGGACGGTGCTCGCGTTATAGGGCGGCTTGCCGGTGAGCAATTCGTAGAGCACGGCGCCGAGGGCGTAGACGTCGGAGCGCTCATCTACGTGATCAATCTGACCGAGGGCCTGTTCCGGCGGCATGTAATTGGGCGTGCCGAGCGCGTGGCCGTAGGTGGTCTTGGTCAACTCGGTTTCTTCGCCGAGGCGGAGGCCGTGGAGGGTCTTCTGCAGGTCGTCGGAAATGAGGTCGTTCTGCCCCTTGATTTTGGCCAGTCCCCAGTCAATCACGACGGTTTCGCCGAATTCGCCGACCATGACGTTGCCCGGCTTAATATCGCGGTGAATGACGCCGCGATCGTGGGCATAGGCGATGGCGTGGCAGAGTCCGAGAAAATGATTCACGAACTTGAGCCGATTCTCGAGGGCGCCGGCCTGGGCGAGGGTCTTGGAGAGGGTCTGCCCGCGGACCAACTTCATCGTGTAGTACAAGGTGCCGTCGCGGCGGTGGCCGAGTTCGTAGACGGGCACGATGGAGGGATGCTCGAGTTGTCCCGTGATGCGCGCCTCTTGCAGAAAGCGCGCGACGTACGGGGCCGACAATCGTACCGGGCTGATCGGGGTTTCGGTCGCCGCCTCGGGGGAAGACGACTGCGCGGGCAGCAATTCTTTCAGGGCCACGTTGCGCCCGAAGTGCTGGTCGTGAACCAGGAGCACGCGGCCCATTCCGCCGCGGGCGTATTCGCTGATGTTGCTGTAGCGCCCCGGCGTTTCTTCGACCGCCCGCACGTCCAGTTCTCCGATTTCGATGTGAGCCGGCTGAGGTCCGGGGCGGGTGAGGATACTGCCGGAGTCCGTGAGTTCGAGGGTGCCGAGGTAGCTACGTTGCAGAAGCTCGTTCCCGCCGAGGGATTGCAGCGTGTCGGAAGCGTTCCCGCCGTGGGCGCGGACGGCTTCGTCCACGAGCGTGCCGATCATTTGCTGGTCCCTCGAGGAGAGGAGTCCGGCCTCGACCAGTCGCTGGCTCAGACTGCGCGAGGGGTCGGTAGCCCACACGGCGGCAATCTCGATGAGTTTGAGGGGACTCACCTTGTTGAGTTGTACAGCGAATACCCCAAACAGTAAATTGCGATCACGCTCCATAAGCCCTCCTCAACTGCCACTCCCATCACAAATGGGAGCTACATTAGCGCCGAACGTCACGCCCATCGGTAACGGGCGCAAAACGTCCACGTTCCACGGGCCTGCTCAGCAGGCCTGGCATCGGGAAGCTTTTCCCCACTATTGCGGAGCCCCGGGGGCAGACTAGAAAGTCCGCCCCACACGTGTCTCCCCACCATCGTAGAGCATCAGCTTCTGTCGTTCCGTCTTACTGAAAGAACGCATTATACACCAATTCGAAACTCTTGAATACTACTAAAAAATCTGAACCCGGGGGTGCATAGTCAAGAGCCGGGTGCCGATTGCTCAACAATTACGCAGACCGTGCGTCAACGGACTTGGACCCGCGCAATTTGATATAAATATGCAACTTGCGTTCCAGTGTGGCGAACACGGGAGAAATCGGTCGTAAACGGTTGTGATATAAGACCGAATACTGGGTAGATGGGGAGTGAGGTGCGGAGACTTGTGGATTCGGGGAGGAACAAATGCGCAGTAATTTCACACAGAGATTGCCATGATTTTGAGCAGCTACGGATGCCGTTAATGACCGGGGCAGTCACATCGGCAACCGACAAATTCTTGTCGCGAATCACCCAATGCGGCCAAGGCCGCGAGTGAAACCTTTCCGGCTTTTGGGTTCACGATGTTCATTTCGCGCGTTCGACCTTTTAGTTGGCGTTGTCCGAGTGTTATAACGGTGGGGCGAAGGCCATTCGTTTCGCGAGTTAGGGTACGGGGATTGGCGAAAGGAGAAGGAGCGATGAAGGGATTAGTGCGGTTTAGCGGCAATTGCAGGTGGTGCGGTTGGTGGTTGGCCGTACTCGCGTTGAGTCCGGTGGCTTTGGGGCAGACGTTGCCGAGGAATCACCGGGCTACAATCCACCCGTCGGTGGTGAATCTCGAGCCGGGCCAGGAGCAACGTTTCAAAGTCGTTATGATCGCTACGCGGCTGATGGGGGCCGATGTGCCCAAAGAAGTGAAGTGGTCGGTCAATGAGATTTCGGGCGGGAACGCGACGCTGGGGACGATTGACACTTCGGGCGTGTATAAGGCGCCGGCCGCGATCCCGACGCCGCGCGAGATTCATATTTGCGCCGAGGCGCCGGAGGCTGCGAATCGGTACCTGCGGGCTACGGTGATCATGGGCGACTCGCCGCCGCGCTACAAGTCGCTGGGGACGTGGTCGGAACCGGTGGTGAAAGGCACGGAGAGCACAGACCATCTGACGGACCCGCATGGGATTGGCTTGGACAAGGACGGCAACCTGCTGATTGCCGATCAGTTTGGAAACAAAGTGCACCGCTACACGCCGGACGGCAAGTATCTCGGCGAGTTGGGCAAGGGCAAGGGGAGCGAAGAGGGGTACTTCACGGAACCGCGGCAGGTGCTATCGGACACGGAGGGGCGGATTTTCGTGACGGACAGCAAAGGGGACCGTCCGCGTATTCAGGTGTTCAGTCCGAAGGGCGAGTTTCTGCAAATTTTCGCTGAGAAGGGTATGAAGCCGAGTATGATCCTGCGGGCGCATGGTATGGATATCGATCCGGCGGGAAGGCTTTATACCGTGGACGTGGACAATATGCGGGTGAATGTGTACAGCCCGGCGGGCGAGTTCCTCTACGCTTGGGGCACGGAAGGATTGAATCCGGGTCAGTTCAATTCGCCGCACGGGATTTTTGTGGACCGGAACGCCGACGTGTTCGTGTCGGGGTACTATGGGCCGACGCAGAAGTTCAACTCGGAAGGCGACTTCATTACGGCCTTCTGCCATGGCGACCCGCCTGACGGTCCGGTGTATTTCCATAGTTGCACGGGGGATCGGTGGGGCAACGTCTACGTCACGGTGCGCACCAAGGAGGGATATGAAGGGGCGCTGCAGTACGGTTCGGGGAAAAAGATCAGTATCGCGAAATACAACAACAACGGCGACTTCATAACGAGTTGGGGATTCTCGGCGCCGGAACATCGGGAGAGCGCGGCCGTGGTGGACAAAGAAGGACGCGTGTATGC
>JACQVH010000027.1 GCA_016209895.1 Candidatus Hydrogenedentota bacterium | reverse complement strand
CTACACCGCCCGCCACGACGGAAACCCCCGCCCCTGCCGCGCCACCGACCCCTGCCGGGACTCCGCCACCCGCCCCCGGAAACTGAGCGCCTCAAAAACGAGAGGATAGTCCGGAGGCTATTGCGGCCACTCCTCCTCGACGCCTTCTTGTTCTTCGACCGGTTCCTCGTCCAAGGGCGGCGCTACTTCGCCGAACGCGAGATCGTCCGGAACTTCCAATTCGACTTCCTCCGCCTCAGTGGATTCCTGCACTACCAAGTCATCCGGATTCGGAACGAATTCTACCTCGGCTTCTTCGGCGCTGACCGGCACAAAGGCCGCGGGCTCTTCTTCAACGGTAACTTCTTCTTCTTCTTCCAAAACTTCGGTGTCGGGCACCAGGGCCTCGTCTTCTTCCACGACCGGTGCTATCGGGGCGGCCTTACGCGTGCCGCGCTTGAGTGTGGGGCGCTTCATCGGGCGGTCTTCGGCCACGCCAACTCGTACCAATTCTTCGTTTTTGCAGTCCGGGCACTTGAAGCCCAGTTTTTCCGCGCCCCATTCCACGAACCGTTTGTTACATTTCGGACAGTGATACTTGACCGGCATCGCCGACGTTCCTTTCCATTATCTACCTGTATCTTTCCGAACAGAAACCGCCGATTATAACAGAACGCATTTCCGAAGGGAAGACTACAAAATTCGGCCCGATAATACGCTGCAACTTATTCATTATAAACAAGTTAGACCATTAAGCGCCCATCGGCGGATAATGTCTCGACACGTTCCGAGTCGGTGCCAAAGTCTCGAACGCTCGCGGTTCCGCGGAGCGTTCGTGCGCGAGCCCGAAGTCAGATATCGTCAATGACTCCGGGCAACGTACTTCGGGGCAAGAGCATTCCTCACGGTTTGATGCCGAAGCTCGCTTGGTCCCCGTGCCTGGAATCGGTTCGACAGGAGAATTTGATCAATTACAGAGAATTGGACGTAAGGTAGCGTCGCAGAGGTTTGATGCCGATCAGCAGCAGGACGAGGAACGCTATCCCTGCCGCCATGGCCCCGGCTGCCCGGAGTGGAACCTCGAGCGTGAACTGTCCCCAGGAATTGATGGCGTAGTCGTAGTAGCCGAGAACCCCCGGGATGCTGTATCGGATCCAGGAATCACTGTTGAATAAGAAGATCGTTCCAGCAAGGAGCGTCACGAGGGCGATACAAAAGCCGCCCAAGGTGGTCACACAACGGCGAAAATGCTTCCGCTCACCCTCGGCCATGGCCGCGATGCGCAAGCGGTTGCGCACGGCTCGATGCAAATACAGCGGCACTCGTTCGCAAGGCGCGGTGCGGATTGCGCCGTGAACGACCGTTTCGAGATTAGAAGGCCGTCTCTGATCCATGTCTCATTATCACTTTTTCGACGACCCGGCGCAGTTGACGGCGCGCCCGGTGCATCCAGGTCTTAAGCGTGCCCATGGGGATGCCCAGCATTTGAGCAATTTCCTCGTAAGGGGCCTCCTGCAGATAATAGAGCGTAATGACCCGCGCGTAATGGTCCGGCAGTTGCCCGACGCATTCGCGTACGATGTCGGGAAGATCGAAGGAGCGTTCGGCTGCGGCCCGAGCCGTGCCCACGTGATTCGGCAGCAATTCGACTTCGCCGCGCTTCTTGCGCCGATTCAGTTCTGTCAGGCAAACGCTGCACGTTACGCTGTACAACCACGTCGAGAAACTGCATTCGCCCCGGAAACCACGGATGTGGCGATACGCCTTCAGAAACGATTCCTGCGCCATATCTTCCGCCGAGACAGCGTCGCGCATAAAGCGATAGGAGAGACTGTAGACGATTTGCTGATAACGTAACGCCAGTTCCGAAAAGGCCTCGACCTCGCCGCCTTTAGTTCGGCCTACCAATTCTTCGTCGGAGACCATTTGACCGACGAGGGTCGCCTCCCGCGTCGTTGCCGCGACCGTACGTGCCGCCATTAGTCCGCCCTCGCTATCCAAACATTACCGTTCAACGTATCCGCCTCCACCACGGTTTTCCCTTCTCCGATAACACCACACAGGAATCGTCGTCGCCGCGCGCCGTTTGCCGTTTCCACGGGTAGGTCGCACCGCACCTTTCCCAATGCGGTTTTTGCGTCCACCCGTGCGGAACAGCCGTCATTCAGGATTACTGTAATCCCACCGTTGTGGCTAGTCAAGCGGCACTGCCGGACGGTTGGCCGCAGGACCCGCGCTACGATCCCGCCGTTACTGGTGGAAGCGGTCAAGGTTCCACCCAGCATGTGCGCGTACACATTACCGTTGACCGTCTTCAGCGATACATCCTCCGGCGCGTCCAGAACCCGCAAGCGTCCATTGGTGCTTTCCGCAAGCACCACGCCTCGCGGCTCGACTACCTCGATGTCGGTGTTACGCCCCCGGGCGGTGACTCGTCCACATCCTTTGGACACCCAGATGTTTCCGTTGGCGCTATCTACCTCGAGGTCCGTTCCGAGGGGTATCTCGACGGCGTAATCCACCCGCAAACGCAGGTTATCCGGCCGCTCGGCGGGTTCGGTCTGAATACTGAGGGTATTCGCGTCTTCGGTCACCTGGACCAGGGTCGCTACGTAGCTTCTTGCGGCCTCGAGCGGGAGTTCGCGGCGCACACACGCCGAGATGTCAGCCGCGACCGAAATATCGGACCGATCCGTCGCCCGGACTTGAATCGCGCCATCTGCGTTCCGCAGCCGAAGCAGGGGAACGCCAGGTCGAACAATTAAGCGTTCCTCCTGAAAGTCCGGATGTCCTGCCACGCCGGGCAGCCGTGGCGCCACTACCCCTACCGTGAACCCCTCGATGGCCAAGGCGATCACAGCGGCTGTAAGTATGCTTCGGAAAACGGGTTTCATACCACGACTCTGACCAGCGCCACCAGTGGCAAGTTTCAGGGAGTGACGCCGTATTCCCAGAAGACTTAGGTCGGACCTGTCTGACCCGTCGGACAGGTCCGACCAGTGCGACACGCCTGATGAACGCCGGAACTCCCACGAAACTTGGTGTTGGTCACCGCTGCGGCGACAACTTCATCGCTTCGAGTTTTCCTTCGAACGGCAGGGTATCCGGCGTTACGCAGACTTGCGACGTGACCTTGAACGGTACCGGACCGCCGCTGGGAAATGTCAATTCGACGAAATACGCGGTCCAACCTTTTTCCGGCTTGGGCACTTGGGCGAGATATACGCCTTTCGACTGTTCGGCGAGCGGCGAACTCTGGTACGCGTCCTTGATGGTTTGGAAGCGGAAGTCGCGCGCATTCGGATTTGTGGCTTGCCACAGCTTTACTTCCAAGGGTTGGTCGGGAGTTTCCACTCGAATAGCGCCGTCGGACAGGACTTTCCAGGAATAGCGAGGCCGCGGCTTATCATTGAGAATCGAATAGTAAAACGCGACCAGACTTTCAACCGCGTCGGTTCGCGCCAGCGAGTGCCCCGTATTGGGCACATATCGCAAGTACTTCTCGCCAAGCAGCTTATCCCAATAGAACTGGGACGAGTCGGGCAGGAAAAATTCATCGCCGGAGGCGTTCATGATGAATTTGGGCAGCGTCAGGCGCTTCCGGTACGAGAACGGTTCCACGATCTTCATCAACTCGTCGTATTCTCTCGTGTTCATCCAGTCCATGACCTTCATGTCGGTGTAGTCGCCGACTGCCTCGGCCCAGAATCCATAGGCGGCGTAATGGTGTTTGAAAGATTCCTGAAGGTTGAGGAGATCAATCACCATCGGGATGATCGCGATCACCCGGTTGTCCACCGCCGCCGTGGTCCACGTGGTCCAGCCGCGCTTCGATCCGCCGGCCACCACAAAGGTGTTCACGGCGAGGTTGCCGCCTTCCGCGCTGGCGCAAAACGACGTGACGGTGTCCATGGCGCGTACCGCGCTCTTTGTCATCGGTAGACGGGCCGGCCACAGGTCGTCTCCCGTTCGCATGAACTTGTCCCAGGTGTAGGCAATCAACTCGTCCTCGGAACGCTGCCGAGTTTCGTCACCCACGAAGACCAGCGGCTGATTTGGAACCATACGTAATTCCGTTACGATGGACTCGGTCGCCGTCGCCACTTTCCCGAGTCGGGGTTCCAAGCGGTCGGGTGGCTCCCCACCGTTCCGACCGCCGCCGATAAAAAGGAGCCCGGTGCTGTGGCTCACCTTATCCGGCTTGGCGATGACGACCCAGTGCGTCCAAAGGGGGCGGTCCACTTCCTTCGGATTGCGCCACGACTGTGAGGTCATTTCGAGGACATAGGTCGTTACCCCTTCGCCCTTAATCGTGTTCACCAGCTTATAGGAATAGTTCGAGTCCGCCGCCGCCACGTAGCGATCGAGCGAAGTTCTCCGCCCGACCTTCGTCCGGTCACTGACGTGGGCACAGCCGACGGCTACGACGCAGACGGTGACCAGCAGAAACCGCATTGCCGATTGACACAATATCCTGTTCATGAATTCCATCTCCTCATTTCGCCTTCCGCATCTTTTGAAGTCATTCCATCCCCACCACCTGCGCCGCCCAAACAAAGGGCAGCAGATTGACACTTCTGACTACAGATGTCAACCGGCGGTTGCACTTAGAATTTGAATTCGCGGATCGTTACGTGTTCGTCCGAGGGTGTGCTATACTGGTGTGAAGATCGGGTTTAAAGTAATCACGTCTTACGCCGCTACCGTTGTGCGCGGCGCCAAAAGTCAAATCATGAGTACCGTGGAGGAAATTCAGGCCGCCATCGAGCGTCTGTCACGAGACCATTTTAGCGTCTAATCACGTGGATCAAAAACCAGGTTTGAAGACGAATGGGACCGGGAGATCGAAGAGGACATGAAGGCGGGTGGGCTCGACGCGTTGGCGAGGGAAGCATTGTCCGAGTATCACGCGGGACGAGCGGCGCCGTTTCCGCCGCACGACGATCTGTGCAAGTACGGCGGAGGGTAATCCGCTGAGACGCAGACCTACCACTTAACCCCGAGCGGCGGAATACGATCCGCGCTAGGTTGGTTAGCTACGACTGCATAGGCTGGGAGCTAGGCGTTATGGGTACAGGATTGAAGATTGGGATCGCTATCATTCTCGTGGTAATGCTCTTGCCTGTTCTTGTGAAAGTCTTTACCGGCGAAGCGATGTACTACATCCAGGACGGACTTGACTTAACGATCGTACATGGTGATTGGGACGATCAGACGCTATCTATTGAGTTCCAGTACCCGGATCAGCTCTTGGCAGGCCAAGGATTCAATCTGGGCGGCAATCTAAATGTTGAGGAAGATACCAAAATGAAGTCGGGTTCCTATTTCTGCAAGGTATGGGATCAAGCTACGGCAGGGGATACTTGGGACTACCGAGTCTCCATGGTCAAAGACAACACCTATAACACTCAGCAGTATGAAGGGACCGTTCAGCTTGAGGCATATCATACCGTAGGAGATACAAGATACAAAATATTGGTTGACTGGGAACTGCCTAATATACGCAAGGTCAGTATTAGTCCCATTGACGGATCTTCCAAAGGGGGCATCCTCAAACGGAGGCATTTCAACGCATTTTTCTAACGCGCCTCCTCTTGCGGTGAATTCCCGGTCGAAGGGTAGGACAAGACGCTCTGCCTCATGCACGAGCGGTGGCAAGGTGGCCCCCTGATCCGGAACGGCCGATTACAGCTAGCCCCACATTCGTAGATTGAAGGTTCCCTCAGTCATTTCATTGCTTCAAATTTACGAATCCCGCCGGATTCGGGAATGTCTGTTTGCCTGGCCTGGGTTACCATCAAAGGTAGGCATTTCTTGCCTGCCCGGGCTCCCTTGGGAAAGGCTGACATGGAAAAGCTTACGTTCGAGCCGAATGTCTTGAATTTGGACTTCATCGAGGCGCGGTATGCGGATTTCCGGCGTGACCCCTCCTCCGTCCCAGCGGACTGGCGGCAGTATTTTGAGCAGATGCCGCATGGCAACGGGCCGAAGTCCGCGATGGCACTGGGTCCGACGTTTCGCCGCCGGAGCGTGTTCAATCCTACGCCGCGTGCCGGTGCTGCCGAAGCGCCTTTGCGTGTTTCGGAAATGGCGACACTCCAGCACCGCGTGGACCAACTCATCCGCAATTACCGCGTGCGGGGGCACATCGTGGCGCAGTTGGACCCCCTGGGCACGTCGCGTCCGCAGCCGCCGGAACTGGACCCGGCGTATCACGGGTTCACGGAAAAAGATTTCGACATTCCTTTTTCGACCGAATTTGTACCGGGCGCGGACGTCCTCACCCTGCGCCAAATCGTCGAGCGTCTTCGCAACACGTATTGTCGCTCGATCGGCGCCCAGTTCATGCACATTGACGACCTCGCCGTGCGCAACTGGCTCCAAGAGCGGATGGAGGGCACCGAGAATCGCCTCGAGTTGAGCCGCGACGAGCAGTTGCGCATTCTCACGCGGCTTACGGACGCGGTCATCTTTGAGGAATTCATTCAAAAGAAGTTTACCGGTGCGAAGAGCTTTTCCCTCGAAGGAGCGGAGAGCCTGATTCCGTTGCTCGATTTGGCCATCGAGAAGGCCGGCGAGCAGGGTATCAATGAAATTGTCATCGGCATGGCCCACCGCGGCCGGCTCAACGTACTGGCTAATGTCATTGGGAAGAATCCACGCCAAATCTTCCGCGAATTCGAGGACATTGATGCAGGAAGCCATATTGGTGGCGGCGATGTGAAGTACCACCTTGGATACCACAACGATTGGATGACGGCCTGCGGCCATTCGGTCCACCTCGCGCTGTGCTTCAATCCGAGCCACCTCGAATTCGTGAACCCGGTGGCGTTGGGCCGCATGCGCGCCAAGCAGGACCGGATGGGCGATCTGGATCGCGATCAGTACATGGTGCTGCTGATCCACGGCGACGCCGCGTTTGCGGGGGAGGGCATTGTCCAGGAAACCCTGAACCTGAGTGAACTGGATGGCTACAAGGTGGGAGGGACGTTGCACGTAATCGTGAACAACCAACTCGGATTCACGACGACTCCGGACGAAGGCCGCTCGAGCGGCTATGCCACCGACGTCGCGAAAATGCTTCAGATTCCCATCTTTCACGTTAACGGTGAAGACCCCGAAGCTGTGGCGCAGGTAGTTAAACTAGCGATGGAATTCCGCCGGGAGTTCGGGCGCGACGTGGTCATTGATATGTATTGCTATCGGCGGCGCGGACATAACGAGGGCGATGAGCCTTCGTTTACGCAGCCCGTCATGTACCGGGCGATCCAGCAGCGGGAATCAGTCCGTCAGGGCTATCTGGAGCACTTACTCACCCTCGATGGCGTGACGGCGGAAGAGGCCGAAGAAATCGTGGATCGGCGCCACAGCCTACTCGAACAAGAATTTGCCATCGTTCGGGAGGCCGACCAACGACCGCGTCCCAGCGTTCTCGGACGTGTTTGGAAAGGTTACCACGGTGGTCCGGACGACCCATCAAAGGACGTGAACACCAGCGTCGAGCGCCAACATCTGGTTCGCTTGCTCGAACTATTGAACCAGCTCCCGGAGGGCTTCCATCTACATCCGAAACTCGAACGTTGGATGGAGCAACGCCGGCACATGGCTCGCGGCGAGAAACCGTTGGATTGGTCCGCCGCCGAGGCGCTGGCGCTCGGAACCCTTGCCGTGGCCGGCACGCGCGTGCGCCTGAGCGGACAGGACAGCGGCCGCGGCACGTTCAGCCATCGCCATACCCTATTGCACGACTACGAAGACGGCCACACCTACATGCCGCTGCAGCACTTGGCCAAGAATCAGGCTCCTATCGAAGTCATCAATAGCCCGCTGTCCGAGGCCGGCGTACTCGGATTCGAATACGGTTACAGCGGCGCTTTTCCAGATGCGCTCGTGCTCTGGGAAGCGCAATTCGGCGACTTCTGCAACGCCGGCCAAGTTATCATTGACCAATTCATTGCGAGCGGCGAGGACAAGTGGGGGAGCCTTTCCGGGTTGGTCTTGCTGCTCCCACACGGCTTCGAAGGCATGGGCCCAGAGCATTCGAGTGCGCGGCTCGAACGTTTCCTCCTTCTGGCGTCGGAAGATAATATTCAGGTAGCGGTTCCGTCTACGCCGGCGCAATTCTTTCACCTCTTGCGCCGCCAGGCGCTGCGAGCATGGCGCAAGCCGTTGATTGTAATGACGCCCAAAAGCCTGCTCCGCCATCCGGCCGTGGTCTCGCCGCTCGAAGCGTTTACCGACGGAAGATTCCAGCGCGTCCTGGCGGATGAGGAACCGAACCGGAAAGCGGTTCGACGCGTGCTTCTTTGCTGTGGGAAGATCTATTATGAACTTGCTCAGGAGCGGCGTGAGCATAGCTATGAGGACGTGGCTATTCTGCGCGTCGAGCAATTGTATCCGCTGCCGCCGCAGATTCTGGAATCCGCGTTTGCGTCGTATCCGCCGGAAACATCGGTAGTGTGGGTGCAAGAAGAGCCGGAAAACATGGGTGCCTGGCGCCATCTGTATCTCAATCTCGGAGGACGGCTTCTTGGCCGGTTCCCGTTCACCTGCGTCGCGCGCATCGCATCGGCCAGCCCCGCCACCGGTTCGGCCGGCAGCCACAAGCTGGAACAGAAGGAACTGATTGCGCGGGCCTTCGCGCGGTAGGGAGGAAACATCGGAAGTTATGGCCACTGAATTGATTGTGCCAGCGCTTGGCGAATCCATTACGGAAGTCCAGATCGGTAGCTGGCTCAAGTCCGAGGGTGAAGACGTCCGGCGTGACGACCCCGTCGTCGAGTTGGAATCCGACAAAGCTACCGTCGAACTTCCTGCGCCCGCTTCCGGAAAAATCAGCCGCCTTTTGAAAAAGACCGGCGAAACCGCCGCCATCGGCGAAGTCATCGGCTACATCGAAGCGGACGGCGCGGGTTCGGTTGCGGCCGTGAAGCAGGTCTCGAAGAAGAAGTCCAAAGAACCAGTTGCTCCGCCGCCGGCGTCGCGCGAAGAAGCGGCCCCGAAGGAAACACCGCGCCGCAGCGAGCCCGCGGTGTCGCCGGCGGCGCGCCGAGTGCTTGCCGAGAAGGGACTGTCCACCGCCGAGGTTTCGGCCAGCGGCAAGGGTGGGCGCTTGCTCAAGGAAGACGTACTCAAATTTGCCGAACCGGCATCTGCGGAACCTGCGGCGGAGCCGTCGCCGACCACGCCTGCGCCGGAAATTCGCGAGGAAGAAATCGTTCCGATGACTTCGATTCGTCGTCGTATCGCGCAACGTCTGGTTGAAGCGCAGCAGACGGCCGCCCTCTTGACGACGTTTAACGAGATTGACATGACCGCGGTGATCGCGTTGCGCCGCGAATATCAGGAACAGTTTCAGGAGCGTTATCAGATCAAAGTCGGATTCATGTCCTTCTTTGTTAAAGCCACGATTGAGGCGCTTAAGGAAGTCCCGGCGCTGAACGCCGAAATACGTGGAGAGGACATCGTCTACCGCAATTACTACGACATCGGGATCGCGGTAGGGAGCGGGAAAGGGCTGGTGGTGCCGGTTTTACGCGGCGCCGAGCGGCTGAGTTTCGCTGAGATTGAACAAGCTATCGCGGACTTCGCGCGGCGCGCCAAAGAAAACAAACTGCAGATCGGAGAACTTCAGGGCGGCACCTTCACCATCAGCAACGGGGGCATTTACGGCTCGTTGTTGTCTACGCCCATTGTGAATCCTCCCCAAAGCGGCGTATTGGGCATGCACGCGATTCAGGATCGCCCCGTGGCGCGTTCCGGCCAAGTCGTTATTCGACCCATGATGTACGTCGCGCTCACCTACGATCATCGCCTCGTGGACGGGCGCGAAGCGGTCACGTTCCTCCTCCGCATCAAAGAGATCATCGAAGACCCCCCTCGGATGCTCCTGGAAATCTGAATCTGCATGTCCGTCGTGTCCACTCTGACCACCAGGTCCACAGGGCCCGACTCTAATACCGCAATTTCAGTTTTCTAATTCGTGTGATTCGTGTGATTCGTGGTAGACTTTTTCTCATCGCAAGCGAGAAGGGGAAGCGCATGGATTCATACGACTTGGTGGTCATTGGCGCGGGTCCCGGCGGTTATGTAGCGGCAATTCGCGCAGCTCAACTCGGCCTGAACGCGGCCTGTATCGAAGAGGAGAAAGCGCTCGGCGGCACGTGCCTCCGGGTCGGATGTATTCCGAGCAAGGCACTCCTCGAATCCAGTGAACGATACTGGGAGGCTCGACAAGAGTTAGGTCGGCACGGTATCAAGCTGGGCAACGTCGAGCTGGACTTGGCGGCGATGCTGAAGCGTAAGGACACAATTGTCCGTACGCTCACCCAGGGTATCGAATCGTTGTTCAAGAAGAACAAGGTAACACGTTACGCGGGGCGCGGACGTATTCTGGCCCCGGGTCGAGTGGCAATCGAAGGCGACGAAGCCGGCGAAATCACAGCCAAGCACATTCTCATTGCGACGGGCAGCAAGTCGGCGCCCCTGCCCGGCGTGGAAATTGACGGAAATCGCATCGGAACCAGCACGGAGGCGCTGGCCTACCCGGAAGTGCCGAAGCATCTGATTGTGATCGGCGCGGGCTATATCGGTCTGGAACTTGGTTCCGTGTGGCGGCGGCTCGGCTCGGAGGTGACCGTGCTCGAATACCTCGATCGCATCCTCCCTGGCATGGACGGCGAATTGGCGGCGGAAGCGCTCAAGACGTTCAAGAAGCAGGGGCTGAACTTCCGCCTGAGCTGCAAAGTCACCAGTGCGCGAGTAGACGAGCAGGGCTGTGTCGTGGATATCGAAGGCCAGGAAGCGGTACGCGGCGACCACGTCCTGGTGGCGGTGGGTCGCGTACCCAATACGGTCGGTCTCGGCCTGGACACAGTGAATGTCGAGTGTGGTCCCAAAGGCCGCATTATGGTGGACGAACAGTACGCTACCAGCGTCCCCGGCATCTACGCCATCGGCGATGTCATCGGCGGCGCGATGTTGGCGCACAAAGCTGAAGATGAGGGAATGGCCTGTGTGGAGCAACTGGTTGCCGGCTATGGCCACGTGAATTACGACGCCATCCCCGGGGTGGTATACACCCAGCCGGAGATTGCCTCAGTGGGCAAGACTGAAGAGGAACTTAAAGAGGCTGCCATCGAGTATCGCAAAGGGGTCTTCCCGTTCGTCGCCAATGGCCGGGCGAAAGCCCTCGGTCAAATTGACGGCCGCATCAAAATCCTCGCCAACGCCGAGACGGACCGCGTCCTGGGGGTCCACATCATCGGCCCGCGCGCCGGCGACCTCATCGCGGAAGCCGCCCTCGCCATGGAATTCGGCGCCAGCAGCGAAGACATCGCCCGAACCTGCCACGCCCACCCGACCCTCGCCGAAGCGTTCAGAGAAGCGGCGCTGAACGTGGACGGCAGGGCAATCCACATCTGAACAACACCACTGCTTTCGACATCTGTTCCTGAAGGTGGGGATTAGACCCTCGCGGCATCAAGCCGCCCGCCCTTGCAGCGAGAACATACGTCCACGTTAACGCCGAGCTTATTCAGGTGTTGCAGGCGCGCCTGGCATGTGGGGCACTTCATATTTCGCCTTCCATCTTTCTTTTGGCGCTTGCCAGCAGCCGCATGCCGTTTTCGTAGAAGATCGCTCGCAAAAAAGATGAGGACAATGAAAGGCGGCTCACGGCCCTCTTGTTGGCCCTCAGTTCTTCGTAGAGAAACGACGTAAATACGAGTTTGCCGTGGTCATCGGAGATCGAAAGATGCCAGGGAACCGGCGTCACGTACGTGTACTGATCATTAATCTCGACGGACTTTCCCGGCGCGAGGCCGATGGGAATGTCGGTCCCATACAGAATACGTTCCGCAGGGACCGTCCGAAACAGGTATTCCATCACCTCCCAGTGATTTACCATGGCGAGGTCGTAATGCACATTGTCCAGGTCTATCAATGATTCGAGATTACCGACGATGTTCTTGAGAAAGTAGGCGCGTCCGATGTGCGCGAGGATAATCTTGGCTCTCGGGTACGACTGGGCGAGTTGCCGTATCTGCCGTTGATTCAGCGGATCGGCGAGGCGGTCTTTTCGGGGGATGTGCAACATGATGATGGAGCTCCGCCGGTTGACGATTTCCATTACCGGGTCGGGAAGCATATCCCGAATTTCGACCGAATGCACATCCGCCTTGCCGACGTAGTCCGGATACGGCTTCAGTCCGAGGAACCTGCCGGAACCAAGGTCCGATTCGATGTCGGCGGCGGTGTCAACGTTCGGATTGAATAAACGGAAGGCAAAGAAGCGCCGGTTGTCACAGGCCCCGGCGAGATAATCATTGTTCCTGTGTTCGTCGTAGCTCGGTTCCGGGAAACCGAAGCAAACGGCCATAGACTCCCGGCCAGGATACACTTCCAGCAAGTCCCGGCTCAGATCATTGAGGTCGTACTTGGCAATAGGGTTTCCGCCCGCGGAGACGGGTTTGTCCGGCGCAGTCACCCCTTCATTGAACACATGCACATGGAAATCCAGGATTCGTTCCGGCAGAAAACCTTCAAATTCCTCCCGGAAAATCTTCAGGTTACGTTCATGTTTCGTTGTTTCCTTCCACATCTATTCATCATCCAAGTCGGCAGACTAGAAAGTCTGCCGTCCTTCTAATCTGCCCTTTCGTCTTCTTGCAAGATGTGACACTCGAGACCGGCGAATTCCGCGAAGGCCTTCAGCGGCTCGACGCGGTCACCAATCATGAGAGCGCAATGGTGGGTACCGCCCGATTCGGAGTACCTTTCCAAGAATCGAGGAACACAACCGGCAGGACGAATCCACCCCCTTAACCAGTCTCGCCAGGGCGTTCCGGTTTCATCCGGCAGCACTTGTACCGGCGCGACAATCAACGAGAACGAATCATCCGGTCCGGGCGCAAGATTGACCAGTGTTGCCGGACCCGGCGCGGGCGCGCACGTAAGGATCGCCGGCGTCTTAGCGTTGGTAAACGGCCATTCTTTCTCGCATAGCCGGGGTTTGGTCGCCGCGCAGGCCGGGTTGAATTCGCCCATGTGTGAAATGAAGATCGCGTTTCCTTTCCAGTCGGGGCAAAACATCTCAGTAAACGTCGTCTTGCCGAATCCTTGACTCAGCGCGCCCACGAGGGACGCCGTGAGGACGTCGCCTTCTCCCGCGTAACCAACGCCGCGTTCCATCGCTTTTGAAGCCTCCAGGAACGGTACGGTGTCTACCGGTCCCTCGTTCGAGTCAAAGGCCAGAAAGTTCATGCTGAACGCGTCATACTCGCCCTCATCCAATAGCCGCCGAAGCCCCAAGCCCACCTTCACGGAACGACGATGCACGTCTTCCGGCAAGTCAATCTCAAAGCGTGTTCGGTCTGCGGCCAGTTCTTGATCAATCTCTTCCGGACGAACCTGCGCCACCTGTTCTGCCAGTGTATGTATCGCGAACTGGTCAGAAGTGATGCCCAATGCCCGCGCGAGTGTCTCGTCTTCCACGGCGAAGTCGCCCATACCTGAGAAGCTGTTCCCGATGCGGAGGGCGCGCATGTCGGAGAACCTATTGGCCGCATACGCCGCGCGTGCGACGTTAGCAGCGCGCGACACTACATCCGATTCGGTCACGTGACCGGCGACGATGTGGCAGCGTTTGCCGCGACGTCGCAGCATCGAGGCGAGATCCTGGAGGCCATGAATGCCGTGGTTGAACATCAGCCGTTGCGGGAGCACTTCCTGTCCAAAGTCATAATCCATCGTCGTATCCAGCATCAGCACCGTGCAACTGGCGTCCGCGAGAATATCTGCCGACTCTAGCGACGGCGAGTAGGCCAGATGCAGCGTCACCAGCAGATCGAGCATCTCGGTTTCCAAGTTCGCGTCGGCTCGCTCGAATTCCTCGCGGGTCCGACACACCGGCGCGCGCACAACTTCAATGCCTTCCCGCCGAAAGCCAGCCGTAACTGCTTCGATGAACGGTTCGAATTCCCGGCGCAACTCGGGGTTTCGGTCGTCATAAAGCTTGAGATACAGCGGCATCAGTCCGATACGCGGTGTCGCGAACATCATTTCCTCCTTTCCGCGTTTCCTACTTCATACGCGCCGGCTCCGGGCACGTTGCGGTACAATTGGTCGAAGATGCGACGGTACAGCGAGAATTGATGGGCAATCCGTTCCAGGCCCGTCTTTGCGGGCCGACGTACGCACCGCACCGGCGCTTGCGCGGCCTTCGGACTGAAGGCGTATATCGCGCCGCGCGCCGGCGCCAAGTCCTCCGTTTGTACGAACACGGGCAGAGGCGCCATGAGCGCGGAGAAAAGTAGCTGAAAGCATTTCCCTTTGCTGGCGCCGCCGGTCAGCACCAACCCGTCCACTACCTGCGCGCTTTTTACGCCGTCAAATACGCGGGCGAATTCGAAGGCCAGGCCCGCTGCCGTCGCTCGCACGAGATCGTCCCGCGAATTCCCCGTGCTCAGCCCGATGAAGACGCCCGCCCCGAAGGACTCCGCGCAGAATGGGTTGGTTTGCGTCAGCCAGGGAATGGCAACGAGGCCGTTCGGCGGCAGCAGTAATTGCTCGAACAGCGGCTTGGTCCTTTCCAGCGCTTTCTCGATGTTTTTGTGAATCAGATGTTGTAGCACCCAGTCCCAGGATACGTTGCCGGTGAGCAGCGGTTGCACGACCAGGCGTCCGTCGCCGGAGGGATTCGGCACCACGATCTGAAACGGTGACCCGCCCTGATAGCGTTCCGGCAACGCGAAATTACCCACCCACGCCGTACCGAGAGAGCATTGCATTGGGCGGGATGTGCTTCCCAGCGAGGACAGATACCCGGCCTCTTGATCGAAATACGGACCGGCCACCGGAATGCCTTCACCGAGACCCAGCCGTCGGGCCGCGTCGCGCGTCAGTGAATGCAATTCATGTCCCTGGCGCAAGGGCGCTACCATGTCCGCCGTCACGCCCGCCAAGTCAAGAAGTGTCTGATCAAGGCGCGCCTCGACGGCATTGTAACAGCCATTCTGCAACGCGCTGCCTGCGTCCTGCCGCCACACGCCCGTCAATCGGAAGAGTAGAAACTCGCCGGCGCCCACGTAGATATTCGAAGCGCTTAGCAGGCGAGGTAGGCGCTCTCGAATCCACAACAATCGCCCTAATCCCGCTGACGGTACGTTGCGCAGCGTATGCTTCTGCCAAAACCGAACTGGCTTTTTCCGGACCAGCGCGTCCATGTGAGAAGCGGCACGGGCATCATTCCAAAGAATCATAGGCGTGAGCGGACGTAAGGAGCCGCGGTCCACGATAATACCGCTGCCCGCCTGCGAAGCCAGTCCGATGCCGCTGACCCGACTCCAGGTTTTGCGTAGACGTTTTTTGACCTCCACGACGGCTTGGTCGAGCGCGCGCTCGATCTGAGACCAGTCCTGTTCGCGCGCGCCGTCGTCGCGCGCTGTAACCGGTAATCGCCGCGCGGCTTGAGCGAGGACTTGGCCGGTGGCGGAATCGAATACCGCCACTTTAAGGACCGTGGTGCCGAGGTCCACACCGAGGAGAATCTCACTCTTCATGTCGAGCGCTCCGTGCTGTTTGGTTCTTCATGCCTTTCAAGGCCAGTTGCATCTTCGACTCAATGAGGTCCACGACTTCAAAGCCGGCAATCAACGGGAGCTTGGTCAGTGCGCTGGGCGGGCAGCCGGCCTTGTAGGTCTGTACGCTGATGTCCAGCCCCGCCGAATTGAGATAGCGCGCGAACGCTTTCGCCGGCTCCAGTTCATGGAAGTAGATTCCGGCCAGATGGCGTCGGCCTTCAATTGCCGAGATAAACTGCGTATGCTGCGCCGCGAGTTCGAGCAGGCGTGTTTCGTAATACTCGCCAATTTTACCGATGATATCGGAATTTGCGGATACCCAGCGCATCGTGATCAGATACGCCAACGAAGCCAATTCTTCCTGCCCGTTCGTCACGAGCGCGCCGAACTGCGGCAAAGTGTCCATTACCG
>JACQVH010000248.1 GCA_016209895.1 Candidatus Hydrogenedentota bacterium | reverse complement strand
ATGACCGACGACGGCAGGATGGATTTGTACACCTCCGCCCGCGCCCCCTTCACAGCCGCCAAACCCGCGACCACCCCGGCCGCCGCCTTCGCCGTACCCTTAATAAAATCCCGCCGGTTCAAACCCCACGTCGTTTTGCTCATATCCCCTCCCTCCACGAGCCTACCGCCCCACATAATGCCACAAACGCAACTCGGCACGCCACGATCCCCGGACGCTTTGGAGTGCGGGTGCTTGCTCCCGCTTTCTTAAAGCGAGCTTGCTCGCGACTTGTAGGAAAGCCACGACGATAAAGGCAAAAGCCTGGGGTTGCGGACAGGCAGCAAGCTCCCCCAGTCCAAAGAGGGCCGTGCGGCTTCTTTGGGACGCATATCGCCGTCGCATTCACCCGGGTGCATTCCCAGGTTTACCAACGTACGGTGGATCGTAATCCGCCGAAACCATATTGGTCCTGGCTCATTTATCCTTTGTCCTTTATCCTTTGTCCTTCTTCTTCTCCTTTGTCCTTCGCGAACGCGCTACGTAACCTCGAATTCCAATGCCTGATCCCAAGAGACACGTAGCATCCCTGGTTTCCTCTGCTTTCAGCGGTTCCCCACTGGTTCCGCAAACTTGGCCCAAAAAAAGATCTTGACTTAGCATAGATTTCGGAGTATTTTCGTTTTATTCTAAGATGTGAGCGCGCTGTTCCTGCAAGCGTTCAGAGTCTTGGAAGGTCCAACGATGGACAGGGGGATGGTTGTATCGTGATAAACTTGCCTTATGGGGGCCTTTCTCTAACGAAAGGGCTAGTCACTTGGCGTTTTTCCTTCGCTGTCCCCTCAGACACCACCCAACTAACGTGTGAAATCCCGGAAACGCGTAATGCGCTTCCGCGATACTAGTTTACGGCCCAGGTGGGCAAGGGAGGATTGCGATGAAACGGATGCTTGGATATGTCGAAATGGCGCTAGTATTGGCGCTGGTGATACCGCTGACGGGTTGCCCGGTCTGCCCGCCGCTCCAGGTCGATCAGGTCACTAATAAGACTTGTCTCTCCGCAGGTTGTCATGGGTCTGTAAGCCTTACGAAAACCATCGTCAACGATCTGGGTAACCCGGAGATCATTCCCCTATACGTGGATGAAATACAATTTGCCGCCTCGGTCCACGGCGACCAACTCTGCGTCAGTTGCCACAACGACATCAACGCCAGCGGCGGCTCTCACGGGCCGGTCGCCAAGACATATGGCGGTTGGGCCCGCTTCAGCCGCAAGCAAACAGTCGAGGCAATGGCCACGAACGACATCGTGCGCACCCGGAACTACTATACGGCCGCCTCCCGGAGTTGTGTGACCTGCCATTCCGACCACGCCGGCTTTGCGTATAGCGCCCACGCCACCATCTTCAAGCACCGCAACGCCAGGATCGACGCCGAACTCTCGGCGGCCGTCGGCAAAACCTGCGGGGAGGACTATGCGGCAGGTGACTGCAATCGGTGCCACGCGTCATGCTCGACGTGCCATTTCAAGACCACCATTAAACGCGCAGCGTCCGGGAATCCCTTCGACTTTTGGGACCTGAATCAGGCGGCCTATCCCGCCGCGGGCTTCAACGACAAGATGTCCGAATTCGAGATGGATTGGACGACCAATGTCGTTTCCCACGAGTTTCGTAGGGGGAACTATTTTGCCGATGACACGGAAGGGGTATGCGAGGCCTGCCATACCGGGTTCTACAAGCCCGCCAAGGTGGCGTATTATTGGACCGATGCCGAACATACGACCTATGACAGTGTCATTGCGACCGATGTGAAGAGGCATCCGCAAGCATACGAGCTGTGGGCCTCCGGAGATCCAAGTCTCCCCACGGGAGGCATAAACACCGCGCATGCCGGCTTCGCCTGTGCGGATTGCCATGGAGGGGCAACCGGGGATGTCCACTTGCTGCCCGGCCTGCCCTACGAGTGGGATGTGGATGGCGACGTCCAATGCGTCACCTGTCACTCCGCCACCCATACCACGCTGGCCGTCGCCCTGCACATGGACGGAATCGGCACGGATGTCGCCTGCGTCGCGTGCCATGCTTACGGTCTTGCGAGGGATTTCGAGTTGGCGACGACGGGTACCTCGGACGCGGACGACGTCTTCCTCGACCCCGAGACAAACCAAGTGCGGCCAGTGGTCTATAAGCATGGAATCGCTACAGCATGGTATCCTCACAACTGGCAGACCCCCGATAACGGAAACGACTGCGCCAACCGGTGCCATTACGCCGGCAACCCCATCGGTGCGACCGCTTGGTGATGGCCCGATGACCATCGCGGGACAGGCCGTGTAATCGTATTGGGGCCGCCGGACGACACGCAGGGGTTCGTCTCGATCAGCAGTGGAAGAATAAGAAGTAATGGGGTATACCCTCGACTCCAGTGCATAATTGGTAGTATTTTGGAGCAGGGACGCATACCCGACGCCGCGGGCAATACGGCGAATCATAATCCCCCCTACAGCGCCCGCGCCACGGCCTCGACGGCTTTCATTCCTTGTCCGAACCGCGCCATGGAGTGCCGGTGCGTCTCCAACTCGCTGTACGGGAGGAACCGCACCTGCATGTCGCCAATCCTGCTGAACGCCGGTCTCGCCAACTGAGCGCGAACATCGTCCTCGCGGTCATCCGGTGCGACGAGAAAAAGGCCTCGAGCGGACTCGGCAGCCCCGCCCAGCGCCAAATCCAGCAAACGAACGATACCCGAGTAGATCGAGGTGGTATGCTCCACCTCGAACGCGGCGGCCACGTGTAACGTTCCAGGTTCGAACCAGAGCACGTCTATGAGGCGAACGGCATCTGCGCCCGGGATGCCCGCGAGCGACTGGGGTAGCGTCTCCAGACAGCCGTCGCCCAGCCGTCCCCCGACATACGTTCGTGCACGATCGTTGGCGGCCACCCAAACCTGAAAGCCCAGTCCACGGCCAAGGTCGCGCAGCCAGCCTTGCACCTCCACGTGGGTCCGGTCGCCGTCTCGTGCGGTGGCCAGCAGCTTCTCGTCCCTGGCGCTTTCTTCGCGGACGCGGGCCAAGTCTGCCTCCCACGCCGCGCGCGCCGCTTCGTCGTCTGCCCTTGGCGGGGCGGCGTATCTTCCGGAACCGACATCGAAGAGCAGACCTGCGATCGCGCCGAGGTCGTTCGATAGTAGGTCTCGATATCGTGTATTTGCCGCAACGATTCCGGACCGCATGGCCAGGTACTCCTCCCAACGGCCGAGCTTCACGTTCGCGCCCGTGAGCGCGTTGTACCCCTTGACGATGGCCGTGTTGAACGGCGGCGCAATGGTCGGGTGCAGGAAGTAAAGCAGATTCGCCGCCGCCGGACCCAAGCCCTTGATCTTGCGGGCGTCGAGTTGGCGGATTGCCGCCACCACGTCCGCCTCGCTCGTGCAGCAGATACATGAGTCCAGGAATCGCCCGAAAGCCAGTTGGTTCTCGCGATGCTCGTAGATATCCGGGATACGCAGCTTCGGCTTCCAGAGAAAAGCGTGATCCGCGCCCTTGAAGACCTGCCGCTGCTCCGCAATCGAGCCGACCACCGTCTCCAGGGACGACCCTTTATACACGTTCCCGAACGTTCCCGCCTCAATCTCCGCGATGACCTGGGCAATGCCGCGCCGGATCGAACGGAAATTCTTGAGCCGTTCCTCCCACAGGAACCACGTCGCGTAAGTCGCGTTAGGATCCGCCTTCCACCGGGTCACGAGCGCCCGCACCGCGTCACGGTCCGAAGATGTCAGCTCAGCCTGCATGTCAGACTCCTGCTTCCAAACGATCCCGATTCAGAAATTAGCGTTACGCTACCGCCGCTCGAAAGTCTCGCAGTAAGTAACCCCGAATTCCAATTCGGGAGCACAAAATAGGGGAAGTGTCCTTGGGTTTCATATGTGCTCCCAAGATACTGAGCTTCTATTTTTCAGATTCCTTGGTTGCAGGCTTGGCAAGTTTGGGACATGGCCTGAGATATCGTAGGAGACCAAACTCCTTCTCATTCTGTGGATTTCGGTTCTGGCAGAGAATTTCTTTTTGATCTTCGAACAGGCGTCGGAGTTTGTTGAAGACTTGGACTTCCTGATCGCAGATTGACCACCAAGTAAGGTCGCCTTTCCACGCTAACAATGCGGCGATAACCAAGAATCCAATAGCCCAGCCTACCTTGGACTGACAAGTCAGAATCACCGCAGATAGAACTGCCGCAAGCGTACCAGACCAAAATGAAAGGATATAGTGCCAACATCTAGCGTCATGCTCACGAAAGTGCTCAGGAAAGCATTTGCCATAAAACGTGCACTCCCAGATTAGAAAGGCATCATGACTGTTGAGTTCCTTTTCCCCAAGCGTCCAGATCTTTGAAATCACCTTTCGCTTTGGCCATTCAAACCCGAAGCGCCATTCAAAGAGGACGCGGAACAATTGATGACATACAAATCCGACCAAGGGAATCGCCACCGCAGTGAGAATCGAGTCTCCGACCGAATTACAGTTGATGGCGAACGGCCATTTGGCAATGAGTGACGCGGCCACCAGAAACGCGCCTGGCACGGAAAACCAAATGAGATCGTTCATTCCAGGATCCCTCCAAAACTTGAACTATTTCTGTTTCAATAGATTGGTGTAGGCTTCCGGACACGCGTCACGGCGTGAAACGGACGTGTGGCCATTTACAGCGTTCGACGTTGTACAACACCACAGCCGCAGTGCCCGAAGCGCGGGGCGGTGCGCTTTTCCAAGCGCCCGCATTGCGCTTCGGATTTGATCTGCCCGGAGCTTTCGTATGATACCCCCGACGCCCCATAATAGTATGTCTTATACTCCGGGTTCTGGCGTTTGTCAATTGGGAAACCATAGTAGGGCGACAGCGGATAGGCCGAGCTCTGCAAGTATTTTGACGGTTGAGATTCTTCTCCCGCCACGGCGGGCAAAGACCGGGCTTTCAACATTTGGAGGCAGGTTGTATGTTTCGCCCAAAGTCTCAGCCTGCTTCAGCGGGCTGAGACAATGTCCACCCCTTACGCCAAAGCCCCGCAACGTATCATTTTCGTCTTTTTAGCCTTAAAAGCACCAAGAGTGCAACGCCCGGGGCT
>JACQVH010000241.1 GCA_016209895.1 Candidatus Hydrogenedentota bacterium | reverse complement strand
GGCCACGTGGACGGAACCAGATGGCATTCGTGTGATTGATTATAATTGGTGCATCGGTTGCCGATATTGTCTCGCCGCCTGCCCGTATGAAGCGCGGCGTTTCAACTGGACCCGCCCCCAACTCGCACCGAAAGACATCAATCCGCAAATGGGCTATCTGAGCAATCGGATTCGCCCCCGGAATGTGACCGAGAAGTGCCATTTTTGTCTGCATCGAGTACGCCAGGGGAAGAATCCGGCGTGTTTGGAGGTCTGCCCATCGGGGGCGCGCGTGTTTGGGAACCTGCGCGATCCGAATGATGCGATCCACTACATCTTGAGGGAAAAGCGGGTCTACATTTTGAAAGCCGAGCTAGGAACGCTCCCGCGCTTCTACTACTTCTTCGACACCTGACAGAAAGAAGGACCGAGATCGTGGCACGAGACTGTTTGACTTTTCTCCGTGGCGCCTATCTGCGGAGCTTTTCGGGCAGCCGGATTTATTACTCTTGGATGATCGCTCTGGCGGTGCTCTCTTGGATCGGCGCGTATACCTTCATGCGGCAGTTCGCGGAAGGATTGAGTGTGACCAGCATGAGCGACCAGGTGCCATGGGGGGTCTACAACGCCAATCTCACGTACCTCGTGGGGCTGGCGGTATCGGCGGTGCTTCTCGTGATTCCAGTGTACATATATCGCAAGAAGCATATGGCGGACGTGGCCCTGCTGGCGGGGCTGTTGGCTGTCGCGGCGATTGTCATGAGTCTCCTTTTTGTCGTCGTAGATGTCGGTCATCCGGCGAGACTTTGGCACGTGATTCCGTTCGTCGGAACGCCCAACTTCCCGAGTTCCATGTTGGCCTGGGACCTCGTCGTCCTCGTCGGATACCTAGTCGTCAACGTGTACATTTGCGGGTACTTACTCTACATGAGGTACTTAGGGCGCCGCGCCAACTTCATGCTATATGGACCGTTCATGGCCGTCTCCGTCGCGTGGGCCATCAGCATTCACCTCGTTACCGTATTTCTATATGCCGGCCTCGTCGGGAGACCCTTCTGGAACGCCGGGATCGTCGCCCCGCGTTTCTTGGGATCGGCGTTCACGGCGGGCCCCAGCATCTTGATCATCTCGTTTCTTATCATCCGACGCTGTTTTCGTTATGACATCAGTCAAAGAGCGATAGACACCTTGCGCTATATCGTCACCGCCTCGCTTCTGCTCAACCTCTTCCTCCTCGCATGCGAAGCCTTCAAAGAAATCTACGCCGCTCCCGGCCACAGTAGTTCCACCCGCTATCTGTTTTTCGGGCTCGTCCACCTTGGCCAATACTACGCCACGTTGGTGCCGTGGATATGGGTTGCCATCGGTATGCAACTGGTCGCTGCAGCCATATTGAGTATTCTCCCCCTGGCTCGCCGTGCTGAATTCCTAAGCGTTGCCTGCATCCTCTCCGTCATCGGAGTCTGGATCGAAAAAGGAATGGGCATGGTGGTCGCGGGTTTCATACCCTCGCCCCAGGGTAGCGTCATCGAATACTCGCCCTCATGGACGGAAACCCTGGTTTCGATGGGTATCTGGGCTTTCGGCCTGCTGTTGTTCTCTTGGATGGCGCATGTAGCCGTACCGATCTTGACCGGCGAACTCACCGCCCATCCCCTTCAAAAACCGCAGCCGTCTGCGCCGGCCGGGGAAACGACCGAAGCGACCGTCGCCGTCTAGCATCTAGCCTATAGTTTTGCCATTTTCGGGACCTGTAGCGCCCGGTCCCCGCACCGGGCGTAACCGCGCAGCGACGGTTTTATGCCGGAAATCACGCCTGCCGCAGGGGGCGGGACGCTACGCTTCGGGTACCCCGGACTTTTGCCACGGGCTGCCAGGTGGTTCCAGGCTTCCAGGTCGAGCAGTTCGCCCCGCCGGTGTGCGCCGCCGCGCTCGACCAGCGGTACGTCCACGGGACCCGCGTCATCTTGGCCCGGACCGGGTTGCGTTCAATGGTTACTTTGACTCGACGGCGCATATTTGCTTACTATGAATACGAAGATGAGAATCGAGTTTCGTTGAGGGTTAAGGCCATGACCTATCATGGACACATTGAAAACGGCATCGTCACGCTGGATGAACCTACTCACTTGCCAGACGGAACAAGAGTCGTAGTCGAGGTTCGGTCCGCGGCGTCATCGGTCGAAATACATCCGGAGGTCAAACGCTTTTCCGGAATCTTGCCTAAAGGGGTTGATTACCGGAAGATATATTGCGAAGCTTTAGCCATCAAACACCAATGAAGGTGCTGTTCGATATCAACGTTTTAATGGACGTATTCGAACAGCGCGATCAGCATTATGAAGCGTCGGCCAAAGTGGTGAGTTTGGGCGTCCAGAAACGTCTCGATGCGCTAATTCCAGGTCACGCGCCAACCACCATTCATTACCTCATTACACGATTCGTGGGGCGAGACAAGGCGAACGAGTGCGTTGATTGGCTGTTGGCTTCATTTCAGTTGGCGCCGGCTACGCACGAGGTTTACTTGCGGGCCCGTCGCCTTGCGTTCTCGGATTTTGAAGATGCGGTAGTTGCAGCTATGGCCGAGTCCGAACACTGCGAGTTTATCGTGACCAGGAATATCATGGACTTCTCACAGTCACCGGTACGGGTAATGACTCCTGCTCAATTACTCGAACTCGTCATCGCTTCTGGCTAATTTGCCCCTGCCAGGGGTGCCCACTCTGGCCGTGGAGCCGGTTAATCTACTGAGTATGGGTAAAATGCGTCCGCCCCACGGCTCGGTTCAAGGAGTCCTCCCGCGCGGGTGGCTGCCCCCTATTTCACGCTCCTACCCTCCCCTGAAAAAACTCTATGCCCTACCTGCGGATCGGGGTCCCCGCCCTGTCTTTTGACTTGGCCGATACATAGCCCATATTCTTGGATGCAGTAGTCAGACTGCCGAAGGATGACAGCACAATAGCGGATGGAGGAGACAGTCATGAAGCACGTGTCGAGACAGGTCTTGACCTTGCTGCTTGCGCTGACGGTGATCTTAAGCGCTTGCGGTGTGGGCGGCAAGCAGTCGGCGGTCGAGGGGAAGCTGGTGGACTGGACTGAAAAGCCTGTCTCCGGGGTGAAGATCACGGCCTCGCAGGTGCAGCCCATCAAGGGCTATGAGCAATTCGAGGCGGTGACGAAGTCCGACGGAACATTCCGGATGGGCGGGCTCTTCCCCTCATTCCAGTACGTGGTCAAACCGTGGTCGGACAAGTGGACTTGCGAGACGGCGGTGCGCCTCGATAGCGCGCCGCAGGGCGAGACCGCCATACTGCCATCGCCCATGGTAATCGCCCAAGCGTTCTCGACAGGCAGTGGCTCGTTGATCATCGACCTCGGCACTGGCAAGACGCGCTTCACGGTTTCTTTGGAAGGCGTGATCGCCGATGCCCAGACCGGCCTTGATTGGATCGTCGGGCCCGACCGCGGTACGAATTACGCCCACGCCGAGCAGTGGGTGGCTGCCTGCAATGTCGCCGCCGGCGGCTGGCGCATGCCGACGCAGCAGGAACTGAGGAGCCTATATCAGCAAGGCGTCGGCGAACGCAACATGGACCCTGTGTTCAACACCACCGGTTGGTTGCTGTGGGCCGAACCGGGCGATTCGTCGTCGGCGTGGGGCTTCAACTTCGGCAACGGCGGCGAGGGCTGGCCCGACCGGGACCCCTCGAGCTTCCCCCGGGTGTTTGGAGTGCGTTCGCCAAGATGATGTAGATTATTCGGTACTTTGATTCTTTGAGCCTTAATGGGGGCCAGGGGCGAAGCCCGTGGCGAATTTTCAGGCACTTCTTCAGGATGACCCACTACGAACATCTTCCGATATATGTAAATATTGAAATATGGGGTAGCCGCCTATTTCTGCCTTTTCCGTGATTGGGATTGAAATATACCGTGTGGTTGCCTCCGTCCCGCAAGTAGCGGCAGCCGAAATGCTCGAGATGGCGGATTATACATGGGGTCCCAATTACAGAGGGAAGAGCGAGATTCGCTGCGCTCAGAATGACTCAGAAGGGTTGGGAATTGAGCGAGAATTATGACGCTGTGTATAGGTCCAGCCTTTTCATTACCGCGACGGAATAAGCGGCTCGCGGATGCGTGGAGTGCGGTGGCAACGACACCGCTTTGGCTCCGCACGGAGTGCGATTCGCCGCGAAAGTCCTAATTATTTGCCTCACCGAATACGTTACCGTACTTGTGAAATCTTGTACTAAGGCATGAATCACCGGCGAGCGGAGTCCGGTCTGCGTGTGGCGGCGTAGGGTGGCCAGCTTGTAGCGCAGGCGTCTCGCCGGCATTGGTCCGTACTACAAACGCAGGATGCGTGCGCCCCTCGCTTATTCTTACAGGTAAGCACCCAGCAAAAAAAGACGCACGGTGTCCGCAAGGCGCAGAGCCGCGCCTCATTTTTTCCCTGTAGCCGCTGGCGCCGGTTCGTGCTTTTTCTCGGGATTTAGGTGCACGACCTGAGCCAATGCCTGTTTGAAATCGAAACCCGCCTTGCTGCCGTCTTCGAGGGTGTATTTATCCGGTTTCCATGCCGGGCTTTCATTGTTGTGGCAAGTTAGACACGTCTTCTCGTCGGGCTTGAGGATGTTGGTCGGGACATCGCTCGGCGGCGCACCTTTGACCAAAAGCATTTTCTTCCCGTACTCGAGATGTTTCGAACCCGGACCGTGGCAACTCTCACATTGTATACTCTCTTCTTTCGGTAATTGGGGATGAAAAGCGCCGGTCTTGGCGTCAACGGCGGTCACGTGACAGCGTAGGCATTCGGGCGATTCTTCGGGCGGTTTTTGCAGTCCGGCTTTCTTCGCGTATTCCTTGGCGGGGTCCGTCAATAAGGCCTTGTACGCCTCCGCATGCTTCGTCTGTTTCCACTTGTTCCATTGTTCGCCCGTGGTCGGCTTGTTATGGCACATCTTGCACTTCTGCTGGCCCACGTATTCCGCGTCCTGGGCAGCCACCCAGGCCGAAAGAAACATCCCGACGACCATGGCGATGGCGGTGGTCTCGGTTCTCCAACTCTGGCTATTCATTACTCATCCTCCTGTTTGAATGTAATCGAACTATCGTTGATCGCCACCGGCTTCCTTTTGCGATTTGATGAACGCCACCAAGTCGCCCATCTCACCGGGGCGGACCTGGGGCCAGGCGATGTCGGCCGCGCGGATCGCTTGTTCCATCTCGGCGGCGTGATTCCACATGGCGGCAATCACATCGGCGGCCGACAACACGTTCATCTCCGAAACGGTTCTACCCGGAGCCACTTTCCCTTGCTCGCCGCCCCAGTGGCAACCGAGACACCCCTTCTCGGCAAACAACTCGGCACCTTTGGCAGGGTCGCCCGGGGAGTCCGCAAAACTGCTGAAATACAGGTAGGTCATGAGGTCGGACATCTCGTTCTCCGTAAAAACCGGGAACTCGATTCCCGCCTTTTCCATGGCGCCCCACATGTCCGGACCATGATTCCAAATGGCGCCGGCCATCTGGGACAGCACGCCGCCGAACTTCCACGAACCGAGCGCCGGGCCGACCGCGCCGCCTTCGCCGCGCACCGCATGACACTGAATGCAGCCCTTGGCGTGGAAGAGTTCGGCGCCGGCCCGCGAGTCGCCCACCCGCAGGAATACAGGACGTATCTGTTCTTGGGGACTAGCCTCGCGCCGGATGAAGGCGAGCAGGTCGGCTACGTCGTTGGCCTGGTACACCGGGCGCGGAACATTCCGCGTTTGCATGGCATCGGTCATTTTCTTGCTGCCGTTCCACAAGGCGGCGGTAATTGAGGCCGGAGACCGATACGACTGGAACCGGTCTAGCGACTGGACGTTGGCAGGACCGTACTTGCCCACCGAATGACAGGTAACACACTGCTCCCGCAGGAAAAGCAACTCGCCTTTCGCCGGGTCGCCGGGATTGCCGAAGTAGTTGAGGAAGTACACAAAGGCGATCAGGTCGAACACTTCTTCGCTCGATAATTGCGGGCGGGCAAGTTTGCGACGTTCGAATTCCGCCGCCATCTTCGGTTGATGATTCCACATTACTCCCGCAATATCGAGGAAACTCCATGCCGCTTGCACTTTGCCCAGGTCGGGTCCGCCGATCCCGCCTAGCCCTTGTATCGCATGGCAATTGATGCATCCTTTCTCCATGAACAGTCGTCCACCTTCGATGGGGCTTTCCGGGAGCTCGACAAAAGGGTCCACGTCCTCGGCGGTGGCCGGGAAGGCGAAACCGATCCCCGAAATAACGGCCCAAACCAATCCTGGGAAACGTTTCTGCGTTGGTTTCACGGCTCGTCTCCGATTTCAGGCTCGGTGGGAGTCGTCAAGGAGGATGCGGTAGGACCGGGCGTTTCGTCCGGATTGCGAATGATCCCAAGAAAGACATACCAAAAGACGGCTAAAAGAACGAGGAAGACGGGAATGGCGACGATTGAAATTCCCATGGACGCGGAGGGTGTGTCGTCGAGCTTACGCGAGAGCAAGATGAGACTGCCGATCCAAGTGATGATGCCCAACATCGCGCACGTGAACGAGACCGGTAGAAGGTATTGTAGAAGAAGAATGAACCAGGGTTCTTTGGAGCTTGATTCTACGGGCTTGGTATCCGTGTTCATGCGTGCGCCTCCTCAAATCTTCAGCGAAACGGGCTGGGCCAGCGGAGGCTCGACTTCGTCGGGCAGGTAGCCTCGAACGCGCTGGTTAAGCTCATGAAGCCCCTCTCGACCCTCGCGGATTTCCCAGATCGAGATGATGGGGAAAATCTTTGTAAATAGGACGTAAAACAGGATGAATAGGGCAAAGCAGCCTGCCGTCTCTCCCCACTCCACCCACGTGGGCAGATATTCGCCCACGCCGTAATCGAGTCGGGGGTTGGCCAAGGTCGGCACGACAATGATGAAACGTTCCAGCCACATCCCGATGCAGATGAAAATTGAGGCAATCAGCGTCCGCTCGATGGTGTGCTTCCGACGGTAGCTCAGCACGCCGATCGGAATGACGAAATTGCAGACTACCATCGCCCAAAAATACGGCGCGTACGGGCCATTGAATTTCGACCAGAACACCTTCATTTCTTCCGGTTCGTTCCCGTAAAAGCCCGTGAGATATTCGGCAAATGTGAAGTACGTCCAGATCAGCGTCATCGCCAAAAGCAAGGTGCCCAAGTTGTGGAAATGGACCGGCTTCAGAAAGCCTTCCAAGTGGTACACTTTACGAATGATTAGCATGGCGATGATCAGCGCGGCGATCCCGGAGAAGATCGCTCCCACCACGAAGTAGGGTCCAAAGATTGTGCTATGCCACATGGGTTGAAGGGTCATCGAAAAGACAAACGAAACCACGGTGTGCACCGAAACAGCGATCGGAATGACCAGAACCGACATGATGGTGATCCCGCGTTGCAACACTTTCTTCTGCTTCTCAGTGCCCTGCCACCCGATGGCCAGAATGCGGTAGAACCATCGCCGCTTCTTCACGTTATCACGCAGAATGGCAATATCCGGGATCATCGGCAGCCAAAGATAGACGGTGCTTGCGGTAAAGTAGGCGGAAATACTGGTCGCATCCCAGAGTAGAGGAGACTGGTATCGGCCATACCATATGACGTTGAGCAATCGGTCCGGCCGGCCGAGGTCTACCAGAATATTGCCCGCGCCAATGGCGAGAACCATGACCGTAATGACTTCCGCCATCCGCGTCACGGGGCGGCGCCACTCGGCGTTGCAGATTCGGAGAATGGCGGAGATCAGAGTTCCGGCGTGGCTAATCCCGATGAAAAAGACGAAATTGGTCACATAAAACCCCCAGGAAACGGGTTCATTGAGCCCCGTGGCTCCTAATCCGTGTCGAAACTGGTACGAATAAGCGAACATGCCCCATAGTATGAAGCTCAATAAGATGGCCACAACGACGTAAAATCGGCCCGACGTCGTCACGATCGGTTCCATCAGGACGGCATCCATGTCGTCGCGGTAAGGTCTAGGTCTCAATGTGTTCCCCCTCCTCGAGATAGAAGACTTTCGGTTCGGTGCCCAATTCCTCCAGAAGCCGGAAGGCGCGACTGCTTCGCGAGAGTTTGCTCACGTCACTGGCGGGGTCGTCCAGGTCCCCGAAGTAGATGGCCTTCGTGGGACAACTTTCCGCGCACGCCGGCACATAGTCCTCGGCCGTGAGATTTCGTCCTTCGAAACTGGCCCGATCCTTCGCCTTCAACAGGCGATGGTGACAGAACGTGCATTTCTCGACGACCCCCTTCTGACGGACCGAAACATCGGGATTGATTTGCCGC
>JACQVH010000237.1 GCA_016209895.1 Candidatus Hydrogenedentota bacterium | reverse complement strand
GCTTTGTACTCTTTGAGATCGTTGCGGTTGAGTCATTGATCTTTTAACCGCAGAGAACGCAAAGAACGCAAAAGATGCGCGCGGCATTGCCGCATGAGTTAGTATTACGCATGTTGGATTGGCCGTCCGTGGTGTGCTTCATTCGCATGATCCGCGTGATGCGCGGTTATTTCTTTCTTGACCACGGATTACGCGGATGGCGCGGATGAACCCATCCCCAAGCCGGGAATGCCGGAACCGAATTGGCTAACCACAAAGGCACGAAGCGCACGAAAACACTACGTAATGGCGCTTGTTATCTCACCTGACGAACAGGCAAATGACGAGAAATACGAATAGGGACACTCTTCTCGATTGCGATTCTCGATTGTGATTCTCGATTGCGAAACGCGATTACGGGCACGAGCACGAGGCTCGATTACTAATCCGCCAGAGCGCCAGAGGCGCTTAAAAGGCGGACAAGGCTCGAGTACGAAACTTCGATTACGCGACTCGATTACGATTCACGAGCACGAAACCTCGATTACGAGACTCGATTACGATTCACGATTACGAGCACGAGCACGAGGCTCGATTACGAATCTCGATTACGAGTTACGATTATGTGCCTTCCGGTGCCGGTGATGCGACGGGGACTAGTGTGACCGGGGCGATCTTTTCGAGGGAGTCCTTCACTGCGGCGGCGGCGCCGACTACTATGATCGTCAGTTGGTCGGGAGCGATGACGTTTTCGCTGACGTTGATTACGTCTTCGGTTCGGGTGGCTTTATAGGCGTCGAAGGCCTGCCGAAGGTAGTCTTCGGGAAGCCCGTTGTAGTCAATGATCCACTGGAAATTCGCGGCCTCCTGGGGGGTCTCGAGATCGCTGGCGAAGCTCCCCACCAGATAGGATTTGGCGATGCCGAGTTCGGACTCGCTGGGCGGAGTGCTTCGCATACCGCGGACGACTTCGAGGACGGCTTGGACGGTCTCGGCCGTCGTCGCTGTCTTCGTAAAGGTGTGAATGCTGAATGTTCCGGAGAAACGCTGCGGCAGGATTCCGCCCCCGGCGGAGTAGGTAAGCCCCTTCTCGACGCGGATGCTGCGGTTGAGTCGGCTGTCAAACGCGCCGCCGAAAATTTGGGTGTACACGCGCGAAGAATGATAGGCGGGATGCCCGCGGGTGATGCTGATCTGTCCGGCGCGAATCTGACTCTGGACGGAGCCGGGCCGGTCCAACAAATAGATGTGCAAGTCCTGGTGCGGCGGCATGGTCGGGAGGCTTATCGCGGGCGCGGGAGCTTGCGATTCCCAATCTGCCAGATACTTCCTGGCCAGTTGCAACGCCTGGCGCGGCTTCACGTCTCCGGCAAAATACAAAATGGCCGCGTCGGGCCGCGCAAAGGTTTTCCACCACTGCACCAACTGCGGCGGCGTGATTCTCTCGACGTCCTTGGGTTCGCCGTCCACGGTGCGCGCGTAGGGATGTTCGCCGAAAAGCTGTTTCCGCATCTCGCGGTCGGCGAGATAGCCGGGGTTCTGTTCGCGAATGGACAGGTTGAGCTGCTTCTGTTCGCGCAACACCTGGAACTCGTTTTCGGGAAACGTGGGTCGCAGCACGACTTCCGCCAGCAGTTGAACCGCGTGCGGCAGTTTGTCGGTCAGGGCGGTGGCGTCCACACTGCACACGTCCATCGAAGCCGAGCCGTCGAGCGTGATGGCATTGAATTCCAACTCCTCGGCCAACTGCGCGGCGGTGTACTTCTTGGTACCTTTGGTCAACATCGCCAAGGCCATCGAAGCTACTCCGGGCGTGGCCGAGTCCTCCGCGTAGGCGCCATATTTGATACCCAATTTCACGGTCACGAAAGGAACTTCCGAATTGGGCACCACGACGACTTTGAGACCGTTCTGGAGCGTGAATCCCTGGTGTGAAGGCACCGGCAGCTCTTCGAGAAGCGATTGCATCGGCGGTTTCGTGGGATAGTCCGGCGGTCGGTTGAGGCCGCTCTTGTTCTTCGATTCCGCGAGCACGGGTGGCGCACCGCCGGCCGGTTGTGAAAAGGCGTTTTCTTCCTTATGAGCGGCGCTGTTGTCGCGCAAGGGTATGACCCGCAAGACGGTTCGTCGTTCGGGAGTCAGGTAGGTCTTGGCGACCCGCTCGAGGTCCTTCAGCGAAACGGCGTCAATGGCCTTCAATTGTTGATTCAGCCAGTCCGGACCGCCGTAGACCATGGTGGTTTGTCCGATAAGACGGGCTTTCGTCGCGACGGTCATCGTTCCGGTCACGATGCTGCGGCGGAGCTGATTCTTGACCTTTTCGAGTTCGCGTTCGCTGGGCGGATTCGCGACGATGCGCTGGAGATGGCCGTCAATCGCCGCCAGCGTTTTCTCCAAGTCGCCGCCGGGCATGAGCGCGGCGCCCGCGCCGAACACTCCGTCCTGCTCCAGGTTGTAGAGGTCCGCCATCACCTGAGTACAGACTTTCTGCTGCTTGACGAGGTCCTCATACAGCCGGCTGCTTTCGCCGCCGCCCAATATCGCCATGAGCAATTGCAACGGTATCGTGTCCGGGTGCGGCTCCGGAATGCCGCGGTACACGTAGCCGACCAACGGGGCGGGCCCGACCGGTTCGGAAATCTCCGCAGTGCGGGGAGCGGTCTGAGGCGGTTCAGGCTCGGTAACCCGCGGGGGTTCGGGGCATTTCGGAATCCACCCCAGATACTTTTCGGCAAGGGCGACGGACTCACGGTGTTTGATGGCGCCCACCACGACCAGGGCGGCATTGTTCGGAATATAGAATCGGTCCCAGAAGGCCCGAAGCTCGTCCACCGACGCGGCCCGCAGGTGCGGAATCTGACCGATCGGCGCCCAACGGTAGGGATGGTTTTGGAAGACCACCGGAAGCACTTTCTCGACGATGGTACCGTAAGGTTCGTTCAGATCAATGCGCCGCTCCTCTTCGACGACCTTTCGTTCGGTCTCGAAATTGGATTGGTCCACCTTGAGAAAGGTCATGCGCTCCGCTTCGAGCCAGAGCGCGAGGTCGAGTTGATTGGCCGGCAATTGATTCACGTAGGCGGTGTAATCAAATGAAGTGAAGGCGTTGGCGTCGCCGCCGGTTTCGCGGATGAGCCGGAAATGTTCCTCCGGACCGAGCTGGTCCGTGCCACGAAACATCATGTGTTCAAACATGTGCGCAAATCCTTGCCGCGCTGGGTTCTCGTCCTTCGATCCGACCTGATACCACACCTGCACCGCAACGATGGGACAGGAAAAATCCTCGAGCGTGATAACTTGGAGGCCGTTGTCCAGGACCGTTTTTTTGAAGTCGTAGAGCCGCGCCGCATCGGCGGGGAGAGCCGCCAAAGTCAGCACGGCGAATAGGGCAAGGCACGGCAAGGTTAGGCGTTTCATTCGAGCACCTCCGTATCGGCACGCAGTGGTCTGCACCAAGATGTCCGGCTTCGAACTTGGCCGAAAAAGAATTTTCGCCGCTGAAGAAGCTATCTAAAAGGAGGAGGAAGGTGCAAATAGCGCCGCGATACGCTAGAATAGCCTACAGTGGTTAAGCCTCTTTCTCATTGACTTTCGTTTCCGACGGGTAAAAGGAACGGTCTGGCATGGCACAGGAAGCGCCTCACGTAGTGGTCGTTTGCCAGTGTGGTCAGAAAATGAAAGTGCCTGAGGCCTCGATCGGGAAAACCTTCAAATGCGTCAAGTGCGGCCAGAAGCTGCAGGCGATGAGAGAAGGCGCCAAACCGGTAGCCGAGGCCCCTCCGACCGGACCGGCAGCCGGTGATGCCGAGGGAGCGCCGCCTTCCGGTCCCCCCGCGCCGCGTGAACGCATCGGGCAGCTTCTCATCGAACACGGACTGATCACGGCGGACCAATTAAAGGAGGCCTTAAACCACCAACTGGAACACGGCGGCAAGACCTTCGAAATACTCATCTCTTTGGGCTTCTTGGACAAGAACGCCCTCCACCTATTTCTGTCGAAACAGCCGGGTGTGGTGAGCATTGATCTGAAAAACTACGAAATCCGACACGACCTCTTGGACTTGATCCCGCAGGACTTCGCCCTCAGTCACGTCGTATTGCCCATAGATAAACTGGGCAAGCTCCTCACCGTGGGCATGGCGTGCCCGACGGATTCCGCCACCATCCAGGAAGTGGAGAAGATGACCGGATTGCGCGTGAAGGCGATGCTATGCCGGCTGGACGACATTCACGCTGCCGTAAAGCAATACTATCGTGCGCCGGAAGCCGCCGAGCAAGTGACGGGAGAGGACCTCGGCTTGGCCCGGGAACTGGGTCCCGGTCCCCCGGCGAATGTGGCGGACATGATCAAGCAAATCAGCGACCTGTCAGCCGCTCCGGGCACGCTGGACCGGGTCAAGCAGAATTCGGCGGACTCGGCGCGAACCCTTGCGATCCTCGCGAGGACCGTAGGCGGTGATCCCGCGATCGTAGCTTATCTGCTGAAGGTCGCGAACGCCGCCCCTTACGGGCTTAGCCAGCGAGTGGATACCATCGGCACTGCATTGGCCCTGCTAGGTCTTGAGGGAGCAACGAAGGTGTTGGCCGAATACGGTTCCGTGGACGGCTACGCCGAGGAAATCGCTTCCAAGCTTGAACCGTTCTACGCCCGTGCCATACTTTGCGCACGCGCGGCGCGGCTGATCGCCCGCGTCCATGACGCAAACAATACTGCGTCCGCCTTTACCGCCGGACTGTTGCTCGAGATCGGCCGATTCGCCCTGGCCAAGGTTCAGCCCGAAGAATATCTGGGCTTCGATTTTTCGGTGCCCGATGTCATACTACTCAAGGCTGAAAACGAGGCCTTCAACATCACCCATCCGGAAGCAGGATACCTTCTCGCGCAGAAATGGGGGCTGCCCAAGTCGCTGGCCGACGGCATCCGCTATCACCACGATCCCAAGTCCGCCGCAGAACCTTCGGACTTGGTGAACATCGTCTCGCTCGCAGCGACCACGGCGGATTTGTACGTAAGCAATGTCCCTATGGAGGTCAGCGCCTTTAAGTCCTGTGAAGGACTTCTGAAGACCCTTAGTATCCCCGCCGATACGGCCGTGAGAATCCTGCAAGAACTGTCGAAGCGGAAGTAGGATGGCCAGTGGCCAGTGGTTCGTCACTCGGCACGCGTGACTTGGTACTCGTTGCTCATTGCTCAATCTAATGGGTGTGCGCATTGGGGTGGGCGGGATCAGCGTGAGCCTGGTAGTGGGCTCTCAGAAGATCGAGGCCGAAGTCGCCCTTAAAGTCGCGCCACACGGTGTGAATGTGGTTGGCCTTGTTCTGGGTGTTGTCGTACTCGACCAGAAACGTCTTCCCCTGAATCCGGTAGTAGTGGCCTAGTCCTTTTTCGAGGCCGCCCATCCACGCAAATTTCACGGTATCGAGTCCGGCCTCGCGGATTTTCCGCAACCGCTCCTCGGCGAGCGGCTCCGGCTGCGCTCCCGCGTGCTCTTCGAGAAGGCTGAGGAGTATCCCGCGCTGTTCCGCGTTGAGTTGCGCGAAGGCGATACCCGAGTCTTCCTGAATGGCTGGTTCCCGCTGAGCTCCGGTAAGGATTTCAGGCGGCGCCGTCTCGCTCAATACGCCGACCTTGCGTTGCTCGGTATCCAGCGAATTCACTAGCGCGCGTCCCAGGTCTTCTTCCGCGCCCAACGCGCGGGTGCCCTTCATCGGCCCTTCCGGGACATCGGCCGGATTCGCGCCCAGGAACTGTGGACAGTCCCCGATGACTTTACCTTCGATCACTGTCCAGTTGAACGAGATATGATGTCCCTCGTAGCGCAGGCCCCAAGGCTTTTCCGCGCTGGGAGTTCCAAAGAGCGTGAGGTAATACAACTCCGGGTCACGCGTGCCTCGGCCGCCTTCGAGCTGGTTCAACACCGTCTCTAAACTCCGGATCGTCTCGGCCTTCTGATAGCCTCTCGCGCTCAAAGCCGCGCGCAACAATTCCAGCGCGCATTCGTTCTGCGCAGCCGTTAGCTCCTTCAAAGCAAGACCTGGCCGCACCTTGGGAAAATAATGCCAGTTCAAGCGCTCGTCGGAGTCGAATGGAAGCACCACCTTCTCACGCTGGGCCGGTTCGAGACATTGAAGAAATTTGTTCGCAGCATCAACCAACGTCACGGTTGGAACCGGCGCTTGCTGCGCGAGCGCCGCACGGGTTACCAGAAGCCCAATTACGGAAAACATGGTTATTCGCATCCGTCAAATCCTTTCCCGTGCGTGGCCGACCAAGAGTGTCACGGACACTGCATGTCCTATGAACACGGAAAGACCCCATTATCATCCATGAAGGCGTAGGGTCGCACGCGTGGAATCGCTAGCTCTTACGGAGAAGTTCGACGCCATAGGCGCGCTGGCGACCCTCCCGGACAGCGAAGAAAGAGATGAGAGTTCCTGGAAAGCCAAAGATGAAAGAAGTGATGCGCCAGCCACGGCTCGGATGGCCTTGGGCCCGCATACCCGCATAGCTGAAATTTGCCAGAATCCAAAACGCGGGCACACCCACGTCCGCAGCATTTTCCGACGGCTCCGCATTGAACTGCAGGGCATCAGCAAATGTCGGAACAAGTAAGTACAACCAGACCAGAAACGGATAACGAATTCTCATGTATCGTGTCCCTCCTCGTTGCCTCACGAACCTCGTAGCCGTGGGACGGTGGGCTCCGACCAGACACCGTTGATGCGCACCCTCATGGATAGTCGTAGACGGGCGTTTCGATCACCCGGTCCGGCTTCCTTCGGCTTTTAATAATCGCCTGGATACGTTCTACCGTCTCGGGCGCAAAGTACTGCTCCCCAGTCTCCTTACACACACGGGCCGGTACATGCTCGATTAGGTAGAGTTTGCCGGCTAATTCGAGCGTATAGGTCACTTTCGTTTCAATCAGGGTCTCTTTCATTTCCATCGCCTCGTCAGTCGGTTGTCCGGATCTTCAGGTCGATCCACAAATCTGAGTCCGGCTCATAGATCGTAATAATCTTGATGACTGGGCGGTTGGCATGACTGCACTGTATGTGAATCGCGCGTCCAGTATTCGTGAACCCCAGTATCAGGCAACTCGGTCCGTACTTGTCGTCTGGGTAATCTTCGATCATCTCGCTCCGGTTTGCTATGGCCTCCTCAAATTCAACCACACTGATCTCCCTGACGATACTCTGATCAACGGCGTGCTTGGAGAACTCGTACTGTCGCCGCGCGATTTTGTTCCGGATCTCATCAAGCACGGCCATATCAGGACGTTATCACATCAATCCCAGAGGTTCAACGCAACAGAGTAGGTGATGACTCGAGTCGGCTCTTTTGCCGCTGGAACCGAGGTTGCATTAGACCCGGAACGGCCAGATTGATGGCAACACTCGTCTCCCTATTTCCTCTCAGGCGCCATTCCTGCCAAATCCCGCGGTTACGGAAATGCCCCGGCGTGGCGATGGACGCGGTCGCCGTGGGCTTGCAGGGCTTTATACTTTTGGGCAGACAGGCCGCGCCAGTCGCCGAGCAAGGTCAAGTCTTCTTCGAGTTGGGCGTTGTTATGCGGGGCCATCAGGGCGACGGTAACTCCCGGATGGCATAGCACAAATCGGTACCAGTCGGGCGCGGACGGGGGACGGAACGCCGGCGGGTCGTCCGGAGTCCGTTCCAGCAGCGCGCCCCAGCGTAGTCCCGTGTACGTGACCGTAGGCAGGCCGATTTGCCGGGTAACCGGGAACACGTCCTGTTCCGCGGCGCGATGCGCAGCGTTGTAACGAATCATGACCATGTCCACCCGTCCCGTTTGGGCGATGGTCGTGGCAAGTTTGCGCTGATGGCTGGTCACACCGACGCTACGCACCCGGCCGGCCGCGCGTTCCGACTCCAATGTTTCCGCCGCGCCGCCTGGCGCCACGATTTCGTCCCATTCCGACTGATGCTCAACATAGTAATACGTGACGACGTCCAGGTATTCGGTCCCGAGTTCGCCGAGCATGGCGCGCAACTCGTGGTCTGCGGCCACCGCGTCGCGAGCTTCCAGTTGCGCCGCCACGAAGACTTGCGAACGCCTTTCGCCCAAGGTCCGTATCGCTTCGCTCATACCGTCCGGATGCCCGCACCAATTCAGGTAGTTGATACCCCGATGCACAGCCTCCGAGACCCCGGCCTTGTCGAGGCGCGTGTCGCCGCGCGTAGCGAGACCCAGCCGGCACACCTGGCCCAAACGCGAAAACTGGGCATGTCGCTTCGGATGCTGCAAAAATTGAACGGGGGCGGCGGTTTTCATAAGTAGATTGCGATATCCGCCAAAGCATAACACGCAAGAACGCCGTATTCTGCCATTGCAGACATGGTCTTCAACAAAAGGTCACATTCCACCTGTCATGCTGAGCATTAGCGAAGCATCTCTTGTGCCGAAGACTTTGGTGCGTGAGATTCTTCGCTGACGCTCAGAATGACAGGAAGGGCAGGACGTTGGTATGTGAGATTCTTCGCTGACGCTCAGAATGACAGGAAGGCCAGGACGTTGGTATGCGAGATTCTTTGCTCCGCGCAACATGACCGGGACGGCAGGGCGTTGGGTGTGTGAGATTCTTCGTCCCACGTGGCGCGTGACTCAGAATGACAATAGAGAGCCTTTTTGATCCCCTTGTTTCGAATGGGACAGAATCCGCGTATGGGGCATGTAGCTTTGCCATGGTGGCGACGACTTGCGCAGGCTCGCACCTGGCCGGAAAGCACGCGCTGGAACTTGCTGTTCCTTACCATCATCTCCACTCTGTTTTTCCATAAACTTTTTCTCCACCCTACGCAATTGCTGTGGGGCTATGACGTCGTCGCGGCGCACAGCGCAAACGCCCACATCCAATGGCGGAGTTTCTCGGAATGGGGACGCTTCCCGCTGTGGGACCCGACTATCTTCTGCGGAGCTTCGACGGTGGGCGACCAGATGCAAGCCCTGTTCAACCCGTTCCAGTTCGTCTTCTGGTTGACGCCGTCGCCGGTGCCTTTTGGATACTACCTGTGGCTGGCCGTCACTCTGTCAGCGTGGGGTACCTTCTTATTTGCGCGGCGTAGTGGTCTGGACGCATGTGCCGCTTGTTTCAGCTCCGTAATCTTTGCCATGAGTTGGAAGACGGCGGCCCATCTATTCGCTGGACACGTACTACTTCTTTCCTCGGCGCTCCAACTGCCGTGGATGCTCCTCGTCACCGAGAAGCTGTGCCAGGACAAAACGTTTGGTTCCGTGTGCTTGGTGGCATTCACAATAACGCTGGTTGCGTTCATCGGCCATGTGCAGATGACGTACTACAACCTCCTATTTACCCTCGGTTACCTCGGTTTACGATCGCTGCACGAACTGAGAACCAAAAGAATACTCGCTGTGCTCCGGCCTGCCTCTCTTTTTTCCTTGAGCTTGGCGCTATTCGCCGTGGGTTCGATGGCTTGGTGGCTGCCCATTGTCCGGCAAACACTGTTACTGAGCGCGCGCGTCCAATTCGCCGACTATGATTTCGCGACTAGTTCCAGTGTCAGCCCGCGCGATCTGATCCGCATGGTCTGGCCCTTCTGGGATCTGCCGGAACTCAATATACATAATTGGAACCAGGGATTTTTCTGGGAGACGGCGGCATATCCAGGAATCATGGCCGTCGTCTTGGGCCCAATCGCAGCCCTCTCCTTCCGGCGGACCAAGGGAGTTGGGATATGGTTGGCCTTGGGCGGGACGGCGTTCTTGTTGGCTTTCGGCAAGTACTCGCCCGTGTATTGGCTCGCCCATTCGCTGGTGCCTGGCTTCGGTCTTTTCCGCTGTCCGGGCCGACTACTTTTTTACGCGACGTTCGCGTTAGCCATGCTGGTTGGCCGTTGGCTGTCACAAAAGCAGGATTCCCAACCCCCAAAGTTCCTGACCGGATATCTGCTGCTATGGTCTTTCGCCGTGACGGTCGTTTTGGCCGTCAGCGATACGGTCTTTCTCGGATCGAACCGGCCATGGATTCCGGTATTCATCTTGATAGCCGCCACCTTGGCCGCTTTTCTCTGGGTACGGCAGAGAATCTCCTTTCATGGATTTCGTCGCGTACTGCTTGCTCTGCTGATCGGGGACCTGTACATGCTGTGGCAGCCGTTGATTCTCACCCTCGAACCCCACCGACCGTTCCGCACCGATCCGATCGCTCGATTTCTCGCAGAACGGCGAGTCTCCGAAGAATTCCGGGTCCTGGACCTGACCTCACTTACCTCCCAACACGTCGCCGAACGTCACGGTCTGGAACTCGTCACCGGCACCCATCCCGGTATTTCCACGCGGTATCTGGAATTGTTCGAGCGAATCTGGCTTGAAAGACAGCGCGACCTCGGCGGAGTGCTGAAGATTCGGACTGTTCAAGACGTGGTCTGCCCTACGATCCTCGATGTGCTCAATGCTCGCTACCTGGTTACGATGAAAAAATTGGATGCGCCGGACTGCACGCTGGTCCTTTGGGTAAACGCGGACGGTGTCATACTGCCCCGATATGTTTACCGTCGCGACAATGCCCTGCCTCGAGCTTGCTTGGTAGCGCGGGCCGTGACACCCGCGCCCGGACCGTCCGTCCTGGATGCAATCTGCTCGGCAAACCCGCGTGAAGTGTGCCTGGTCGAAGACCGTCCCTTTGATGGAACCGCGGCCTATCAAGAGCTTCCCATCGAACGACACTCGTTCAGCGACATCACGCTACGGTTCTCGACCGCTGACCGCGGAGTCGTCGTCATCTCGCAAAGTTGGCATCCGGACTGGCGCGCCACCGACCACGGAAAGCCCATCGAAGTCCGCCGCGTCAACCACTGCCTCGTCGGCATCCCCGTCGCAGCCGGCGCCCACGAAATACGCATCTGGTATCGGCCCTGGGACCTGTACCTGGGTGGCGTCGTCAGCGCACTCACCTGGGGCCTTGTGGGTTCGTTGTTGCTAATTACTAAGCAACGCAGAAAACATTAGCTAATCCTTGTTCGGAAATTACTTTCTAGAGAGCTCAAACCGATTTACCGGAGAAGCGAATTACATGGTATGCTCGTTCCATGGGATAAGTTGCTAAAGCGTCCGGGGTAGACACGATATGGCGAAGGATTTTGTTTGGGGCCCAACCAACCCGCATCCCCTCTCCCAAATGCGGACCGAGTTAGTGTGGGAAGGCAAGTACGATGAGTTCGGACGCCGCCGCGAAGTGGACGTGGCCGCCTTGGCCATGCCCATGCAGCGCATCGAAACGGTGGATGAACCGCGCCAGCGCGCCGCCGCGACCGGCAACCTCGAACTCTTCGAACGCGAATGCAAGAAAGCGGACGACTTCCGCAACCGGCTGATCTGGGGCGACAACAAGCTGGTCATGGCCAGCCTGCTCAAGGACTTCAAAGGCAAGATTGACCTCATCTACATTGACCCGCCCTTCGACGTCGGCGCCGACTTCACTATGGACGTGCCCCTCGGCGACGAGAAGGAGACCGTGGCCAAAGACCAGTCCACCCTCGAAATGGTCGCCTACCGCGACATGTGGGGCAGAGGCACCGACTCCTACCTCCACATGATGTTCGAGCGACTCACGCTGATGAAAGACCTGCTGAGTGAGAGGGGAAGCATTTACGTGCACTGTGACTGGAGAGTTGTCGGAAATCTTAAGTGCCTTCTTCAGGAAGTCTTTGGAACAGACATGCAGGTCAACGAGATCATATGGGTACATCAGATCATGGGTGGCTCCCACGGGGCGCGCCTCCCAAAGGCCCATGAAACGATTCTTTGGTTTTCAAAGACCGAACGATTCAGAATCAACTCGAAGGCAGAAGAGATAAGGGTTCCCTTCAGTGAATACGTCCGCAACTCAATGCAGCAAGACGAGCAAGGGCGCTGGTTTTATACTCGTCGGCGGATGAGTCGCAAGGCAACATCCGACGAAAAGGCGCGAAAAGCTCACACGGTAACCTACATTGACAATCCGGACCAAGGAACCCTAGCCGCAGATACATGGCTTGATATGCCGTCTTATCAGCCCAAACCAGATTTCAACACGGGCTATATCACCCAAAAGCCTGACGCGCTGTTAGAGAGAATTGTAGGCGGCGCGTCCAACGAAGGCGACCTCGTGGCGGACTTTTTCTGTGGGAGCGGGACGACGGGTGCGGTGGCGGAGCGGTTGGGCCGGCGGTGGATCATGTGCGATCTGGGCCGGTTCGCCATTCACACTACCCGGAAGCGGCTGATTGATCTGCAACGCACACTCCACGAGGAAGGTAAGCCCTACCGCGCCTTCGATGTCTATAACCTCGGCCGCTACGAGCGCCAGTGGTGGCAGAGAGACCGGCTTAAAGGGGCCGAAGAGGAGCACCGGCGCGTGGTGCTTGAGTTCTTCAAAGCGGAGGTCCTCTCGGCGGCCCCGTCCCCGCTGCTTCACGGCCGGAAGTCCGGCGCGTTCTGCCACGTGGATGGGATTGACTCGGTCTTCACCCGCAGCGAAGCCCGCGCCGTGGCGGAGGCTGCCGCCCAGGCCGGCGGGCGCGAGTTGTACTGCTTGGCCTGGGAATTCGAGATGGAATTGCGGCACGTCACTCTGGCACTCGAAGCTGAGCTCGGGGTAAAGATAAAACTAATTCCCATCCCGCGCGAGATCATGGAGAAGAACCGCAAGAACCCACCGCCATTCCTCGAGATGGCCGTCCTCGAGGCGGAGGCCGTGACGCGTCGAGAGAAGGGCAGTACTCTGGTAGACGTGAAACTTACAAAGTTCCTGCCGTCGCTCGCCGAAGTGCCGGGCAAGGAACTCGAGGCGCTGAAAGAACGGGCCATCCGCAGCGGCTTTGACTTCATAGATTTCTGGGCGGTGGACTTCGATTGGCAGCCGGGGCAACCTTTCCACCACGACTGGCAAGACTACCGCACCCGGAAAGACCGCTCATTGAAAACGGTCAGCGATGCCGGACACGTCTACCAGACGCCCGGCAAGCACACGATCTGCGTAAAGGTGGTAGACGTCTTCGGCTGCGACACCAGCATCAGCGTGGACCTGACGGCGTAGGGCCTCATTCCGAAGAATGAGCATTGGGTTTAATACGAGGTCCCATTATTAAAGTGAAACGCGATTCAATTTAATAATAAGATGCGCAGATGTGGCTCCCTTGAATAAGGTTGTATCTTATTCAAGGGAGCCACATCTGGACAAGTGTCAATACAGAGTAAAAAGATAACACTGAGATTAACCTAAATTGAATCCAGAGGATTTCAGTTCAAACTCGGCTGGTATGTGTCGCCAGACACTCGGCGGCTATTGGGCCTTTATTCCCACGCCCTTGCCCCCGAAATTGGACCTTGATTGGGATTTAGCAGGTCTGATATCGGAAGCGGATCGGGCGATGGCCGAGCTATCCGGAGCGGGGCAATTACTCCCCAATCCACACCTTCTCATCCGTCCGTACCTGCGCCGTGAAGCCATCCTCAGTTCCCGCATCGAGAATACCATTACCGAAATGGAAGAGTTGGCACTGTTCGAGGCGCAACCGGAAACGGAGCCGACGCGTCCTGACGTGCGCGAGGTAGCGAATTACGTGCGGGCGTTAGAAACAGGCTTGGACAGAATGGCCCAACTACCGATTAGTAGTCGGTTGATCTGCGAACTGCACGGAATTCTGTTGGGGAGAGTCCGCGGTGGAGAGACTTCTAAGACCCCCGGTGAATACCGCCGCAGTCAGAACTGGATTGGTCGGCCCGGTGCAAGGTTTGAGGAAGCGACTTTTGTTCCGCCACCGCCCGAGGAACTGCCGAGCGCGCTCGGCGCATGGGAGAACTACTTGCATGTCGAATCGCCGGAACCGGTGCTGGTAAAATGTGCGTTGCAGCACTACCAGTTTGAAGCGATCCATCCGTTTCTCGACGGGAATGGACGGATCGGGCGACTGCTGATTACTCTCTTTCTTTGCTCTCGGGGCTGTTTGTCTCAACCGTTACTTTATCTGTCGGGCTTCTTCGACGAGACTCGAGACGACTATTACCGTCTGTTGTTGGCCGTTAGCCAACGGGGAGCTTGGCGGGACTGGATCGAGTATTTCCTGCGTGGTGTGCGTCAGCAAGCCCGCGCGGCGCTGACCGACACACAGGCCATCTTAAGACTGTATGAAAGCCAGCGAGAGACCTTGAGCCAGGCGAGAAGGCCACCGCAGACGGCAGCCATCATACTGGACGAGCTTATGGCCAATCCCGTTTTCTCGGTGACGCGATTCTGCAGGAAAAAAGCCGTCAATTTCCCTTCCGCAAACAAAGGGGTACAATTCTGGGTCAAGCACGGCCTGGTGCGAGAATTTACCGGCCGCAAAAGGAACCGGCTATATATCGCGGATGAAATACTGCGGTGCATGGCAGGGCCGACCCGACCTTCCACGCCGGCCCGGTCAGAGGAGAAGGCAGATGGCTGAAGACCTCACTATCAACGCTTCCGCTCTCGAGCCGCTCTTCGAGGCCTGGGAAGAGCCAAACCGCCACCGTGTCCGCGCCGAGAAAGAGGGGCCGGCCGAGGCGCGTAAAGGCCGCCGCCCTTCGTCCATCGCTATCGCCCAAAATCTGCGCGCGGAAGTGAAGCAGTGGCGGGAGAATTTCTACTTCGGCGCGAGTGAAACGACTCGGTACCTGTTAAATCACTGGTTCGGTCGGACGCATGACCGACGCGAGTTCGGTGGACCGGGAGAGTTTCGCTATTGGTTCTGTCAGCGTGAGGCCATTGAAACGCTCATCTATCTGAAGGAAGTTCGGCAGCTCGACCGACTGTCACAAGTGGTCGCGGCGTTCGGTGGGGTCTACGCCGAAACCGCGGCGCTGGGTATCACCGACGAAGAGGATGCCTGGAGCCGCTTTGCTTTCAAGATGGCCACGGGTTCGGGCAAGACCAAGGTCATGAGCTTGGCCATCGTCTGGAGCTATTTCCATCAATTGCGAGAGAGTGAGAGTCCGATGGCGCGGCATTTCCTCGCGATTGCTCCTAACCTAACGGTCTTCGAACGCCTCAAGGAGGACTTCAAACCCGAAGGCGGCGGGCCGGACATCTTTGACCGCGACCCGCTCGTTCCCGTGGAATGGCGCGGGGACTGGAACTTGAGTGTGGTATTGCAGGACGAAGCCAGCGGGGCGGCAACCGGCGGCGTGCTCTACCTGACAAACATCCACCGGCTTTTCGACAATACAAAGCGGAGGATCTCGGGCGGGGAAACCTATGCGTGGATGGGACCGGCGGTGTCGAAAGCGAAGGCCCTCGATACTGGAGCCGAACTCAGGGATCGCGTCACAAGCCATCCCCGCCTGTTGTTGATGAACGATGAAGCCCACCATGTTTGGGACCCGGATTCGGCGTGGAATGAGGCCATTACCTGGCTCCACGAGACCAGCCTTAAGCGCGGCGGCGACGGCCTCGTCGCCCAACTCGATTTCTCGGCGACACCGAAAGACAACAAGGCCAATTACTTCAAACACATCATCTGTGATACGCCCCTTGGCGAGGCGGTGGACGCGGGAATCATTAAAACGCCCATTATCGGCCAAGCCGGCAATCTTGTGGAGCAAGCGACCCAGAATGCAGCATGGAGATACGAAACTCATCTCCGGCTCGGTTACGAACGATGGCTTAAGAGTAAGGAAGAGTGGGAGAAGAGCGGTAGAAAGCCGCTCCTGTTCGTGATGTGCGAAGACACGGAAGCGGCAGACCAGATAGCCGGACGGCTTAACGGCGACGAGGTCTTCAAAGAACTGAACGGGCGCACAATCAATCTTCATACGAACCTCAAGGGTAAGCTCAAGAAAATCGGCAAAGGCCCGCAGGCTCGGCTGGTTTTCGTGGAAAACGAAAAGGAGATCAGCGACGAGGACTTGAAGGCGTTGCGGAAGCTGAGCCGAGAGTTGGACTCGGGCAGTAGTCCATACTTCTGCATCGTCTCGGTGCTAATGCTGCGCGAAGGCTGGGACGTGCGCAATGTGACGACCATCGTACCACTACGGCCTTACACCTCGAAGGCGAACATCCTTCCCGAACAGACATTAGGGCGCGGCCTGCGCCGTATGAACCCGCCCGGGCAAACTCAGGCCAACGAAATCGTGGTAGTGGTCGAACACGAGGCATTTGCGCGGCTGGCGCGGGAGGAATTATCGCAAGAAGGGCTTCTCATCGAGACCGTGGATGTGGACAAGGTCCCCGCAACCACAGTTTCCGTCTTCCCAGATCCTCGGAAGGATGCCGCTAAACTGGATATTGTTATTCCTCGGCTCTCGGCGGGATATCAAACTTTGCCGACGCTCACGTCCATCCGCGAAGAAGAGGTCCGTGATAAATTCAAACCCTACCAACCGTTGCCGATTGGCCGGCGTGGTCCCGACGAGATACCTTACGAAGGCCGCCACCTTATTACTGGCGAAGTCGTGGAACATATGAAGGTGCGGCTGCCGCTCCTGGAATCAGGGGTCGGGGCTATCACTTTCTACGTACAAGAGTTGGAGTACATCTGCAAAGTCAAAAACACGCACCAAGTGCTGGGACCTTTGCTGCAGATTTTTCTTGAACAGATTCTTTTTGGCCCGAGCCGTTCCATCTTCGATCCGGGGTTGGTCGCGCGTTTGTCCGATAGCGACGTCCGGGAGCATGTGCGCGCCGTATTTGTCCCGCTCGTTCGGGAAAAGACGGTCCGGCAGCAAATCCGGGCCGCGGAAGCGCCGTCCGTGAACGTAAGGTCGTGGCGGCCGTTTCAGGTCACCGCGAGCGAGCGGCGACCGGTCGTGGCATCGGCGCGCACCCTGTTTAATCTAGTACCGTGTAACCGATCCTTGGAACAAGCCTTGGTGGAATTCCTGGGCAAATCGTCCGACGTAGCCGCGTTCGCAAAGAACGCAGGTCCACAAGCACTGAGAATTGATTATCTTGCCGATGGACGACGGCTCGCATTTTACACGCCAGACTTCTTTGTACAGACTGCTACCGGACACTTTCTTCTCGAGACGAAGGGAATGGTGGACAAGGATGTGCCTACGAAAGCGCGGGCGGCGGTCGAGTGGTGCAAGTCTGCTTCGACCAACAGAGCGAAATGGGAGTACGTCTTTCTTCCCGAGAGTGTATTCCAACGATTCCGGGGCACCACATTTGTCGAGTTGTCACGCATGTGTGCGCCGTCGCTACAGGATCTGCTGAATCAGGAAGCGTATCAAGACGAATTGCCATTATTCGCCGTGTCGGGTATTGGATTGATCGAAGGTCGCGTGGATGAAGTCCAAGCTGTGGCCGACCTGACGGACCCGGAAAAGTTGGCAGGCTTGCCTGAGCGCTTCCGCAAGGCGGTGGACGAGGCCTCCATGCTATATCAGTTCTTTGGAAAGAAGACGGGGGTGAACTACGCACCGGTATTTACGGCGCTCCTCGGCGTAATAGACGAAGCGGCGAAGGCATTGCTTCTCAAACGGCTCGGTCTGCAAGTTCCCGACAGCCCTGCGGAACAAACGGTTTGGTTTGACCCATACTTGCGCGATGTGGATGAACGAATGCATCGCCACTATCGAGAAACAGCGCGAAACCTTAGAAAGACGCTTGTGTACGGAAGCGGTGTTTCGCCCTTGGGTCTTCTGCGCAGTTGTCTGCACTACGCCCTAAACGACAACTCCAAACTGACCGGGGTCTTCGAGGCGGTTCGAAGTGAGTTCCGATTCAAGGGAGCGCGAGGCCTTCTTGATCTGGTCGCGACCATAAATGACTTTCGAAATACGTACGTGGCTCACCGGGAGCAATCCTTGAATGATCCTAAACAAGCCCGGGCTGCCATGGTCGAGTGGATTGATGGATTATGTGCCCTATGGCAAGCCGGCCGTGTTTGACCTTCGCGCGAACACCTAGAGTCGGCAAGCGGACCCGCGGAAACCTGACACGTTTATTTTGGTACTGTTGGGAGTTTATAATGCCGCTTTTCAGTGCGGTCCTTTCCTTAACACAGCAGCTTCTAAGGGAGTGTAAGCATGGCAACTAAAGGTAATGGTCGTGGAAAGTCTCGGGTTTCGGCGTATCGTGAATATTCTCGGCAGGTGACGGAAGGCGTGGAGCGCGCGCCGAGCCGGGCGATGCTGCACGCGGTCGGGTTCACCGATGCGGACATGCAGAAATGCCAGGTCGGAGTAGTTTCCACCTGGGGCATGGTCACGCCGTGCAACATGCACATTGACGCGCTGGCCCGGAAAGCCGCCGAGGGGGTGGATGCCGCGGGCGGCAAAGCTGTCATCTTCGGGACCATTACCGTTTCCGACGGGATTTCGATGGGCACGGAAGGCATGAAATACTCGTTGGTCTCGCGCGAGGTGATCGCCGATTCGGTCGAAACCGTCGCCGGTTGCGAGGCATTTGACGGTCTGGTGGCGATTGGCGGCTGTGACAAGAACATGCCGGGTTGCGTGATGGCCATGGCGCGGCTGAATCGTCCTTCCGTGTTCGTTTACGGCGGCACCATCCTTCCCGGTTGCTACGAGGGGCGTGACGTTGACATTGTTTCGGTGTTCGAGGCGGTCGGACAGTATGCCAAGGGCGAAATCAACGACGAGCAATTGCACGAAATCGAAAGTTGTTCGATACCCGGTCCGGGTTCGTGCGGCGGCATGTACACCGCCAATACGATGGCGTCAGCAATTGAAGCCCTCGGCATGAGCCTGCCGAACAGTTCCGCCCAGGCCGCCGTCTCGGAGGAAAAAGCGCAGGATTGCCGGAACGCGGGCGCGGCCGTGCTGGAATTGATCAAGGCCGGCATTCGCCCCGGCGACATTATGACCCGCCCCGCGTTTGAAAACGCATTCGCGGTGGTCACGGCCTTGGGCGGCTCGACCAATGCCGTGCTCCATCTCCTGGCGATGGCCTATACCATGGGCGTCAAACTCACACTGGACGATTTCACTCGAATTGGCAAACGCACTCCAGTGTTGGCAGACTTAAAGCCGAGTGGACGTTTTGTTATGGCGCACTTGGTGAAGATAGGCGGTCTCCCGCCGCTGATGAAGACGCTGCTCGATGCCGGATTGCTTAACGGCGAGTGTCTAACGGTCACCGGCAAAACGGTGAAAGAAAACCTGGCCTCGGTGGCGCCTTATCCTCAGGGTCAGCAAGTGGTCCACCCCTTGAGCGATCCTCTCAAGAAAGATGGACACATCGTCATTCTTCGCGGCAACCTGGCGCCGGCCGGCGCGGTGGCCAAGATCAGCGGCAAGGAAGGCACGCGCTTTTCCGGAAAGGCCCGCGTATTCAATTCCGAAGAACTCGCGCTGCAGCGCATTCTGGATGGCACGGTCAAGAAAGGCGACGTCATCGTCATCCGCTTTGAAGGCCCGAAAGGCGGTCCCGGCATGCGCGAGATGCTGGCCCCAACTTCGGCGGTCTTGGGCAAGGGCTTGGGCTAGGACGTGGCGCTGATTACCGACGGTCGTTTCTCGGGGGGCAGCCACGGTTTCGTAGTCGGCCATATCACTCCCGAAGCGCAGG
>JACQVH010000235.1 GCA_016209895.1 Candidatus Hydrogenedentota bacterium | reverse complement strand
GTGTCCCACGACGTGGGCGATGGCGTAATGCTGGGGACGAAACGTCTGGAGCACAACTTTACCGGCGCGATCGCCGCGACCGGCGCGCCCCGCGGCCTGCGTCAGCAATTGAAAAGTGGTTTCGGCGGCGCGGAAGTCGGGGAAGGCCAAGCCGATATCGGCGTCAATCACGCCGACCAACGTGACGGCGGGAAAATCGTGGCCTTTGGCGATCATCTGTGTGCCGACAAGAATATCAATTTCCTGGGCCGCAAAGCGCCGCAGAATCTTGGCGTGGCCGCCCTTGCCGGAGGTGGTGTCGGCGTCCATGCGTTCGATACGCGAATGTAGAAACGTCCGTTGCAAGATGTCTTCGATTTTCTGCGTGCCCGCGCCCATGAACAGCAGCGGGTTGAAGTGGCATTCGTCGCAGAGTTGGGGCACTTCGCGCCGCGCGTTGCAGTAGTGGCAGTTCAAGTACGCGCCGGTGGCGTGATAGGTGAGCGACACCTGGCAGTCGCGGCAAGTCGCCACCCAGCCGCACTGCGGGCAGAGCACGAAGGGCGCGTAGCCGCGGCGGTTAAGCAGCAGGATGACCTGTTCGCCGGCCTGAACGCGCCACTGCATCTCCTGTTCCAATTGGCGCGAGAGTAAAATCGGCGCGCCGACTTCGGCGGTCTCTTTCCGCATGTCCACGATGCAGACTTCCGGAAGCCGCGCCTCGGTGGCCCGGCGACGCAGTTCCAGGCGGACTGACTTCCCGGTCTCGGTGTTGTAAGACGATTCGATGGATGGCGTTGCCGATCCCAGTATACATACGGCGTTGCAGAGTTTGGCGCGCATGATGGCTACGTCGCGGGCGTGGTAGCGCGGTGTTTCCGCCTGCTTGTACGAGGTGTCGTGTTCCTCATCCACGACGATGATGCCCACATTGGACAACGGCGCGAATACGGCGGAACGCGCTCCGACCACGATGCGGACCTGTCCGCGATGAGCTTGACGCCACTCGTCGTAGCGCTCGCCCGCGCTCAGCCCGCTGTGCAACACGGCGATGGCATTCTGAAAGCGCGCTTGAAAGCGCGCGACGGTCTGGGGCGTAAGAGAAATCTCGGGCACGAGGATGATTGCGTTTCGACCCAGGGCCAGCGCGTGTTCGATGGCTTGGAGGTATACTTCCGTTTTGCCCGAACCGGTGATCCCTTTCAACAGAAAAGTTTGGAAACGTTGTTGCGTGAGGGTTTGCGTGACGGCGTTGTGAGCCGACTGTTGCTCTTGGTTGAGGACTAACTTTTCGGCCGAGGCGTGACCCGCGTGTGCGTCCGGTCTTCGGTAAATCTCGTGGGCGAAACACGTGACTAGCCCCCTCGTTTCGAGCGCGCGCAGAATCGTCATAGGCGCTTGGTGCTTCTCACAAAGCGCGGAGGCGGGACGTTCGGGTACGGCATGCAATAAATCCAGGTAGACGGCCGCTTGCTTTGGGGCGCGCCGCTGCAAGGCCTCGAGCTCCGAGACCGGCGGCACTTTCTCTTCGACGAGCCGGACGTATGTCTCGGTCTTCGCGGACACGCCGGAAGTCGCGAGCGGTTCCGCGTGTAGGATGCCGCGATTAATCAGGGCGCGCAGCGTATTGCTCAAGGCCACCGGTCCGATGGCCTTGGCGAGTTGTCCTTCCGAAAGCGCGCCCCGTTTGTACAGTTCCGCGATCACCTTACGCTGCCGTTCGCTGAAGCGTCCCGGTCCGAGCTGTTCCGGTATCAGTGTGTAGCGCAGCTTGGTCTGAGTATGGACGCCGGGGGGCACGGCGCAGTGCAGGGCCTCGCCCCACGCGCAACAGTAGTATTCCGAAATCCACCGACACAGTTCGAGGATGACGGGCGAAAAGATTGGTTGGTCATCGGGAAGGTCCAGGAGCGATTTGACCGGGCTGACTTCGGCATGGTCCGAGAGTCCGATCACGTAGCCGGTCTCGACGCGTTTGCCGAGCGGAACCAGCGCGCGCATGCCCACGGCTACGCGTGAGAATAGCGAGGCCGGAACCCGGTACGTCAGCGAATGGTCAATGGGTCGCGGCAGCACGACCGCGGCGAATTCGCGGGGCGCCATGAATCATTCGTGCAGCGTCAGATGCCAGTGGGTCGTATCCACGAACTTTTGCCACACGGCTAACTGACCGTCCGGTACCCGCGAGCAGAAATGCGGCAGCCAGCCGGGGCGTGCGGGTCGCTTGAGCAAGGGCATGCCCGCTTCGTCCGGTGTGCGGTCCGCTTTCCCAACGTTGCAGGAGAGGCACGCCAGGACCAAATTGTCCCAGGTGTGCCCACCCCCCCGCGACTGGGGGATAATGTGGTCCACGGTCAATTGCGTTCGGGGGAAGCGTTTGCCGCAGTATTGGCAGGTGTTTCGGTCGCGTTCGAAGATGCTATGGCGGGAAAACCGCACTTCGTGGCGCACGAAACCGTTGAAAACGCGGAGCAGAATCACTTCGGGAACACGGATGCGCATGGTGGGAGTTTGCACGTAGCTTCCACCGTCGGTGCTCATGGAAAAGCCGCACCACGCGTCAAAGTCGTACAGCGAAAAGTCGGTGGGGTGGACGGCGCGCGCAAGCCCCAGGTAGAGGAGGTTCATAGCGCGCCGAACGGGCGTGATATGAACCGCCACCCAGGAACGATTCAAGACTAATACATGGCCGTCTAACATAAACTTACCTACGCTTGGCGATCCTTGGAAGCACCGCCAAACCAGTTTGGCCGTGCCACCCGGGGCGGTACGTCTATAATGACGTTACCTACACTTGGCGAGCCGTGGGATTAACCACCCCCTTCGATTCCGTCTTCGGGAAAAGAAGCCTTTCTCTAAATACCTTATTTCTTATACGCGAGCGAACCGATTCCAGTACCGGCTCTTATCCTTTCAATTCACTAACTCGGTTCTGCAATGCGTCCAATTGCTCGGAAACTTCTTCGAGCGCAATTTTCAGTTCCAGATGCTGTCCTTCGAGCCGCGCCTGACATCGCGAAATTCCGGCGCCCATCAGCAGCACCGAGGCGATAATCGCCGTGGCCATCGAGAATGCGAGGTTGGCCATCGCGGCCTCCGGTTCGCCGGCCCGATACTCGGCGAAGAAGTATGAGCCCAGGAGCAGGAAGAACGTCACGAGAGCAATATTCAAGTACCAGCCGCGTCGAAACGACGCCCGGGTCTTCTTGAATTGATTTTCGGTGAGTGTCTCCATTCGGCAAAACGAATCCGTTGGGTTCCGCCGACAACCGGCAACGAACACCGAAACGGCGGGCCACAGTTAAGCGGCAGTATAAGAAGACGAGAGGTAGGAGTCAAACTGTTGAAGGCGGCTGGACCGCAAGCACGCAACGGAACCCCACGGTGGTCAGTTGGGCTTCCGGGAACAGACCTTTGCGGTGGGTGCACCGGAGTTCGTCTTTGGTGGAATGCCAGGAGCCGCCACGGACGACGCGACGGGGCGAGGTCGTGGCGCCGGGATTGCCCTGTCGGACCAAGTCGTAGGGCAGGAAGTAGTCGAGCGTCCATTCATAGACATTTCCGGCCAAGTCGAAAAGGCCTTCCGGGGTGGCCCCGTCTTCGTGCATGGTGACAATGGACGGCATATTGAGGAAGTCGCCAAAATTCGAGCGGGTGGAGTCGGGTTCCTGGTTGCCCCAAGGGTACTTTCGATTGGCTTTGCCCCGTGCGGCATACTCCCATTCGATTTCAGAGGGAAGACGCTTTCCGGCCCATTGGGCGTATGCGTTGGCGTCGGCCCACGTGACACCCACGACCGGCTGGTGCGGGCCGTTGAATTGCGCGTGTCGCCAGAACTTGGGTTCGGGATGGTCGGTGGCTTCGAGGAACACGGCGTACTGTTCGGTCGTTACCGGGGACACGTCCATGTAGAATGGTTCGACTTGGGCTTCGAATTCCGGGGCCTCTTCCGGGGACTCGTTGCTCCCGATGAGGAAGCTTCCGCCTTCGAGATAGACCATGCCTTCGGTCGAGACCTTCGTGGCAGAATCCACATGCACGTGATGCACGGCATACTGCCGGTACGATTCATCGAAGGCGTGCAGAAGTTGGTGGCGGAACTCGCCGGCCGATTGCCAGCGATTTTCTTTCTCGGCCCGCAACGCCTTCTCGAGCACCGCCAGCAGTGATGGCGAGACGTCGCTGCGCACGTCCACGACTTCGGCCGGCTCATCCATGGGCGTACGCAAAGTCAGGAGTTCGCGGAACATGAGACCCACCGTAAAAATGTCGGTTCGCAGGTCAATGCCGCGATGGTAGTGTTGTTCGGGCGCGGCGTAGGCGAGGGTTCCGACCACGCGGGCGCCCTGCCGGTTGCCGTTGGGAGTATCGGAGACTTCTTCGTCGAGCACTTTGGCCAGGCCGAAATCCAGCACTTTGACGCGTTCGCCGGGCATCAGCATGACGTTTTCGGGCTTGATATCGCGGTGCACGACGGTGCGATGGGCGTATTCGAGGGCGGCCAGAACCTGCGAAATCAGCGTAACTACCAAGCGAATGTCCACGTATTTCCGGTCCTTGCGCTGCCGCCGAAGGTAGGAACGGAGCGACTGACCTTTCAGGAATTCCATCGAAAGGTAGAGAATCCCGTCCGGGGTGCTGGTGACGTCGTGTACGGCCACAATATTTTCATGACGGAGCCGCCGGGCGATCTGCGCTTCCTGAATAAAAAGGCGTTGGCCCTTCTGGGTGCGCAACAGCCGCGGGTTCATGAATTTCAGGGCCACGGCCTCGGTCATTAGGGTGTCGGTAGCCTGATACACGACCCCCATTCCGCCTTGGCCAATCTGTTCTTCAATGACGTAGCGGTCGGATATTCGGTCGCCTCGATTGAAACGCAAATCGCCGTCTTGCAGCAGGTTAGAAATGGAGGGGACCTGCAGCCGCTCGCCGCACCCGAAACAAATCCCCATCCTCCCTTGTACGGTAGGTGGCACCAAGATGTTGAGACCGCATTGTGGGCAAGAGACGGATATCATGGCAGTGGCGTCATTTTAGCACGGCTCGTATGGGTGTGGCAAAGGGTTGGACTTGGTGCTTGGGGGACAAGGGCTTGCAAAAAAATGGTTGACATGGGAAGGTTCGGCAATTATAATGCGTTCGCTGTTTCTGTCTGGCCACAAGGAGTAGTCCCCAACGGTCGGAAGTGGAACAGTCGCGCTAGGCTTCGACAGTCGCGTTGACCCGCAGGGGAACACGGGGACGACTGGCGGTGTTGGGATCAATCGCCGCCGAAGTTGTGTTGTGTGCTTTGGGTATTGTAGTCCGCGACGCGAGTGGTGCGTAATCGCGTGACCTTATCCGCCGCGGACGGAACATAAGGGAGAAACGCAGCATGGGGAACAGTAAGAAGCTGGTTCTGGCATCTATCGTTAGTGTGATGATGATGCTCTCATTTGCGCTCGGAGTGCTGCCGTCGCAAATGGAAAACCCCGCCAACAGCGCGATCGCATCGGCTGGCGCTTCCGGCGTCGCGATTAGCGCCAACGGTTCCACCCCCATTGGTGATCGACTGGCGATTCCAGTCGGCACGGAACAGGGATTCACGGCGATCAGTCTCACCGACGGGGTGGCCACGCATCTCATCCCGGCCGGCGAAGCCGACTGGTCATTCGAGAGCGATGGCTCCGCAGCGCTGAGCGTGAAGCCCGGTGACTTCGTCGCTACGGTGCGAGCGCTCGTACCCGGCGAGGCGGGTCTTTATTTGACGACCGCCGACGGACAAGTGGATGTCGTGAACTTGATCATCTACGACCCGGCCGGCGACGAAACTGATGTCGGCGCGAAGGCGATTCTCCAGTCTGCTACGGTCTACAACATCTACATTGCGACCAGTTTTAGCCAGGAATTCCTGCCGTTTACGCTAACGACTGCCGGGAATTTCGGTGAGGCGATCGCTTACTACGTGGATACGGTTGTAAACGGTATCGCGTCCGGCGTCGAGACCGAACTCGGCACGGCCAGCGAGCCGCCCTACGCGCTGACGGTTGCCGCCCAGGCATTTGACCTCTTGAATTGCTCGGCCAAGGCCGTGAACGCCTGTAATTTTGTTTACTATGGCGTGGATTCAATGAAAACGAGCGACAACCAATACGTGCAATCGGCGCGCGTGGCAATTGACCAACTGCCTTCTGAATACGGCCCGTTCCCCAACGTGCTGACGCAATTCTCAGTAACCGGAGACGTTTACACCGCCTATGTCTCCACATTCCCTGAATTGGCGGCCAGTGACGACGCCGACGCGAACTTGGCGAATGGCTTCCAAGTCGCGCCGGACTTTGCCAGCACGCACGCCCAAATCGCGATGGTTGGATTGAAAACGGGCGTAAAGAGCGCTGGGCAAGGCCAAATACTTAAGGACGTAGTGTTCGGCGGCATACCCATCTCCACTGCCGGCCTCGATTCGATCACGTTACAAGACCCCGCCGATCCGACCCGCATTTTGACGGTGATCGTGACTCCCGGGCTGGTGCTGCCCGGAGAAATCGGGGTGCTCGTTCTGGGTGTGGCCGACGATCCGGCGTTGTTGGGATTGCCGGATCTGGGTACCTCTTGCGACGGCTTGGTTTGCGGCCCGCTGGTCGAAAAAGGACGCTACGTTGAGATTAGCATCCTGATCAGTTCCGACGGCGGCGCCACCTTCTCCGAAGTGCCCAGTTCGCGCTTCGACGCGGATTCTAACGTTTCCATCCTCATGGAAGGGCTGGTGGTGTCTGCGGGCGCGAGTGCCTCTTTCTTCTCTTATCCGTCGGATGTCTCGGTGGTGGATGCATTCAACCTCGGCCTGTCCGCAACCGGCGGCGGCGTCTGGACCCCGGTCAGCGGCTCGTTGGTTGCTTTGAACGAGATGGCTGTAATACTTAGCTCCGGATTATCGGTGTTTGCCCCGTTCAGCACCCCGGGTGCGCTCAACATTGCCGCGGTTCGCAACCCCGATGAGACTACCCCGGCGGTGGACTTCGCCATCGGCGGAAACGAGATTCTGATTGACGTTGAGAATCTCTCGGTGACTGCGAATGTCGAGATCAGCATTGACGGTATCGTGGTCAGCGAATCGGCCGCGCGTGAAAGCTTGCCCGGGAACATTACCCGGTTGCACGTTAATACGCCGCGCGCCAACGACTTGGTAAGCCCGGCGCCGTCGGCTGTGGTCGCGGTCACCGTGACCAACCTGGGTGGCGCCAAAGCCGGCGAGACCGATACCGAGCCGGCCGGGCTGATCTACTTCGGCCCGATCATAACTTCCGTGACGCCGAACTCCGGCACGGTCCTGGGTGGCGACGCCATCACGGTGGCCGGTTCAGGGTTTGACACGGCGGGTATTACGGCCTCGTTGGGCGGTTCGGCCGTGGCGAACGTCAACGTGACCAGCGACCTCGAGTTCACGGGCGATACCACGGCGCATGCCGCCGGATTGGTCGCGCTGGACGTGACCACTTCCAACAACTTCATCGGCTCGCTCGCGGATGCGTTCGAGTACGTGGCATGTAACGCTGCACTGATTACCGGCTTGGTGCCCGATACTGGTCCGGAGACCGGGGGTACCGTGGTAACTATAACGGGTGAGGCCTTCACTCCGGCGAAAGTGCTCACGGTGACGTTTGATGCGATCGCGGCCATCGCGGTCACGTACATTGACTACAATACCATTACCGCCACTACGCCCGCGCACGCGCCCGGGACCGTGGACGTGGCGGTCACGACCGATTGCGGTACGACGACTGCGACCGGCGCGTTTACGTACACGGCCTGCCCTGTTCCGACCATCACGGCCGTAGATCCCGTGACGGGCTCGACAGCGGGCGGTACCACTGTGACCATTACGGGTACCGGGTTCCTGGAGGGCGCCAAGGCCGTCGCGGTGCTGTTTGACGTGGACGCGGCCACGAACGTGACGGTGGTGAACGATACCACGATCACGGCGGTGACCCCGGCCCACGCCGCCGTCGCGGTAGATGTAACCGTGCTTAGCGCATGCGGGCAAGACGTACTGGCCGGCGGGTTCACGTATGTCGCGCCGTGTCCGGTGCCGACGATTGCGGCCGTTGACCCGGCCACGGGTCTGACCGCCGGTGGAGAGTCGGTGACGATTACCGGCACGGGCTTCCTGGAAGGCGCCAAGGCGGTATCGGTGCTCTTCGGCACGGACGCCGCCACCAACGTGACCGTTGTCAACGACACCAATTTGACGGCGGTGACCCCGGCTCACGCGGCGGGCGCGGTGGACGTGACGTTGAACACGGCCTGTGGTTCGGATGTTTTGGTGGCTGGGTTTACGTATCAAGCGCCGTGTCCGGTGCCGACGATTACGGCCGTGAATCCTAACCAAGATACGGTAAACGGCGGCGCTACCGTCACCATTACCGGCACGGGCTTCCTGGAAGGCGCCAAGGTCGTATCGGTGCTATTTGGCACTGATGCCGCAACCAACGTCCAGGTAACCAACGACACCACGCTTACCGCCGTAACCCCGGCTCACGCCGCGGGCATCGTGGATGTAACCGTGGTGACGGCGTGCGGTCAAGCTACCTTGACGGGCGGATTCACATTCATCCTGGCATGTCCGCCTCCGGGTACGACGTTCACGGTGGATTCGGCAACGCCGAACAGCGGTCCTGCAACCGGCGGCAATCAGGTCGTCGTAGCCGGAACCGGCTGGCCGACGATTCAGCTTCCCGCCGTGCAGACCTCCGGTACCGTCTTCCGGGTCGGACAAGTCGCCGCGCCACAAGGCGGGACGGCTGACATTCCAGTGACGCTGTTCCGTGGCACGGACGCAGGTCCGGCTGCGGCCAGCATAGACGTTACAATTCTCTATGACGACACCATTCTGCGTCCGAAACAACCTGGAATCCGCGACTTCGACACCGATGGTGACGGAGACGTGGACATTGACGACCAAGACGTGAACGGTGACGGTGTAATTATCAGCGATCCGAACGATCCAAATACGGACGTGGTCGAACTGGCGTTCCGCGACAGCGCCGCGTTGAAAGCGCGCGGCAAGTCCGGCACGATCACGACCGGCACTTCCGGCCGCATCGAAATGGTCATTGCGGGCGGAACCACGACCCTCGGCACCATCGGCTCTGAGTTCAGCCTAGGTACGTTGCTGTTCGAGGAAGTGCTCGGGACGACCGGCCAGACCACCCTGCTCGACGTTCAAAACTTGAGCATGGCGACGGCGGGCGCGGTAGCGTTGGCCGATGCGCACGATCAGGACGGTTACTTCGAGGTCGGCACGGCAATTACGACCGGTCTCGAGCCGCTCCAAGTCTTCTTCGGCGCGAACGAAGCTACGGTCGTAAGCAACAATGGTGTAGACCAAGTAACGGTTACGGTTCCCGCGGGAACCGCAAGCACCACCGTGGACATCCGAGTTGAAGAAGCCGCAGACCCGGCTAACTTTGGCGTCCTGTGCTCTGGTTACTCCTATGTCGCGTTGCCGTGCCAAATCCCGGTGACCGTGACTAGCGTGACCCCGAATGTCGGTCCTACCGCCGGTAGTACCGCGGTAATCATCGCCGGTACCGGCTTCAGCGAGGCCAAGGCCGTAAGTGTGACCTTCGGCGGAGTTGTGGCCACCAATATCGTGGTCAACAGCGATATCGAGTTGACCGCGGTGACGCCGGCTCATGCCGCGGGTGCCGTAGACGTTACGGTAACTACCTCGTGCGGCTCGGCCACGTTGACGGCCGGGTTCACCTATGAAGGCGTGTGCATACCGCCGACGGTAACGGCGGTCAATCCCAATAGCGGCTCGGTGAATGGCGGTCTCCAGGTCGAGATCACGGGCACGGCCTTGACGGGCGCGACCGCGGTGACGTTTGGCGGCACGGCGGCAGCGAGCTTCACGGTCAACAGTGCCACCCCGATTACCGCCGTCACTCCGCCGCATCCCGAAGGCCCGGTGGACGTCTCGGTAACGACGTGCGCCGTGGGCACCTTGGCTGGCGGCTTTACGTACAATGTCACGGGTCTGTCCATAACCGACGTCCAAGTAAACGGCAACTCCGTACGTGACTCGTGGGTCATCGGTGGTGTCGTGGCGCACGTCATCGGCACGGGCCTGAACTCGGCCAAAGCGCCGGCGACGATCACCTTCGGCGCGGTACCTGCTGAATTGCACGGGGCCACGCAGACGGACACCGAGTTGGTAGTCATCATCCCGGTGTACGTGATTGCCGACGCCAATGCCGCCAACGAAGAAGTCGTCGTGCGGGCGACGGCCGGCGGCCAAACGGCCAGCTTGGCGGATCCGTTCACGTTCCATCGCTTTGCTACGCAGGGCGGCATAACCGTGACGGCCTTCTACTTCGAAGGCAGTCAGGGTACCGCGAATAAGACCGTGTTCTTCCCGCCGGACAAGGCGGTGAATCCTCCGCTCGGCACGGCGCTTACGAGCGCGCTGCTGAGCGTACCGGCGGGTATCGCGAATGAGACGGTGTTCGGCTTGGCGCGAGTGACGAAGGACCCGGCCAACTACGGCATCGATCAAGTTCCCGCCACGCAAGCGGCCATCACCAACGTCTGGGCGTTCGACGTGCACCTGTACACGGAGAAGCCGTCGTTTAAGTCTGCTCTCGAGTATGGAGCGGATTTGGGCGACGTGAAGCAGAATACCGGCGTAACCTCGTCCGACCTCGCGTATCGCGAGATCACGAACGAACCTTCGTTCAACACCGACGCAGTACCGGCCACGCTGGATTACCCGGTGAACGACACCACGCTCGAGGGAGCTCCGTTGCCCGTTGAGGCGGTGAGGGCCGGTGCGGTGGCGACGTACCGTCGCAATACCGTCCTGCTCGACTACGCCTTCGGCGTTTCGTTCGAAGCGCAATCGGGCGGCGCGGCGCCGACGTACGAGTCCACCGTGTTGCGGACCGAGTTCGATCCGGAGGCCGGCGCGGACGCGGAGCAAGTGATCAACGTCCGGTCGCGCCTGTACAAGTTCGGCGCGAGTGTCTTGCGGGTCGTCGTGAACCCGGCGGCTAACCCGGCCGACATCCTTAGCTTGGCCGACGCAAACGGCAACAGCATCGCCCAAGGTCAGGGTGATGTCGGCGGCGGAACCAATATGCGTATCCGCTCGACGGACGGCGGTCTCGGGTATCCGGTCAGCGTGGACTTTGTCGCGCCCGGCACGGGCAAGAGTGTCAAGGTGTTCGGCACTTTGGTCAATGCCGGCCAGAACGAGTTCGAACTTTCGGTGAACTCGCCTGCTTCGCCGCTTCCCGGCGATGGAGTTGGTCCGGTGGACCTGCTCGTCAACATCAATGCCGGCTTTGACAACGGCACGGCGCAGGTGAAGACAATCCGTGTCGCCAATGGGTTTGCGTATACCAAGGCGGCGGTTACGGATGGTACGGGTCTCCTACTCGGTCTACTAGCCGCGCTCGCGGGCATCTTCGCCGGCGGCAAGGGCGGCGGTGGCGGTGGTGGCCCGTGCTTCATCGCGACGGCAGCCTATGGCACGCCGTTGGCGGATGACATCGGAACGCTGCGCGTACTGCGTGACACGTTCCTGCTCAACAACGCGGTCGGTAGCGCCTTCGTAGACGCCTACTACCACGTGAGCCCGGCGATTGCCGACGTAGTCGCCCAGAGCCCGCTCCTGGCGGCCTTGGTACGGCTCATCCTGGTGCCGGTCGTGTTCGTAGCGAAGTTGGTGCTGGCCATGCCGGTCGTCAGCTTGGCGCTGAGCACGCTGCTCTTCGCGGCAGCGACGTTGTGGCGCCGGAAACGCAGCCGCGCCTAAACGGCCGGTGATATAGAATCACTTCCATCCGGCGGGAGCTGAAAGGCTCCCGCCGGATTTGTTATTGGTCGTTGTATTCTGTACAGTGCCTCACAGGTGGAGACGCAGATTTCGTTCGCAAAGCGTGGCCTTTTGTCATTTTGAGCGCAGCGATGAATCTCTTGATCCCCAAGCTTTCGGTATGCGGGATGCTTTCCCGCGCGGCGCGGGACTCAACATGACAGGTGGGTCGGCTTAGTGTGTTCAAGTTTGGGGACGGTGCTTTGTTGAAGCTTGGTGGGTTGGAACTCGGTACCGTGCCGCGGGTGGTGGCGGCGGTGTGCGATGGGGTGGCACCTAGGCTTATCGCCGACGCCAAAGGCCGCGGGGTGGAAGTCATCGAGGCGCGGCTGGACCTTTTCGACCGTCGCGAGCCGGGATATGTCATCGGGGAACTGGCCAAGTATCAGGACTTCCCGGTCCTGGCGACCGTTCGGTCCTCGGTCGAAGGGGGCGGGAAGAATCTGTCTGACGAAGAGCGGCTGGCACTCTATAAGCTGGTCATCCCTCAGGTCGCCGCCGTGGACATCGAGCTGTCTTCCAAGGCCATTCTTCCGGAGCTGACTAGGCGCACGCACCGGGCGGGCAAATTGGTTCTAATCTCATTCCATGACTTCTCGCGGACGCCGGATCTCGCAAGTCTGAGCCGGGTCCGGGAAGAAGCCGCGGCCGCCGGCGCCGACGTGGTCAAGGTGGCCACGCTGGTCTCGAGCCGCGCCGACCTCCAGACGCTGACGCGATTCCTCATTGACAACTCTGACAACAATATCGTGGCGGTCGGCATGGGTCCTTTGGGGGCCGTTACCCGCTTCCTGTTTCCGGCCTTGGGTTCGCTGTTGACCTACACGTTCTTAGGCCGGCCGACGGCCCCCGGCCAGATGGATTACAAGACGACCCTTGAGCTGCTGGCAAAATTGAACCCCCGCGCGCTGTGACACCGCGCCCCACGAACCAGAGACCAGGAACCAGGGACCACGACCCCCAAAACCGGAAACCGGAAACTATTCTATTCGTCGGGCGGGGTGAACGTGATACCGATGGACTGAAGCTGTTTTACCAGGTCGGCCTTATCCACCGCTTTGAGGTAAGCCTCTTCGGGTTCGATGGTCCCTTCTTTCACGAATTTCGCCAACTGCTCGTTGAGCAACGTCATGCCTTCCTTTTTGGCGGTCTGCATGATGCTCATGAGTTGGGAGGTTTTGCCTTCGCGAATGAGCGCGGAAACCGCGGAATTGACGACCAACACCTCGAGCACGGCGGCGCGGCCTCCGCCTTTTTTCTTCAACAGGTTCTGTGCGATTACGCCTTTCAGCGTGGCCGAGAGCATGATCCGGATTTGCTGCTGTTGCTCCGGCGGGAACTGGTCAATCAGCCGGTCCACCGTGGAGATGGCCGTGGTGGTATGGAGCGTGCCGAAGACGAGGTGACCCGTCTCGGCGGTCTCGATGGCGATATGCGTGGTTTCGAGGTCGCGCATCTCGCCCACCAGCACGATATCCGGGTCTTCGCGCAACGCCGCCCGCAACGCGGCTTTGAACGACTGCGTGTGCGTATGCACTTCGCGCTGATTGATTAGACACCGCTTGTTCTTGTGGACGAACTCGATGGGGTCTTCGATGGTAATGATGTGGTCGCTGCGGGTGGAGTTGAGCAGGTCAATCAACGCGGCCAACGTGGTGGATTTGCCGCTCCCCGTCGGGCCCGTGACCAGCACGAGACCCTTGCTCAGCCCGCAGAACCTCTTTACTGCATCCGGCAGCCCGAGTTCCTCACAGGTCTTAATCTGGGTGGGAATGATGCGGAATACGCCGCCACTTCCCTTCATGTCCCGGAAAATATTGCACCGAAACCGGCCGACACCTTCGAGCTCGTATGCAAAGTCCGTGTCGTTGGTCTTGTTGAACTCGTCCTCGCGCTCGCGGGGCATAATTTCGTAGAGATGCGCGTTGGCCGTCTGGGAATCCATTACTTCTTCATTCCGCAATGCCGCGATCTCGCCATCCTTCCGGAGGATGGGCTTGCAACCGGTGCTCAAATGCAGGTCCGATGCCCCATGCTCGACCATCAATTTGAAGTACTTGTCAATCCGCGCCATAGGCCTCCTTTTCGCTGTTCAGCGCCATCTCCCACAAACCTGGCCCGCCCCAGTGGCGTCCGGCAAAGCGTCCAATCCGGTGGTATAGGAGCGATACGTCCTATAGGCCCTATAACCCCCGAACACCTCACTCCAATTCCGGCAGGCGTATGCTCCGGTAGAAAGTTACGGGCTTGGCCGGCTCCGGTGTCTGGAATTCAATACCCAGGGTTTCAAATATGGAACCCTCCGCGAGTTGCAAGTCCGTCAGCGCCTTTTCGGACGCAATCTTGGCTTGTACTTCCTGGACCTGCGCCACAATGAGGTCTTCCTGCACCTGGAGCACTTGATAGCTCGTAGTCACTCCGAGCTGTAAACGTTTTTCCTCCGCCGCCAAGTTGACTTCCTGCAGCGCGCTGATTTGGCGGTTGCTTTCAACGAGAATACGGCTGGTCTTGACCCCCCGCAACGCCAAGCGGATATTAGAGACGATATCCTGCTTGGTTTTTTCGAGGCGTTGCTCCGCTTGGTGAGCGGTGACGGCGGCGCGTTCGTAGGCGCCACGGCCCGCGCGATTGCCAATCGGGACGGATCCTTGCAACGTGATGGTGTACGCGTTGTCGCGGCGTTCCCGAACGCCGTAGAACACCTCCCGGAGCTTATGGTCTCGCCCACCTTGCAAGACGCTGCCGGACAGGTCGAGTTGAGGCAGGAGTTGGTTGCCGGCCTGGCGGCGCTGTAGCTGGGCGGTTTCAATCTCGAGTTCACCGGAACGGATTTCGGGCCGGAGTTCGAGGGCCTTGGCCACGCTCTGCGCCTCGTCCAAGGGGACCTCGGCCAGACTCGGCCGGTCGGTCGGGACAATGCTCTTGGGAGATATCAATTCATTCTCGCGCATATCCAGCAGTTTCTTGAGGACGTCCTCGGCATCCTGCACCTGCGAGCGGGCCGCGATCAGTTCACTTTGTCGTGTCGCTAATCCGGCCTTGGCCTGCAGTACGTCAATGGCGGCTGCGGTGCCGATCTCGAGTCGTTTCTCGTTAATCTGCACCAGCCGCTCCGCGTTGGCGAGGGCCTGCTGGCGAACCCGTACGTTTTCCACCGCGCCAACCAAGTCCCAATATGACTTTACGACCTGGGCCACGGTGTTGAGGACCAGTACCTGTAGTTGGTCCTCAGCCAGTCGTCGCGAGTTCTTGGCGACGCGAATACGGGTCAGGTTCACGGCCTGGCCGCGTCCGCGCAACAGCGGCTGGGTCAGGCTCAGCGTCAGCCCGCCGCTCCATTCTTCCACGAATCGGTTGAACGTATTTTCTTCTCGACTGAGGTCCATGCTGACCAGGTATTCCGTGCCCCAATGGAGCTTGCCACCGAGCGCGGCCTGGTGGGCGCTCTGCCACGTCTCGATGGCCGAGATTCCGCCGAAGGCCACGACTTGGGACGAGGCCGCCTGCGTGGAGCGCGTATAGCTGGTGCTACCCCGCAGCAACGGATCAAACTCGCCTTTGGCCGACATGACGTCGCCATCGGACTTGAGCGGCTCGTAGGCCAGCACCAGGATGTCCTGGTTGGCTTCGAGCGCACGACGCACGCATTCCTGTAGTCCCAGCTCGGTTTTCTCTCGCGGCGCTTCTTCCAAGGCGCGATAGAGCACGTCTAAGTCAATGCGGTTGAGGTCTATTTTTTGCTGGAGAAGCTCTTCTGGCGCGGGCGTGAGAGGACCTTCTTCGTCGGCCGGTGGCTCGACCACGCGCTCTCCGATTTCCGTCTCCGCCGTCGGGACCAGTTCGCGAACACTTGGCGGCGGCTTTGCGTCGGGCGCCGCCGGTTCCGGTGTAGTCGTGCTCGATTCGGAGACCGCCGGCGTTTCCGGGGGCGCGACGGACTCGGATTCCGACCACGCGAAAATGCTTACGAAAAGGAAGCACATAGCGACCGCGATTCGGATAAAGCGCATGATCTCCTCCCGCCTGTACGTCAAATCTCGTCCCACCGTTCGCCGATCGCGACTCCCGAAGGAGACTTGCGGCGGACACGTATCAACGCTCGCCCCGATGCCTCAATCTGACCTTCCAACTTCGGGTCCAGTTTCACGCGCAACGCCGCGCCTGCCGGTCCCAAGAAGCGCTACGTATTGAGGGACAGTTCAGTGTAGCCCAATGTTGCGGGGCAATCAATGCGAAGAGTTTACGAATGCCGCAACGAGTAACGCGCCGGCAGCGCCGGCATCTTTGCCGGCACTGCGTGCCGGAAACGGTTGTACTTAGTGCGCTGCCTCGTAACGGTAGGCACGGTCGAGATAGCGCGCTAATTCGAATTCGATCTCGCTCCAGGCCGGGATGAGCGGCGTAAAGCGGCCGTGGTCGTAAGCCTCTTCCAGGCCCGTCCTCACGTTCATGTACTGCATTACACCCCGGTGTACCGGTTCCGAGCCTTTGCCGTGCGCGGCATAACCCTGCATGTTCATATCAATCAGATACTTCAGCAACTCCGAAATGGGTTGTCGTTTCGCCTGAGCATATCGGCGGAAAACGACGATGGCGCTGTCGGCATAGAGGTGCGATATGGGCCCGTTTCTCCCCGGGACCGGCGCGATTTCGACGGGGAACCGCGATGCCTTCGCCACACTCCAATGTTCGCTCGAAGCCACCGTCATGGCCACGCGTCCCTGGAGAAACAAATCCATGGCGCGGTCCGCGCGGCCGAAGGCATCGGGGTGCGCGATCTCTTCGTCGCGAAGCGACAGCACGAATTCGAGCGCATTGAGCGCCGGCGGTCGGTCGAGCAGGCTGTAACCGTTTTCGCATACGTCTCCGCCCGTTGACCAGAGAGTCTCCAGGAAGGGGAGGTCGCCGACGGCATAGACCGAGCCGCGATTTCCAGACTTATCGGACTGCATACTTGCCGCGGTTTCGAGGAGTTCCCGCCAAGTGGTCGGGATGTTTCCCTTGACGATGCTGCGATTCACATACAGCACACTGCAAAAGCCGTCCGCCGGCAGGGCATACAAATGGCCGTCCACCGTAAAGGCCGCCGCCGCTTCCGGTCGCAATTCGGCCATGAGAGCGGCCGGGAGGTACGTCTCTAGAGGTTCGATCAGCTTGGCGGCGGCCAGTCTTGCCAGGAGTGAGCGCTTGACTAAGGCCACGTCGGGCAAGTCTCCCGCCGCGAGGGATACCGTCAGTTTTTGAACCGCCACGAACCAATCGCCAATGTAGTGGGCATCCAGCACCACGGAGGAATGACTGGCGTTGAAGGAATCCACGTTCTCGGGACGCGCAAAGTGCGCTGAAATCAGAGGATGACTGTAAAACCAGAAGGACACTTGACGCGGGTCTTCGGGCGCTTCCACGTTCGCGAGTTGGACTGGCGAATTAGCCGTTTCCTTATGCTCGGCAAGGATACGGCTGATTCGCGTGTTGGCCGCGACGAGGGCGTCCCGCGGCGCCAACGGCGGCTCCGGTCCCGCGCACGAGGAGAGCAACACAACCATACATCGAATGAAAAGCTTACGGGATGAGAATTGAACTCGCCGCCTCCCCCCGAGTGACCAAGGAATTGGGTTATTTGGAACCATCAGCCGCGCTTCCGCCGCCGACCTATCTGGTGATCGTAGTCGTCAAGATACTCCACTCTCCCCACGAGCTCAAATATATCCTGGCGTCGAAACGATCGGACGTACTCCGCAAGCGCTGCAGTTACCGCCTCAGTTTTCGTCTTGTGGCGCCCCAAGCGCATTGCTTCGTTTATCAGCCGGTCAATGGCTCTGACGCGTCTCATTTTCGAATTGTTTTCTCCCTCGCCGGGAACCTCAACGAGTGGACTCAAGCTCCCAGGCTTAAAGGCTTGATCCGGTCCGAAAGTCGCTGGTCCACCTGGCTTAATTCCCAATTCTTCTGCAGATTCAGCCACGTTACAGGAGAAATCTGAAACGCCTTTCCCAGCAAGACGGCCATCTTCGCGGAAAGCCCTCTTTTCTTCCGGCAGATCTCGTTTATCTTAGATGGGTCCATCTTCAAGTGACGCGCCAACTCCGCTTGGGTCATGCCGCTCTCGTCCAGCATCTCCTGCAAGATCTCTCCGGGGTGAACTGCAATGGCAAAACTACCGGCATACTTTTTCATAACCTACCTCAATGATAGACGATAATCTCGACATCAATCGCGTTCTTTCCCATCCAAACAAAGCAAATTCGGTATTGGTCATTGATCTTTATGGCGAATTTTCCACGACGTTCCCTTTTCAATGCATGAAATCCTAGCCCTTTTCTTGCCTTCAAGTCGTCCAGCGACTCCACTGCCGCAAGAAGAGCCGGTCGTCGTCGCGCCAAATCGTGGATGTGATTAGACAAGGTCTTGCGCGCGTCTCGAGTATCCTCGTTCCGAGCGATATCGCGCGTTCCCCTGTTACCCTATGAAATGATCGCCACATTGTTACTATGGCACAAGATGCCATCTCACGCAAGACCGATCAAATCAATCCCACCGAGTGTGTGTAACGTAGCCCTTGGGATCAAACGGACAGGTCTAGACGAGCTTTTGAAATGGGTCTTGCCGCAGAATCGTTTGTTCGCGGCCCGGGCCGACGCTGACGATGGAAAGGGGAATGCCCACTAATTCTTCGATACGTGCAAAATACCGGCGCGCAGAGCCCGGCAGGTCCTCCCAGCGGGAACAGGCCGTGATATCGGCCTTCCAGCCCGGTAAATCTTCGTAAACTGGTTTGGCGCGTTCCAGCGCGGCGACGTGCGTCGGGAAATTCTCGGTGCGTGTCCCGTTAATCTCGTAGGCCACGCAAATCTTGATGGTATCGAGCGTGCTGAGCACGTCGGGCTTGGTCAGCACGATACTGGTCGCGCCGTTGAGCATGGCGGCGCGGCGCAACTGCACGGTGTCAAGCCAACCGCAGCGGCGCGGCCGGCCGGTGGTCGCGCCGAACTCCGCGCCCGCGGTACGCAGTAATTCGCCGGTACCGTCGAGCAATTCGGTCGGGAAGGGTCCTTCCCCCACCCGTGTCGAGTAGGCCTTAACGATGCCAATCACGCCGCTAACATCTCTCGGTCCGATGCCTGCGCCGGCGCAGACGCCGCCCGCGACCGTCGTGGAACTGGTCACGTAGGGGAAGGTGCCGTGATCGAGGTCGAGCATGGAACCTTGCGCGCCCTCGCAGACGATACGTTTGCCCGCCGCGAGCGCCTGGTGAACGAGGGTCACGCCATCCGCCACGTAAGGACGCAGACGTTCGGCGTACGCGCTAAATTCGTTCAGCACCGCATCGAACGACAGAGCCGGTTCGCCAAAGGTCTCCGCCAAGATAGCATTCTTATAGTCGAGCACCTGTTGGAGCTTTGGCCGGAAGACCTCGTTGTCAATCAAGTCGCCGAGCCGGATGCCGAAGCGGTCCGCTTTGTCGGCATAGGCCGGGCCGATGCCGCGTCCCGTGGTGCCGAGGCGGTGCTTGCCTCGGAACTTCTCCTGGGCCTTATCGAGCAACTTATGGTAGGGCATGATCACGTGGGCGCAGTCCGAGATGAAGAGCCGGCCACGGGTGGAATATCCGGCCGCTTCGAGCGCCTCGATTTCCTCGAGGAGCACGGCCAAGTCCAGTACGGTGCCATTGCCGATGATGCAGGTGGTCTTCTCGTGAAGCATCCCGCTCGGGATGAGGTGCATGATCGTTTTCTTGCCGTTGACCACGACGGTGTGCCCCGCGTTATTACCGCCTTGGTGACGCACGACGACGTCGGCCCGGGCCGTCAAATAATCCACGACCTTGCCTTTGCCTTCGTCGCCCCATTGCATGCCTACCACGACAAACGCCGACATGACCCTGCTCCTCTCTTACTTCTTTCCCACGTTTTTGGCTGCGCCCTGCAACGCGCTCTCCTGCACCTGTTGCGCCCGCACCACGTAAATACGCTGCAATTCGGCCACGGCTTCCGAAAGATGACCTTCCTCATTGGGGGTAAGGTTGCCTTTGGTCTTCTGTCGCAGCATCATCAACGTATCAATGATGTAGCGCGCTTGGCCCAAGTCTACCGTAACTTCCTTGGCCTCGCGTTCCGCAATCAGCCCGAGTGCGAACATGGTCTGCGCGGTCAAGCTCGAAATGAGGGATACGAACAGCGATTCCTCGCCTGACGGAGCCGGTTTTTCCCCGGGAGCCTCCGGTTTTTTCTCCTCGGCAGTCTTCTTGGCCTGCTCTCGCTCGCGCTGAACCTGGGCCTTCCAATCCTCGTCAATAATGATCTTCGGTTCTTCTTCACTCATGCGCTTAGTCTCCTGGTCGTACCCAATGGGGCCTCCGCCCGGCGCCCGCCGACAGAAAGAAAGGCCCCGCACTTTCGCCGGAGCCCCGCTATCGTTCGGGCGCCCTGTTCGGAGGTTAGGCAGGCTACGCCGTTACTTGTTCTTATGGCGATTCGCGCGACGCCGCTTCTTGCGTTTGTGCTTGGCGATCTTGGCGCGTCGCACTTTTCTTCCGCCGGCCATAGCCTATCCTCCTTTCACTCATAGTATGCCTACTCCGCCGAAGCCCGGTATCAGGCTCGGCACAGCGCTCCGTTCATTATACACCCGCAAGAACAGCACACACTGGATTTTGTCAATTGGTGTGTACGGACTGGGGGAAGGAGCGTATCCCTATCATAGCCGTTTGGGCAAAACGGAAAAGGGCGCGCTCCCGAATGGAGCCCTACACCGCCCGATATGATACTTCGGCGGCTCCCGCCGGTTCAACTGTGGCTAAGCGCATGCGACGTAGTGTATTCTTTCGTGGGTTCTTGTCTTTATCATGAAGGTTAATTAAGGAGGGCTATCCATGTTCAAACTGGTTCTGATCCTGCTGGTCGCTGGTCTGGTCGCGACGCCGGGGGCGTGGTCGCAAACCGATATTGTTACCACCAAAGTCATCGGTCCGGAGTTCCCCGGAAAGTATAAGCATCCGGCCTCGTTCACCGAACTGCAGAACGGCGATTTGTACCTGGCGTACTACGGGGGTGGCGGCGAGTACGAGGACGATTCGAAGGTGTGGGGGATGCGCCTGCGCAAAGGTTCGAAGAAATGGACGAAACCGGTCATCATCGCAGATACCCCGTTTCTTTCCGAGGGGAATCCGGTGGTGTGGCAGGCGCCGGACGGCCTCGTGTGGCTGTTTTACGTGCAACGGTACGGCGAGACGTGGTCCGATTCACGAATCAAGGCGAAGATTTCCAAGGACGGGGCACATACCTGGTCGGACTCGATGATGATCGCGTTCGACAACGGGATGATGGTGCGCGGCCATCCGATCGTATTGAACAATGGCGACTATCTGCTGGGGGTCTATCATGAGACGGGCCGCGACCGCGAGAATGTCGGCAAGGACACGACTTCGGTATTTCTCCGCTACAACAAGCAGACGCACGAATGGGTCGAGACGGACCGTTGCTATTCGCGACTGGGCAACCTGCAACCGGCTCCCGCGCAGATTGATGACAATTATCTGATCGCGTACGCGCGGCGAGGCGGGGGATACGACCCAATTCCCGACGGCTGGATCGTCCGCATGGAGTCGCGCGACGGCGGCAACACTTGGAGCAACGGCGCGGATTCCCAGTTCCCCAACCCGAATGCCGCGGTCGAGTTCAAGAAGCTCAAGAACGGACACCTCATTCTCGTGTATAACGACAGCATGAGTGACCGCACTCCGCTCACCGTGTCCATTTCGACCGACAACGACACGACCTGGCCGTACAAGCGCAACATCGGCGAGGGCGATCACGATTTCGCGTATCCCGTCGCGATCCAGACGCAGGACGAGAAGATTCATGTGATTTACACCCGGGACGGGCGCAGCACCATCATGCATGCCGTGTTCGATGAACAAGCCATCATGAACTACACGAAATAACGGAAAACGAACATGATCGCCAACTTCTGGTGTTACTTTGCGACGATTGTGACGGTCTCGATGGCGGTTTCGCCGACGCTCTTCGCGAGCGCCGAAAACCCGGAAGCAATCGAGGAACTGCGCACCGGCGTTCGAAGCGTCGCGAATGCGGCCTGGTGGGGTTTTAACGAAGAAGACGCAACGGAAGCCCTCCAGGCGGCCATCAATTCGAGTGCGCGGCGTGTAATTGTCCCAAATATGAAGAGGGATTGGATCGTCCGTCCGATACAACTCGCGGGAGATCAGGAATTGATCCTGGAAAAGGGCGTAGTGATCACCGCGAAACGGGGCGAATACCGCGGCAAAGGCGACAGCGTGTTCCGGGCGCGCGACGTGTCCAACTTGACCGTCCGCGGATACGGTGCGACGGTCCGCATGCAGAAGGAGGACTACATCGTAGGTAAAGTCCTTCTCGACCTCGACTGGCACCGCTGGTTTGACCAGTACGAAAAAGCGGAATGGCGCATGACCCTCTCCCTCAACGGTTGCACCAACGTGAATGTGTATGGATTGACCTTGAAAGACAGCGGCGGCGACGGGATTTACATCGCAGGCGGGAAGGAAAAGCGGCCCTGCCGGAATATCCACATTAAGGATGTCGTCTGCGACAATCACTATCGGCAAGGGATCAGCATCATCAGCGTGGACGGGTTGCTCGTCGAAAACAGCGTGTTCAAAAATACCTGGGGCACGCCGCCGTCGGCCGGGGTGGATATTGAACCGGATTCGCCGGAGGAGATAGTAAAGGATATCGTCTTCCGTGATTGTGACTTCACCGATAATTACGGTGACGGAATCCAAGCGCATCTCGCGCATCAGAGGAACACTTCGGCCGAGGTTTCGATTCTTTTCGAGAATTGTCGCGTCAGCAGCCGGCGCGGTTCCGGAATTCGAGTGACGAAAGTGGCCGACGACGGTCCGGCCGGACGCATCGAATTTCGAGGGTGCGTTGTCGAAGACACTGAAGGATACGGGATCAAAATACAGGACAAGTCGGCCGACCGCGCCCGGGTGCGCTTTATAGACTGCACGGTACGCAACGCGGCCAATAACCGCCGGTATGAGGGCGCGTGGGCCCCCATTTGGTTGCATTCATTTCGTTCGAAACAAACGCAGAAGTTCGGCGGGATTGACTTTGTGGATTGTCGCATCGGGGATGACCAGGACCGTCCCATAATTCTTCTCGAAGAGTCCGAAGGCGAGTTCGGCGTGTTCGATCTCACTGGGACGATCTCGGCGTCTAATCCCTTCGGGGTCAAGACGGATTTGGGGAGGAAACAACAAGGCGTATCACTGATCGTAAACCCAGTTGCTCAAGAATCGAAGCTCTCGCCATCATCGGCGAAAGATCGCGTGAGGAGACATTCTGACCAATGACACCCGACACCCACGCCGCAAATTACAGAAGCGCGCCCACCTTCAGCGCGAGATTCCTGTGCCTGCTCTGTGCGGTCATTATGGCCTTTGGCTGGGGCTATCGCGGGGTGGTCGGTCACGAGGGCGGGGCCATGCTGCCCGGGGCGATGCTGGGCATGGCGCTGTGCCTCGCTTCCGGACGGCTCGACTGGTATCGGCGCGCAGCGGTGGCGGGGTTGTTCGGCGCGGTTGGCTGGGCGTGGGGCGGCTCACTGAGCTATATGGAACACACGATGTACTCAATTTCCGACTCATTTCCCGATGTTTACTATGGGTACTCGATGCTCTTCTTGTTCGGTGCGCTCTGGGCCGGCATCGGCGGCGCCATTCTCGGTTTCGCTTTTACCGTACCGCGCTCACGATTGCAGCAGTTTGTAGGACCTTTCACCGCCCTTTGCGCCGTGTTTTTCCTGACCCATCTCTATTTTCTATTCAATGAACCGCAGAGAGAGGCATACGAACAGTTCACGGCGGATTATTTCCACGATGGGGAATGGCTGCCCGCGCTCACCACGCTGATCGTCAGCGCGGTTTATTGGTTTGCGCGACCCAAGGATCGCCCGGCGACGGCCCTCCTCTTTTGGTGCGCCGTCGCATGGTGGGTAGGCTACCTGGGCTTCACGAAGTTCGGCGGCCTCGAACTCGCCCCGCCGAATCGTAGCGAAAGCTGGGGCGGCGTGGTCGGCATCCTGGCGGCGCTGCTGATTTATCTCTTTCGACGGAGGAACCGCGCCGCATTCATGCTGGCCCTGTACGGCATCCTCGGCGGCGGCCTGGCATTTTCCCTGGCCGTATTCATTCGGCATCCGGTGATGGTGTCCTGGGGGCCGTTCGCGTACTGGGGCGGCAAAGCGCAATGGAAGCTTGCGGAAGAGAGTTTTGGTTTTTTCATGGGACTCGCCATCGCGCTGGGCGGCGTGCGCCTGCTGCGCGGTGGATTGCGACCGCCCGACGAAGATGAACCGCGCAACCGACTCGATGTGTACGCCGTATTCGTGATGCTCGTCGCGCTGATGTGGGTGAATCTGCGCCGCGCACCGATGGATTGGATTCATCGCTACAAGGCGGTAACCATTGAGAGCGTGGTCGGGTTGGCGCCATGGGTCTGGTATACGTTTTCCGGCGTCGTGGTTACCGCCGTCGCTCTATACGCCCTGTACCTGTATTGGCAGGATCGGCTGGCGGTAGCCCCGGCCACGGCGCAAGGGAAAGCGTCGCTGGTGTTCCTGTTCCTGATCTGGTTGCCGGCGGCAGGCTCCTTTATGCAGCATTTTCCCGACACCAGTCGCGAAGAAACGCACATTCTGGTGGACACGAATTTCTGGGTGCTTTGCGCCATCGCCACGTGGTTGGTGCTTTCCCGATCCAGCGAAGCCGCCCGGGCATCCATTCCGACCAGCGCCGGTGCGTCGCCCGAAGATGCGCGCTGGAACGTGGGCTCCCGATACTGGCTGGGCTGGGGACTGGCTCCCGTGTTTATTCTCATCATTACGTCCCTCAGTATGGCGATGCAAGACGGTCCGCACGCCCGAGGCCGAAAGCGCTTCGGACCGGAGGCGTATCATCAGCGGGTGACGCAACTGATCGGCGCGTGGCAGTCCATCGGCTCGGTGAAGGACTTATCCGAGGCTGAACCGCGCACCGAAGACCTGCGCGTCCGGCAGATCGAATTTCGTCCCGATCATTCCGTAGTCATGACGCTCAACACGGGCGAGAGCATCGCCAAGCGGCATCGCTGGCAACCCTCAAACGTAGACATCCAACTCCTCTGGTTCGGAGAGGTGAAAGACCACCCCGATACCACGCTCGTACCCATCATCCTCCGTGGATATCGTCTCTACCTCCCCCGACCCCTCCCCAAAGGCGGCAACGGCTATCTCGTCTTCGAACGCGCTCATTCATAAACCTCGGCAACCAGATCGTTGTTGCGCCCCAAGATTCTCCGGTGGCAACTCCGTCCGAATCTGCTTCTATACATCGTTGGAGGGCGGCGGAGCAAGAAGGGCTTCGACTCCGCGGATCAACTCTGGAATACTTTGCTGTGCCGTGTGAAAAACACGCTCGTGGCGAATCTCACCGTATTCGTGGGCTAAGACGTTTCGCATTCCGATAATTGCTCGCCACGGGATCGTCGGATGTTGATCTATGAATCGCTGCGAGTGGTTTTTCGCGGCTTCTCCAATTATCTCCAGCCTTCGCTCCGTGGCCAATCTTCGGTCGCTATCGGCCAAGTACATTTCAAATGTCATCGTGGAAACGCGAGACTGGATTTCCTTGGCGTAGGTAAGCATATCCCAGAGTCTGGTCAAATCCTTGTTATCGGGATGCATACACCACCTGATGGGTCCGCAAAATGTGATCTCGCCGGAATGGATTGCTGATGGCCTCTTTTTCCACTAGGTCTACCTCGCGCCCAAAGAGCGCCTGAAGTTCATCTTTCATTTCGACGATCTCGAATAGGCCCCAGTCTGCGTCTGCTTCGAAAACGAGCAACACGTCCACATCGCTGTCGGGTCGGAAATCGTCGGTCAACACGGACCCAAAAAGGGAGAACTCCCTGATTCGCCATTTTCGGCAGAAGGACTCGATACTCTCTTCGGGAATCTCAATGCGTGGCGAAGGCATAAACGTGCTTCCTGACGATCGCGTATGATGCGGTTAGCCTCAGTATTTGTGGCCCGTGACACCGGGAGGGATTCTACCAAGTTAATTCTACTGGGCAAAAAAAATCCGCCGGACGCCGATCTCGCCGGACCTTGTGATATAATCTTTTGCGAATCACCCAACGTATAGTCTGCCGACCGTATGGGAACAGCGTTCCGATGAAGCGAACCGCGGAGGAGTTCTTTGTAGCCGGAGTCCTCGGACTATCGTCCGTTATCCTTCCTCCCTATTGGTTAGGGATCGAGCGGGCTTATCCCTCTCCTCTTTTTCCTATCCTCAGAACCGCAATTGAAAATATGGAGCCCTTGTCCACTGTGTGTTTGGTTCTTGTGTTCGCGATTGCCCTCGGCCTATTGGACCCGAGGAAATGGAGTCTGCTTGGTGTTGCCATGGCAGCGCCGTTTCCCGCGGCTTCCTTCCTGGAAATGGTGGCCAGTCCAACTTCACACAATCTCTGGCCGTTTGAGTTCATTATCTACGGCGTCGTGATAGGCATACCGGCGATACTAGGGACTGCTCTCGGTTCGTTCTTGGGAAAGACGTTCCGCAAGCGGGGAATTGGAGAGATAGGAGAACCTTCGAATCTGTGAACAATTCGCCTCCATCAGTTGTGGGGGAACCTCCAGTAAGTAAGTGACCAGACCAAAAGTTCTGCAGGGGCGAAAGAATCAAGGGTGAAGAGAGGCACCTTTTCGGATCATGCGTTTTGTCTTTACATTCGCCGCATTGCTCCTAGCCAGTCTATTCTCAGATTTCGCTACTGCCGACACAAAAGACTCACAAGACGTCCTAACCCGATTCCTTAAGTCGCCCGATTTGGACGTGCAGAAGAAGTGTTTTTTAAACTCGTCAAACACAACAAACGGTATTCTCAGAGAATCTTGCGTGAGTTGGAGTCCTTTGCGAGAAGCCCGGACACCGATGCCTTGGACCGGCTACTCATCCTTGCCGCTGCGATCAAAGATCCAGTTTTCGTCAATCCGATACTCTCCATGCTGAAAGACAAGGATGCCGAGTTGAAATACGGGTGCATATATGACTGTCCACTGGTATTTTCGCTGACGGTTTACGCGTGTTTCGGCGGTTGGAAACCTCCGGAAGACTTGGGTTCGCCAGATTGGAATTTCGCGATCTACGAGTTGGGCCTTAACATTAATGTTGTCTCCAACCTCTCCCCCGAAGCCAGCAGTACTTTGGTGGCTCCGACAGGAGAGGCTGTTGACCCACGCGCCGAGGATCTGTTTCAACGAGCAGGTGCAAGAACTGAAGACAAGCTTATCTGCCGCATCAGCGGGGCGAATGTTGATAAGCGCGCACGAGAAGCCGCCGCCGATGCGCTTGAATACGTCGCCATAAGTAGCAAGTATCTTCTGGATTTATACTGGCTTGCCGTCTGGTCGGAGGACTACGAGAGAAAAGTAAATGCTGCCGTACCGTACTTCAGCGGAGCGGCGTATCGGGCCATCTACCGTGCCGAGAAAGCGAAGACATTGGGGAAGTGAGTCCTCGACAGAATCAGACCGCAGGACTGGGTTGGCAGCTTACCATGGAACGGCATTCACCTCGCAATATGCGCGCGAAACTTTACGGGTGGCCTGTATTTAGCAAGGGAAACAGACACAATCCATGTTGCCAAGTATCATCATCGAGGCTGACTATGAGGCCATGAGCCGGGTTGCTGCGGAGCACGTGTTACGATATGTGCGGCGCAAACCCGATAGCGTGATTTGCGTCGCGACCGGCGCCAGTCCGGTCGGGGTCTATGCGGAGTTGGCGAAACACCGCGAAGCACTGGCCCAAGTCCGGATATTGAAGCTGGATGAATGGGGCGGACTCGCGGCGGATGACCCGGCCACGTGCGATGTGTATATCCGGAAGCACATCCTTGAACCGTGGGGTCTGGCCGCAGACCGCAGTGTGGGCTTTCTCAGTACAGTGCCGGACCCAGCTGCCGAGTGCCGGCGCGTTCAACAGTTGATCCGGGAACTTGGCGGTATTGATATCTGTGTCCTGGGCATGGGCGCCGACGGCCACATCGGTCTCAACTATCCTGCCGAAAGCCTTCCCGCCAAGGCCCACGTTACCGACGCCTCAACCTTACGCCACGCGATGCTCGACGCCGCACGCGGCGTCGTGACACACGGCCTTACGCTCGGCATGACTGATGTCCTCCACGCGCGACACATCGTCCTTGTCGTCAGCGGGGGTGGAAAGGCTCAAGCTCTGGCGCGGCTCGTCTCCGGCGAAATCTCGACGCAGTTCCCCGCCTCGCTCCTATGGCTTCATCCCGAAGTGACGTGCGTAGCCGATCAGGCCGCGGCGGCGGCTTTGAGCGGACTCGCGGGCGACACGCGCCACGTGCGACGCCAATAACGAGTGAACTCCCATTGCAAATGGGAGCTACCTGATCTTCGAGAACTGGGATTACGGTTCTCCCGGAATCAGTCCGCTGGGGCGCGCTGGCCCGTCGAAGGGAATTGCGCCCATTTTCTGGCTGCTGCTGGGTTCCACCGTGGTCAGCGCGGGGTCGGTTACTGTCGGCGCCTGGATGAAGCCGTGGTAACGGCCCATCCAGTAGGCTTCGAGCCATCCGGACGGGTCGGTTACGGAATGCCCGCCGCCACCGCCGTCGTAGCCCAAGGTGGACATGCTTCCGGACTTGGCATCGGTCTCGCGCGGCGACATGGCCCGCGTCCCGCCGCCGTAGGGTACATAACCCGGCTCCGGCCCGAGGTCGCAGCGGACCGAATTCGTGTACCGGTAGCTGATGAGGTCCAGCGGATACTCGCGCAGGAACTGTGCGGCGCGGTCCGCCTCGCATTCGTTGCCGGTGATGGCGCCGTAGATAAAATTGAACCACGGCACATGCTCCATGCGCTTTACTTCCCAGCTCCGTCCGAGGCTGCGCAGATAGATGGACCGCAGATACGGGTTATCCGTGTATCGCAGCAAGGTATGGTACGTGCGAAACGCGAGCTCGTCGTCCCAAGTAACGATGTTTTCGGGCGGGAACGTCTGTTTCTGGCTCACCGTATACGTGTGGTACCCCCAGTCCAGTAACTGCTGGAAACCTTGCTCGTACTTGGCATCTCCCGTGTACGCGAAGGCGGTGCGCATGTAGGTCTGGGCCTCCATCCCGTTCAGTCCGCGGGCGTAGAAGCCATACGGGCGCAGCAGGTACGTCGGGTCCCAGCGGCCCCAGCGCGTCGGCTTGCCGTCTTTCTCGCGCAAGACCCAGCCGTTGTCCAGGATGTGCGTGGCAATCCGCGCGATATGTTGCTTGGCGCGTTCTTTCTCCGGTCCTTGCGCGACGAGGTCATGAAAAAGCGCCACCGAATAGAAGTGCCCGTCCACTTCGTCGCTCGAGGTGTCGCCTTTCCAGACCCAGACGCCGTCCGGCGTGGGATACCACTTGGCGGGCAAGCCGCCGGAACCCTGCGTAGAACGTTGGCCTTTATCGGCGGTTGGACACCAAATGGCGCGCGCAATGAATCCCGGATTACCCGTGATTTCCTCGAGCCAAACCATGGCCTTGAACGCGTCAACGGCGTTGGCGCGCGCCTGGGGGTCGCCGGTGGCGGCGTACTTGAACGACATCGCCGCCAGATAATGCGCGGTGTGGCCGCCGTCGTTGTCGCTGATCTCGCGCAGCCAGCCGTCCTTCTCGCCGCTCCAATACAGCCGGTGGGTGAAGCCGAGCCGTTTGTGGCCCCATTCCTCCAGGTGGCGCTCGTAGGACGCCGCCTTCTTCTGCAACGTATACGGCTCGTAATGAATGATGCCGATGCCTTTGTCCGTGGCCACGTAGACGTTGCGGTCATGCACGACGATGGCGTGCACGCTATCGCCCGGCAGCCAGTTTTCGGCGCCGAAATAATGGTATTGCTCGCCGACCTTGCGAATCGCGCCGCGCGTCGTGCCTATCCACAGATCGTCCTCGAACCCTTCCGCCAGACAGGTCGTGTCTTCGTAAGGCAGGCGGACGTTCCGGTCCAGCGTCGTCATGGCCATGCCGCGCAGCACCGCCACGCCTCGGTCCGTCGTCACGTACAAGCAACCGCCGCGGGCCAGCATGTCGCGCGTATTTCGGGACGGCAACGTGCCCCAGTCAATCGTTTCGTCTAGTACTGTCTTACCTTCGATCAGCGAGAGTTGGCCGCGACGCAAAATGTACAGGGTGCCGCTGTACGACGCGATCTCATCCACGGGCCCTACGCGCACCGGCTCGGACAGAACTTGTGTTCCGTCTTCCATGATCACTGTGGTCTCGCTGGACTGATAACCGCCTTCCGGCTTGATGTTGACGAACGCGCCATTCTCGAACCGGAACAGGTCGTCCCGCGTCGCGCCGTGCACTTGTCCCAAGTGCACGCACATATCCACGAATGGCTGTTTGTGTACGTTCGTCCACGTGTCGCCCGCCGAACGGTACACGCCGCTGTCCGTCAAGGCCCACAGCGCATCGTCCAATACCTCCAGTTTCTGAATGCCCTTCGGCGCCACCGAAACCCGCTCCAACGCGCCGTTCTCCACCACGTACAGATTGCCGTCCATCACGGCATACAACGCATCCCGATACCACGCCAGCGCGATTACCGGCTGCTCCGTCCCGATTTTCTCGCCCACTTCCTGCAGATACACCTCATCCGCCATTGGCTTCCACAGATGCCGTTCCACCTTGAACAATTCCGCTGACGTGGCCGGCAGCGTCACATTCAACAAGATTCCTGCCGAAATCAACAGCCGAGACCAACCAAATACCGCCATGATCAATTCTCCTTTCCCACAATGAGGCACCGCACCCCAATCACCGAAAGGACACCCAATCCCCACTCACACCATATCACAAGACCGCTCGGACACGCATGGATATTCTTGAAATGCGTCGGGGGATGGCCTCCCGCAATTTGGACTTCCTCCGTCTTCCCTGACAGGACCGCTTCCTCTTCGGTTAGCTGCCCACCCCCACTGACGAAAAAGACGACGGCGCGTGGAACTGGGGCGGCCATCTCGTCGTACACCAACTCCGTCAGGAAGTGAAGGCACGCTCTCAGTCCATGTGCCCGCCTCGGTGTTAGGATATTTTTCACGTCGAGTCCCCGTGAATCCGCAGCCGGTCCAGGGCGAATGGCAGGTCGATAACGGCGGGTTTCGATGCGATTCCGTTGGCCGTTTGTCCGTGTTGCGTTGCGTCTCCTGGTTGACCGTACCTGTCTCGTCATCTACGCCGACGACCGGGTCGCACTATCCACCCGCATGTATGACCACTGGGACGGCAATCTGGGTTGCCTCGTTGTCGAGGGCGTCTCCCAATTTCGGTCGCTTACGGATCGGCGCTAGCCGTATAATCCTTGGTTCCGCGAATGACTCGCCTGTCACTTCGCATTTGCTAAAAGAAATGGCACAATGGAAGTCGGAAACGGAACCCAAAACGGCAACCATCAAGTAGGTTCTTCTGATGGAACGTGTATATCTTGAAACAAGCATCATTAGCTATCTAACCGCCTTGCGTAGCCACGATTTGGTCACTTTGGCCCGAAACGTCATGTGGTTTTAGGTCGCCGGAGATATGTACTCCGGAAGAGATAATGGAGGCAGAAGATGTATGAAGACGCGGTCATAACGGAATTGTGGTTGATCAAGGACGAGAACGCAAAGCGATACGGCTACGACGTACACCGCATCGGCGAGGCCCTTAGGTCAGAACAAGCCGCCGGGATCGCCAAAGTTGTCTCCTTTGCGGAGCCCAAGGCGCGCGCGCGTGAGGATTTGTCCGAATACCAGTGACCTGCGGACTTCGACCTACGGCGCGCGTTGTCAGTTACGGTCGGGGATCTGTGAGAGCCTTGCAAGGTCACCCAATAACTCTAACCACCATCAACGCCCGGTACACCCACACGTCCTTCGGATTGCGGTACCTCTGGGCGAACCTGGGGGCGCTACGCGAGCAGGCGGTCGTCCGTGAATTCGCGTTGAATCAACCGGCGGGAGAAATCGCCGAGGCGCTCCTTGCTGACGACCCGAAGATCATCGGTCTGGGTGTTTACATCTGGAACGTCGCGCCGATCACGCAGGTGGTACAAATCATCAAGGCCGTGCGTCCGGAAACCGTGGTCGTTATCGGCGGTCCGGAGGTCAGCTATGAGTACGAAGGCACGGAACTGTTCGCTGCAGCGGACTTTCTCGTCCGGGGCGAGGGGGATATCGCATTCGCGGAGTTAGCCGTGAAGTTGCTCAATGGTCGCCGGCCTGCGGAGCGGGTCGTCAGTGAGCCGCATCCCGACCTGTGTCGCGTCGCACTGCCTTACGACGCGTATACGGACAAAGACCTGTCTCAACGCATTACCTACGTCGAGGCGTCGCGCGGCTGCCCCTTCAGTTGCGAGTTCTGCCTGTCGTCCCTCGAAGACCGCGTACGCGAATTTCCACTCGACGCGTTCCTTGCGGCCATGCAGCGCTTGATGGACCGCGGTGCGAGGAACTTTACGTTTGTGGACCGCACCTTCAATCTGCGCGCGCAGCGCGTCGAGAGGATTCTCCGGTTTTTTCTCGACCGCTGGCGCGAAGGCATGCGGCTCCATTTCGAGATTATGCCTGACCGCCTCGCGCCGTCCGTGCTGGACCTCCTGGCCCAGTTCCCGCCCGGCGGACTGCACCTCGAAGTCGGCATCCAGACCTTCAACGTCGAGGCCCAGACCGCCATCTCACGTCGGCAGGACATGGCGAAGACCGAACAGAATCTGAAATTCCTGCGGACCCGCACCGGCGCCACGATTCACGCCGACCTGATCGTCGGACTGCCCGGCGAGTCCATGGAAAGTTTCGGCGAAGGCTTCAACCGGCTCATCGCGCTCGCGCCGCAGGAAATTCAGGTCGGCATCCTGAAACGCCTGAAAGGCACACCCATCACGCGCCACACGGAAACGCACGAGCTCGCCTTTTCGCCGCAGCCGCCCTACGAAGTCCTCCAGACCGACCTCATTGACTACGCGCAGATGCAGCGCCTGAAACGCTTCGCGCGCTACTTCGATCTCTACTACAACTCCGGCAATTTCCCGAAGGCGCTACCCCTGCTCTGGCGCTCGCGTCCCACCGCCTTCCGGGCCATCTTGGAGTTATCGGACTACATTTGGACCGCCACCGGCCGCACCCACGAATTCCCCTTGGCCCAACTCGCCGAGTACCTCTACACATTTCTTATACAAGCCGGTTCCGACGCCCCCGATATCATCGCCGACACTATCAACGCCGATTTCCACCGCCTCCCCGGCCGCAAAGACCGCCTGCGATTTCTCGCCCAGCGAATGCGTGGTTCATGACTACATCCAGGATAGAAGGGTAAAGAAATCTGTCTGTCGCGGAGGTCAGGACGCGACAAGTGGCCTCATGCGAATACGGTCCTTCTCGATCACGGAGAAGTGGCCCGCCCTCATCCCGTCGGGAATCTGGCACGACTCGTGGTTCTTCCGATCCCAACGTCCGAGTCCTGCAAGTTGCGGCGCCATCAAGCCTGCCGTTATGCTTTCGGCCAGGCAGGGCATGGCGGATGCGGGGTAGTGTAAACGCGAGTATTCAAGGCGAAGGCTGTCAGTATACTGACCCGGCCGGTAGGGTTGCCGTACTTTGGTCGGGCCGGATTGCCTTTGGTTCGGCTTTGAGTGATGAGGAGACCGGCCGCCGAATTCTCCAGTTGTACGCCGAGCACGGCCTTCAGTTCCCGAAGCATTTGCCCGGACGTTTCGCTCTGGCACTTCACGACTCTGATCATCAGCGAACCTTGCTGGCGCGGGATGCGGCGGGACTTGAACCTTTGTACTACGCCTCCGTGTCCGATGGGCGGCTCATCTTCGGGTCTACGATTTGCGACGTCTTGCCGGAACTGGGCCTCGTTACCCTCAATCCGGCGGCACTGCTGGATTATCTGGCGTTCTTCTGGTCGCTGGACGATAAGACATTCTTCCAGGGCGTTCACCTGCTGCCGCAAGGTACGGTCTACTGCAACGGTCGGACGGAACGCTACTCTGAATTCGAGCCTGCCCCGGAGGAACGATCTGTCGCGGAATGGTCCGAGGCGATTCTCGAGGCTCTGACGAACGCTACAAACGCCGTGCGAAGCGAGGCCATGGGGTGCCATCTCAGCGGCGGTATTGACAGCAGTCTGCTGACCGTCTTGCTCGGCCAGGATCGCGCCGTGCCGCCGCCCGCCTTTGTCGCAGCCTTTCCGGAATATCCGGATCATGATGAAGCCCGTTTTGGTCGTATTGTAGCCCGGAGGTTGGGCGTGGAATTGGTCGAAATCGCCCCGAAGCCGTCGGAACTTCCGGAAGTATTCTCCGATATGATTCGCACCATCGAAGAACCCAAGTGCCATCCCCCGGTGTTTCCGCGTTTTCTGCTGGAGACGACCGCGGCAGGCCGCGGTCTGCGAACGATGGTCGGTGGCCGCGGTGCGGACGAACTGTTCACGGGTTATGAATGGCATCGCGACGCGGCGTTGGCGCGTCACCGTGAGGTGCGGACCGTATTCAATGCGGAGCAGCGCGCAAGGCTACTCCGGCCCGAATTTCTGGCCGAGGTTGACTACGGTCCGGAAGCGGCCTACGAGCAGGTTCTGGAGGACTGTCCGAGCAGCACGCCGCTCGAGAAAATCCTGGCGCTGGATTTCCGTACGCTGCTCGCAAACTGGCTCGTTCTGGACTATAAGATCAGCCGGCGCTTCGGCATTCAACCCGCCGCGCCGTTTCTGGACCGTCGCGTGATCGAACTGGCGTTGCGTATTCCGGCCGAGCTGAAACGGCTGAACGGCGAACCCAAAGGTCTGCTGAAATCGGCGGTCGTGCACTTGCTCCCGGCGGAAGTTTTGGATCGCAGAAAAGTCGGGTTCCGCACACCGTTTGGCGAAATGCTCCGCGCCGGTCTTGAAAACTTCGTGCGCGAGTCGCTCCATGAAGACAGTAGCGCATTCTGGTCCGTGTTCAACCCCGAGGGCGTATCGCAGTTGGTGAAAGATCACTTTCGCGGCGATTCGAACCAAGGCTGGCAAATCTGGGCGGTGCTCTGCATTCGGGAATGGTTTCGCCAGTTTCTTGACGGCAAGGAGGGCCCATGATCGTAGCGGCGCTGCAAGCGGGATATCTGCCGTGGCTCGGCTTTTTCGACCTGATGAAGCGGAGCGGTCTGTTCATCATCGAGGACAATCTCAAATATACGAAACAAGACTGGCGCAACCGCAACCGGATTCGGACTCCAAGCGGTTTCACGTATTTGACCGTGCCGGTGAAGAAATCCGCCCCGAACCAACTCATTAACGAAGTCGAGATTGATGACGACCAGCCGTGGCGGAAGCGGCACTTCCGTCTGCTGCTCGAAAACTACCGCCACGCCCCGTTCTGGAAGCCTTATGAGAGTTTCCTGCGAGACACCTACGAGCGCAAATGGCGTCTGCTTATCGAGTTGGACCTGTGGTTCATTGAGTTCTTTGTGAGGGAGTTTGGCCTGAGCACGCCGAACAAGCTCCTCAGCGAGGTCCCCGTCCAATTCGGGCCTGACAAAACACAGAGCCTGATCGATCTTGTACGAGCTGTCGGCGGCGACACTTTTCTGGAAGGCAGCTCCGGACGCAACTTCATCGAAACTTCCCAGTTCGAGGCTGTCGGACTGAAGGTCGCCTTCCAGGATTATGTTTGCAAGCCGTATCCCCAGCAGTTTGAGCCGTTTCTATCGCATCTTTCGGCGATTGACCTGTTGCTCAACGTTGGCCCGCAGGGGGCGGAACTGATATAAGTCAAGGCGCGAGTGACGAGGACCATGCGCGATGGGTGAAGATACGAGAGCTACAACGCACGAGACGCAGGCAGGACCTACTCCTGCGCCGTTGGCATTGTCTGTAATCATTCCGGTGTACAACGAGGAAGGAAACCTCGACCACCTTTACGGGCGCCTCTCAAAAACGCTCCGGGAATACGGCCTCAGCCACGAAATCCTCTTCGTTGACGACGGCAGCACGGACCAGTCGGCAGCAATCCTGCGGCGGCTGTACGAGTCCGATTCTTCCGTTCGCGTGGTGCGATTTGCGCGAAATTTCGGCCAGCAGATGGCTTGGTCCGCCGGGCTGCGTTATGCGCGTGGGGAGATGATTGTCCAACTCGATGCCGATCTGCAGACCGCGCCGGAGGAAATCCCGAAGCTGGTGGATAAATTGCGCGAAGGGTACGACGTCGTGTACGGCGTGCGCAGCGGACGGGTCGGTTCCCTGGTACGTCGCGCGGGTTCCTGGCTTATGTCGAATTTGTTGTACCGCGTTACGGGGATTGATATCCCCGACAGCGCGAGCGGCTTCACCGCCTTGGACCGGCGCTTCGTCAACACCATCAACCTCTACAATGAGAAATCCCGTTACCTGAACGGGCTGCTGGCCTGGCTGAGTTACGGGCGCTGGTCCGCGGTGCCGGTGGCGCACATGGAACGCAATGCCGGCGAATCGAAATACACCATTCCACAATTGGTCGCGCTTACCCTGAACTTTGTGTGCAACTTTACGGTCATGCCGCTCCGGTTCGCCTCCTATTTGGGCTGGCCGCTGCTGGGTTTGAGTATATTGGCCCTGGTTTGGCTGATTAGCGCGTACGCGCTCGGATTCCTGGCCGAGAATGGTTCCATTTGGATTCTAGTCGCGACATTGAGTTTCTTCTCCGCCGTGCAGCTTATTGGCCTCGGTATCCTCGGCGAATACGTGGGCCGTATGTACCGCGAAGTGCGCGACCAGCCTTCGTTCGTCGTCCGGGAAATCCTCGAACACGATTCACGCGCCGATATCAAAACGGGAAGGGTTTGACTATGTTTCTTTTTGATCTGCCGCTCGAGCAACTTCGCACTTACTCGTTACCTCAGGTGAAAGAGCCGGATTTCGACGCGTTCTGGGAACGCGCCCTGGAATCGAGCCGAGCCCAGCCACTCGATGCCACCGCCCAGGAGGTCGAGTATCCGATTAACGAACTCCACGTCGAGAAAGTCTCCTTCGCCGCGTATGACGGTGGTCGCATCGTCGGCTGGCTCGTGACCCTGGCCGATTCGTTGCCCCGGCCGACGTTGGTCTTCTTTCACGGCTACAGCGGAAACCGGGGGAAGGTCGCCGACTATCTTTTGTGGGCGCTGCAAGGATTCACGGTGCTGACCTTCGACGTGCGCGGCCAGTGCGGCGACAGCACCGACCACGCGGACTACCCTTCGGGGCGATACACGGGTTGGATGACCAGCGGCATTCTTACGCCGGAAAAGTACTATTTCACGCGCGCCTACGTGGACACGGTCCGCGCGGTGGACTACGCGTGCACGCGGTCCGAAGTCGAAGCCGAGTCCATCGGCGTATCCGGCGTCAGCCAGGGCGGCGGGTTGAGTCTGGCGGCGGCGTCGCTCGATCCTCGCCCGCGTCTCTGCATGCCGGAAGTACCCGCCTTCGGCCATTTCCGCCGGACGCTCGAATTGACCAAGGCCGCGCCGTGGACGGACCTAATCGTCTACTTCCAGCGCCGGCCCTGGGATCTCGAAACTGCTATGCGGACGCTCAGTTACGTGGAACTCAATAACCTTGCGGACCGCATCCAGTGTCCAACCCTGGTTTCGTGCGGACTGCAAGATGAACTCTGTCCGCCATCCACGATTTTCACGGCCTACAACCGTATCCCGGTTGCGGAAAAGCGGATTGACACCTACGCCTTCAACGGCCACGAGGGCGGACTGAATAAGGAGAATCAGATTGCGTGGGCGAGGCAACATTTGATGTGAAACGTTCGGGCCGCTCAGACTCGCGCCGTGCTCACGGTATGCAGGTCCAGCGTACGGCCTTGAAACAGACCGCGCAGTTCCGGTAGGTCGAACTGTTGCAGCAGACCGTGGGCCAGGAAGGACGGCGTAATGTCAATCCGGTAACGCTCGGTCGTGACCACGCTCTCGAAGGACTCGATCAGGTCGTGTATCGTCACCTCGCGAATCGCCGGATCGAGCGCGCCGGCGAGGTAGCCCCACAAAGCCGGTTGTAGCCCACGCGCGCGTAGAGCGAGTCGCTCGAAACCGCGACCGCCTCGGAGAAACTCCGAGGCCCGTAGCACGTCGAACACGCGCATACCCAGCAGCGACTCCCCCAGGCAATATGCCGACCAGAAGAACCAGCCCTCGGTGTTGAAGAACGTCGAGGGATAGTCGTTCCCGTAGGCGCTGATCGGTTCGGATTTCACGGAACCCATTCCCCGCACGTCGAACACGAACAGCGCGCGGCCGCTGTCGAGAACTTCCTTGGCCTCGGCGAGGTGCTGGTCCAATTCCAGCGTGCCCGCTTCGCTCAACGAGATGATCGCCTCGGTGGGCGGCGCACCGGTGCGCTGTGCCAGACACCCGGCCACGATCACGCCGTCTTCGCTTTCGAAGAGAACGGACTGGACGGTCAGTCCGTCGTTTTCGCGGGTTTGGCGGACGCAGGGGAAAGTCTTGCGCGGCGTGTTCAGGCGCTCGCGGATGGCCAGCGCGTCAATGACGCGCTCGCGAAAGTCTTCGGGGCTGCGCGGCGCAGGACGTTTGGGCAGCATCTCCAGATTCCGGTGATACGGCGTGCGCGCTTCGGGATAATCGGTGATCACGTGGCCTTTGCTCGTACACCACAACTCCGAAACGGGCAACGTTTCAATCTGATCATCATCCTGCGTGACGAAATCCGCCGGCGCACCCAGGAGGTGCTTGCGAAACCAATTCACCGCCGCCTGCCGCAGTTCTTTGCAGTACATGTGGTGGCCCGGCGCGAGTTCCCAGTCCACCAGGTCTTCCTTGCCGAAGACGCCGTAGATGCGCTTCAGCCGCCGCAGTGTTAGCTCCGTGCCGGGTACGGGGAAGAAGTCGGAATCCACCGCACCGAGGAGCAAGGGCCGCGGGGCGAACGGCAGGAAGAAGTCGTCGAAGTTGATGCCGTTCTTCGTCATCGCGAATTGTAGCTGCTCGGCATCCTGCGGCTGACCGGTCAGGTAGTAGTGATCGCGCGAGGTCACGTAGGTGCACGGCGCCGCGGCCTTGATGCGCGGGTCGCCGGACATGCACACCAGGCTGGTCTGCGTGCCGCCCCCGGAATTGCCGGTGATGCCGATGCGGTCCGGGTCTACTTCCCGCCGCGATTGGAGGTAATCAATGCCGCGCAGGGCGTCGAACAGGAAATAGCGCGCGATGCTGGTGCCGGTCAGGACGCATTGTTGCCCTTGGTAGCTATGCTCGGTCGTGCCCCATTCGGCGGGCGCGGCATTCGGGTCGGGGCCGAGTCGCGTGATGCGTTCGCCCTGGCCGGTGGGGTCTATGGCGAGCGTCACGAGTCCGGCCAGAGCGAGATCATGGCACACGCGCTGATACTCCGGATTACACTTCGCCTCGAGGTGATGACCGGAGACGAAGAGGACTGCCGGGGCCGGTTCTTTCAGGCCTTCGGGCACGTAGAGCAGCGACGTGACGTACACCTTCGGCTCGCTCTCGAAAATGACCTTCTCGATGGTGTAGCCCCGGCGCGGAATCTTTCCGACTACGCGGGCATTCAAGGAGCGCCCTGGTTTCGGCAAGCCGTCTAGCGAGCGAATGAACGTCTCGCGAATTTCGTTTCCGCGCTGGACCAGAAGTTCGGGCGTCGTCAAACTTGCTTTACGCCGCTCATTCGCCTCCAGCGCGGCAAACGTTTTCGCTCGTAGATGTTCCCACAACTGAACGTAAACGTAGCTGTAGCCGTCAAGAAACCGCCCAAATGCTTCCATCATCGCTCTCCCCAACTCCCTGATTCTCGTTGTCCCGCTTGTAAACCGTTCATGATAATCGTAATCGAAAGACGTGTTTGTAATCGAGTTTCGTAATCGGTTTTCGCAATTGCCTGCGGGGCATCGCGACTCGGCCGCCGACACCGAAGAGATGCGATTGCTGATCTTCGGGGTGAAAATTGGGGTCTGCCGGGCCGCCGGGGGCGGGGCCGGCGAGCGTAAGTCCTTGGCGGGCAAGGATGTGACGAGGCGCAATCGGGTGAATTCGGGTGAAAAAGCGGTACAAAAGCGGTGAAAAACGGGACATTTTTGGTAAAAATTGGTAAAAATTGGTAAAAAAGCGAACCAAATCGGTACAAAAATGGGATACATTTTTGTAGGAATTTCGCGATTGCGGACCCTCCTTCGCCAAGGCCTCGGAGGCCAAGGTGCGGAATGGAACATCGGGTTGCGACGGAAGGGGCTTTGTCCCTGGATGGTGTGAATGACCCGGTGGACTTGGTGGACAGGATGGACAAAATGGACGAGATGGACGGGCACCAAGG